>CACZAR010000081.1 GCA_902779135.1 uncultured Coriobacteriaceae bacterium | reverse complement strand
GCGGGAAGAACACCGTCGAAGGCGTCATCGTGTGAGTTAAAAGGTCGCGACGATTGAACCAGCCCCAGAACTCGCTCATGCCCGACGCAAGCAGCCTCTGCGCAGCTTCGATTGCCTGTGCGTTTTCAGAGCCGATCTCCGTTGCGAAGCTGTCGATGTCGTTCGGTATCGCCAAGTCGAAAAGCGCAATGGGCTCGTTCGATGCGCGTGCCGCCTCGAACGGCTCGCGCTCGAGCGTGTAATGCGGGCTCGTCGTCGCGCTCATCACGATCTTGCAGTTATCGAGGTAATCGTAGCGATTCTCGTACGGCACCCCCGTGCAACCAAGCGGCACCGAAACGGTGCCATGCGTGTACTGCCTGACGGTGACGAGCACTTTGGCGCCGCGCGCAGCGAGCGTCGATGCAGCAAGGCGGCCGTATTCTCCGTTGCCGATGACCATGCACGTCGTGCTCAGGAAATCGACGCCATCCTCTTCGAGGAGGCTCACGGCTTGCTCGACTGCGGTCGTATACGCACGCGTAAACCGCACGCCGCTCTTGACCTGCTTGGCAGCTGTGATGGCCTGGCGGAACAGCACCTCGAGCACGCTGTCAACCACTCCGATTTCGCGAGAATAGGTGACGGCCTGCTTCACCTGCGAGACGATCTGGTCTTCGGCCACAATTGCTGAGCGCAGCCCACATGCCACGTTGAACAAATGGCTCACAGCCTCATCCCCTGAGCGGCACATGAAATAGCGCGCATAATCTTCGGGCTTGACCATATGCATGTCGCAAATCGTTTGCAGCATCTGATCATCTGGCTGAGGCACTCCATGTTCGTCGACCGAACGCACCGGCGCATCAACGCCATCGAAGCTCGCCCACAACTCCGTGCGGTTGCATGTTGCGAGCAGCACCACTCCCGTCGCGCCAAGCTTGGCCCGCGCGAGCGCCAGAACATCCTCGCGCACATCTGCTGGCAACGCGAACGCCGAGCGCACATCCGCCGATGCCAAACTGTGATCGGTGCCAATCATGCAAATTAACTCATCGTGCATCGCAATCGCACCTATCCTTGTCTCTCCCTCAATGCCGCGCTACCCGATTTTCCTTGCAAGTGCATCGAGAGGTTGCCCTTCGATTCATTTCGGAAAACTCCGCGCGGCTTCGCCCTATCGTTTCCGTCTTTTCTTCAACACGTAGTTCAGTATGCCGCCCACGACAATGACAACCAGCGCGATGTACAGCACCTTGATGGCCGCTTCCTGTGGAATCGCGTCCTTGTCGTCAATCGTCGCCGAGTAGAACGTCAAGTGGTATTCGACCTCGACGGGATCGCCCATGGCCGTCGTGTCGGCGATGACATCGATCTCGTCGTCCATCTTCGCGATGGGGATGATAAACGTCGAGTTGCTGCCATCGTCGGTCTGGTTCTCATAGCGGACCTCGTCGACGATCATGTAGTCGTAGTACGAGCTGCTCCACAGCAAGCGGGCATACGCATGACCGTCCTTCACGATGAGCCACGTCGGCGAGCTCACGGACGCACGGCCACTGCCGCCAGTCATGTTCACTTCGATGGAGTATTCGCCGTCGGGCATGTCGACCGCGACGGCTTCGGAGCCGTCGTCTCGAACGGTAACGGTCGATGCGTCGGTCCCCGCCGCAGCCGCACTTGCAGAGCCTGCTTCGATCGGATCGCCATACACCGGTGGGTCGAACCTCAACGCACCATCGGGAAGGGATGCCGCATAGAACATGAGCTTGCGGTCGTACCATTGCTTCTTGCGCTTGCTGTAAGCCGCGCAATCTATTTCCTGATCGAGCGCATCAACAGGAACGGTGAACGTCCACGAGTTGCCGTCGAACTCGATGTAATCGCTGGCAGGCGCCGCAGCTGCCTGCTTTGCCGTTCCCATGTAGATGAGCGGATAGGATTTCGAATCAAGACCGATTTGAGCCGTCATCTGGTCATCGCGCACGGTCAACGTAGCGCTCTTGATCTTGAAGAACGGGGAGGACGACTCGGCCTCGATTTCGTAGACGCCGTCCACAACATCTCTCGCATCGATGGGCGACATGCCCTCCCGCAACAACGTCTTCGCAGATGCGGTCTCGCTGTCGGGCGCAACCTTGTTGTGCCCTTCGTCTGCAAATGCTGGAAGTGCAAGCGTGCATGAAAGCACAATGGCAAGCAGCGCGAGCAACTGGAGAGGAATGCGATTCTGTCGAGGACGTGCGAACATGTAGTTAGATTTCCTTCGCATCGCGGGCATGGTCGACCGCAAGTTTTTGAACGGCTGCGTACTCGCCAAGGCCCTTCAACACGACTTCTGTTTCGAAACCGCGCACTGCCAATCGGTTCGTCCATGATTCTTCGCCGTCGCCTGCAAGGTCGTTGCGCGCGTGATCGCCCGCTACGATCATGAGCGGCGCCAACCACACGCGGTCGGAACCGAGCGACTCGAGCTCGTGCATCGCATCATCGAGAGTCGGTGTGCCTTCGACGGTCGCAACAAGGAAATTGCGCTTGCCGATTGCATGCAGCGCATCTTGAACGTCGCTGTACAACTGGTTGGAGCCCATCGCTGAGCCGTGGCCCATGAACACTACCGCTTCGGTTGCGGGAACATGCACGAATTCATCCGCCAAAGCTTGCGCCATGGCAGCGTGGTCTGCAGGAGCGGTCAGCAGAGGATCGGCAAGGCGAACCGTGTGCCCCTCTTGAGCCGCCCATGCATGCGCAGCTTCGGAGATCTTGCGCATTTCGCCACCCTGCATGAGACACATCGTGGCAACGACGAGGTCATCGACGCCATCGGCATCCAAACGTGCAAACGCCTCGTCGAGCGAGTCATGGTGCTCGCCGCGTTCGGCTAGCACCTTCGCCATGATACGCGGGCTCGTCCATGCGCTGTAGAAAGCCCTTTCGGGAAACGCTGCAGCGAGCTTCGCGTCGATTGCGTCGATGGTCTTCGCACGCGTATCCGCATACGATGTGCCGAAGCTGACCGAGAGCAAACCTTTCACGAACGCCTCCCTTTCCTTTAGAGATTCTTCTTCTTGTAGATGAACGCGAACGAGATAGCGGCGAACACCACGAGGTAGGCGAGCAAAATGAGCACGCCCATCAAGTTGGGATCGTTGCCTTGTGCGATGGCGCGCACCATGTCGGACGTCTGCGATAGCGGCAGTGCGCTCACGAACTCCTTGATGCCGTGGGGCATCTGGTCGGTCGAGAAGAACGTGTTGCACAGGAATGACATGGGCATGATGATGTAGGTGTTGAAGCGCGGCGCGTCAGTGTAGCTCTTCGCCAGGAACGACAGTGCGACCGCAATGGTGGCGAACACGGTGCCGTTCAGGAACATGATGGCGAACGACAGCGGCGTGAACACAAGCGACGTTCGAATTGGCGAGATGAGCAGCAAGATCACGAGTGCCGCGTACATACCGCGCAAAGCACCACCCACGATCTGGCCCACGATGAACTGCCAGAGCGGCGTCGGCGAAACCATCACCTGGTCGAGCGCCTTTTCGTAAAGGCGCTGCACGCTCATGTTCTGCGACACGGCCGAGAAGCTGCCCGTCATGGTGACCATGGCGACAATGCCCGGGATGAGGAAGTTCAGGTACGGCTCGCCGTGCGAGGTGGTCTGAATGCCCAACCCGAACACGAGCAAGTACATGAGCGGCGAAATCATGGCCGCGACCGTGATCTTGTAGAAGTCGCGCTTGAACTCCGCCCATTTTTCCCACAGTACTGTGAGGATTCCCATACCGTCGTTTGCACCCCTGCGCTACTTGCGCGTCAGATGGTGCCCCACCCTTTCCACAAATACGTCTTCCAATGTTGTCGCGCGCAGCGCCGCGTCGTCGGGAAGCTCCCGCAACCGGTCGATGGCCGCTTCGCGCGTGGGGAAATAGCTGCTGACCAGCTTCCCGTCTTCCATGCAGTCGATTGCGAACGGACCCAGCTGTTCGATGAGCGTCAACGGCGCGTCCACGACGTCGAGCTTGCCGCCGTCGATGAACGCCACGCGGTTGCACAAAGCCTGCGCCTCGTCGATGAAATGGGTCGTCAGCAGAATCGTCAGATTGCGGTCTTTCAGGCTACGAAGCAAATCCCACATCTGTCGGCGCGCCAACGCATCCATGCCGGCTGTCGGCTCGTCGAGCAACAAGATTTCGGGCTCGACCATGAGCGCGCGACAGATCATGAGCTTGCGCTTCATACCGCCCGACAGGTGACGCACCGTGCGGTGCCCGAAATCGGAAAGCCCCGCGAACTCGAACAGCTCGGCGGTTTTGGCTTTGATCTCCTTTTTGCGCATGTAGTACAAGCGCCCCTGGTATTCCATGACCTCGTTCATGGTCATGTCCTGGCGCATCGAGTATTCCTGCGTCACGACCGAAAGCTTGCGCTTGACCGCAGCAGCCTTGCGGTTGAGCGGCTGGCCGTCGACGAGGATTTCGCCCTCGGTCGGCAACAGCACCGTCGACATCATCGAGATGGTCGTGGTCTTGCCCGCACCGTTCGGCCCGAGCAGGCCCATGAACTCGTTCGTCTCGATGGTCAAATCGAGATGATCGACGGCTTTGAAGTCACCGAATTTCTTTGTGAGGTTGCGAATCTCTATCATGTCGTGCCAACAGCCAAAAGGGACCGTCCCTTCTTGGTTATCCTTTCACGATGACGACCGAGAAGTAGTCGCCGTCGTCGTCAATATCGGCAAGGTGTTCGAACACCTTCTCATCAGGCAAGCCGCAGTTTGCGACCATGCTTGCTTTGTCGAGCTCGCCGCGCTCAGCCAGCTTGTCACGCAGCTCCTGCACGGCCTTGCCTGATTTCATGAATACCTTGTTGGCAGGAACGTCGAGGATTTCGTCAACGTTGCCGGACATTACCGGCGAAACGAGCAAGCGCTCAGAACCCTCGCAGAGCACTATGCCCAGTCGGGCAGCGCTGGCGGAAAAGGACGTGACGCCCGGGATGATTTCCACCTCGTAGCCGGCAGCCCGCACCTGCTCGTTCACAGGTGCGAAACTGGCGTACACGCCGATGTCGCCCAAGCACAAATAGGCAACGTTGCGCCCAGCGGCCAGGTGCTCGCAAATCACCCGTGCATTTTCGGCATAAGCAGCCTGACGAACCTGCGCGTCGCGCGTCATGGGCGTCGAACACTCGATCTGAAGCTTGCCGTCGGTATATTCTTCAGCGATGGAAAGCGCCGTCTGACGCTTGTGCCCGATGTTGGGCACAGCCAAGACATCGACTTCCTTGATAGCGCGCACCGCCTTGAGCGTCATGAGTTCCGGGTCGCCGGGACCCACGCTCACGCCGTACAACTTGCCTTGCTTCATCTTCGCACCTATCGCTATAGCGGACAACAATTACCAGCCGCGCTTCCTCTTCGAGAACGCGTCCACCGAATTGTATTGTTGTGGAAACCGAGCCGACGTGCAGTACAGACACCGTGCCGTTGCTGAATGGCGGTCGGCAGAGCATGCTGTAGAGCGCACAACCGGGGTTCACGGTTTGCCACTCCAAGAGACAGGCTGGGTACTCTGGCTTCGCTTACGCGTTACAGTAATGGCCCTTGTCCGGGATTTCCACCCGGTTCCCCCAGCATGCCCGCATCAAGCGATACGGACGCTGTCCCATGTAGTTCGATGCCCCATCATTATAGGTGTTAGCTGCGGAGATACCGTGTGCTTCGCTTCTTTATTCTAAATTGAGCAGATTGCACAACACCGTAATACGAATGTGGTGAAATTCACTTCTCGGAAAGACGTACCGCAGGAACTATGTCCTGAATCAATTTCCCCGCGGGAAATCAGTTTCCCCGGGGGAAATTGATTGGGAGAGTGATTGGCGATCAAATTCCCGCGGGGAACATGTCGCATCTATTTCGACTGCATTTCGAGGCGATTAAACTTCTCGGGCAGAAAAACGAGCAACGGCACACGTCTTATAATCAAGAGGCGTTTGGAGGGCATTCCGAGTATGTCCGCCAGGCGCTTTTTTCATGCTACGAGGACGGGAGGCCACATGGCAAAGCACATCTTCGTAACGGGCGGCGTTGTATCGTCGTTGGGCAAGGGCATCACAGCCGCTTCGCTCGGGCATCTGCTCAAAGCGCGCGGCTACAAGGTGACCATGCAGAAGATGGACCCCTATCTCAACGTCGACCCCGGCACGATGAGCCCATTCCAGCATGGCGAAGTCTTCGTGACCGACGATGGTCACGAGGGCGATCTCGATCTCGGCCACTACGAACGGTTCATCGATGAAAGCCTCTCGCGTGAATCGAACTTCACGCAGGGCTCGATCTACCAGTCGCTTGTCGCCCGCGAGAGACGGGGCGATTTCTTGGGCGGCACCGTTCAGGTCATTCCACACGTCACCGACGCCATCAAGGATCGCATTTTGCGCGCGGCTACGCAGACCGGCGCCCACATCGTGATCTCTGAAATCGGCGGAACCATCGGCGACATCGAAGGCCAACCGTTCATCGAGGCGGTCCGTCAACTACGCCATGAGCTGGGAGTAGACAACGTCGTGTTCGTGCACGTGAGCCTCGTACCCTACATCGCTGCCGCTCACGAGGTCAAGACGAAGCCCACACAGCACTCTGTGAAGGAGATGCGCTCGATGGGCGTCCAACCCGACTTCATCGTATGCCGGTCCGACCACGAAGTGAACGACGCCGTCCGCGCGAAAATCGCCCATTTCTGCGACGTCGACTTGGACTCTGTCCTATCCTGCGTCGATGCGCCGAGCATCTACGAGGTGCCTATCGACCTGTTCGAGCAGGAATTCGACGTGAAGGTACTACACAGGTTGAAATTGCCCGAAGGCGAGCTGCACCAAGCGCCATTGCAGGATTACGTAGCAGCCGCTGCGCAATGTGACGGCGAGGTTGATATCGCTGTCGTTGGGAAATACACGAGCCTGCCAGACGCCTACCTGTCGGTCGTTGAGGCCCTTCACCACGCAGGCGTAGCTAACGGCGTTGACGTGAACATCCACTTGATTAACGGCGAGGAGCTGTCCGAAGCGAACGTTGCCGAAGTGCTGCAAGGGATGGACGGAATCCTTGTTCCCGGCGGCTTCGGGCAGCGGGCCTTCGAAGGCAAGATAGCTGCCGTGCGGTTCGCTCGCGAGAACGGCATTCCCTTCTTGGGAATCTGCTTGGGACTGCAAGCCGCCGTGTGCGAATTCGCGCGGAACGTCATCGGCCTCGAAGGTGCAACATCAGCTGAATTCGCCGATGAAGGCACGCTTGCCTCGGATGGGACGTCCATTCCTTTCGTCGTTGACCTTATGCCCGAGCAGGAAGACGTTGAGAACAAGGGTGGCACCATGCGCCTGGGAGCTTACCCTTGCAAGGTTGCGTCCGGAACGCGCGCCTATGAGGCTTACGGATCGGAGCTGATTTACGAGCGGCACCGCCACCGCTACGAGGTGAGCAACGCGTACCGCGACCAGCTTGTCGAGCATGGGATGGCGATTTCAGGACTATCCCCTGACGGGCGCCTCACAGAAATGATTGAGCTACCGAACCACCCCTGGTTCGTGGGCACGCAGGCTCATCCCGAGTTCAAGAGCCGTCCTGGAAAACCGCATCCGCTGTTCCGCGATTTCGTTGCTGCATCGGCAAATCGCGCGTGACACAAACGCTTGAAGAAAATCACTTTCCCCCGGGGAAATTGATTCGCATCCTCCTGCGGGAAATCACTTTCCTGCGGGGAAAGTGATCGAGCATGTGAGCACAACCACAAAGCGGCCACAGAAACGAAGAACGCGGTCCCAATTGGGACCGCGTTCACAGCGAGTCATATCGCCGGCTTAGCGCCTTTTGCCACTAGTACTTGCCGTACTCCAGCGTCGTCTCGTACCAAGCGTTGAAGTTCTCCTCCTTGAAGTGGTCGCACACGATGGAGCAGTCCATGACGAAGCCGCCGCCCGGAGCGCAGGCGTCGAGCATGCGCTTGGTCGCATAGACAACCTT
>CACZAR010000080.1 GCA_902779135.1 uncultured Coriobacteriaceae bacterium | reverse complement strand
GGGATGCGGTCTCTTCCGCGGTTGACAGGCGCCCCAGCAAGGTACGGGGCCCGTCCGCGGTTGACCGGCGTGAAAACTAGAGGTTGATGAATGCGTAGGAAATTTCCCGCTGGAGGCGCTCGCGGGTTTCGTCGATGCGGTCTTTCTTGAGCTCGCATTCCCAAATCTCAACTACTTGCCAGCCGTCTGCCTCCATAGCTGCGCGCACTTCCGCATCGCGCTCGACGTTTCGGGCAAACTTCGCTTCCCAGTAATCAGCATGCGTCTTCGGCGTGCTCGCGTACTTGCAGCCTTCGTGTCGATGCCAGAAGCAACCCATGACGTAAATGGCGATCTTGCGCCCAGGGTAGGCGATATCAGGATGTCCGTGCGCCTTCTTCCAGTCGAGCCGATAGCCGGGGAATCCCAGTTCGCGCAGCATCTTGCGCACAATCATCTCGGGCTTGGTGTCACGGCGTTTGTTGCCTTGCATCGATTTGCGCACTGCGTCGCTCGATGCGGGAGGTGCCGGTTGTTTCGGTGTCATGTTGCAGCTCTCAGATTTGCGCACAGCTCGGGGTGGACGCGCTGTTTTTGTCGGAATTTTTATCCGCGCGAATTATATCGGATAATGGGACACTACAAAGCACATCGGTTGCTGACGATAGCGAGATAGGGGTTGGAATGACGGAATTCGAAGCGCATGGGGGCTTCACCAGACGTTCTTTTGTGGCTGCGAGTGCGTTGGCCATGGGAGCCGTTGCGGGTGTGGCGGGTTGTGCGAACGGTGGTGCTTCCGTCTCGTCCAACACCGCTTCTGGTTCCAGCGAATCTTCGGAATCGTCTTCTGCTGAGTCGGCAAAACCTACCGAGTTGCGCGCAGCACTCGATTATCCGGCGCCTGTTGCCGAGGCAAGTCCTGTGGGCAACACGCGCGCTCTCTGGGTTTCGGCGGGCTGGCATGTCTACGAGGCGCTTTACGAGCTCGACTACGTAACCTACAGCGCGCACAATGCTTTGGCAGCGGGGGAGCCCGTCCAGCTGTCCGACCTCGAATTCGAGGTGGCGTTGCGTGAAGAAGCGAAATTCTCCGATGGTTCTGCTGTCACTGCCGCAGATGTCGTTAACGCGTTCAACAGGGACCTCGAAAGCGCAACGTACGCTTCGATGCTGTCTTTCATAGCTTCAGTTGTCGCAAAAGACGAGACAACTGTTCTGTTTACGCTTCGCTATCCAGTTGGTGATTTGTTCCAGCGTCGTCTCTCGCTTGTGAAAGTGTTCCCGGCTTCGATGACCGACGAAGAGCTGAGCACGGCTCCACGTGGGTCGGGGCCTTGGCAGTACGAACCTTTCGAAGGCGATTTCGCAAAAGAGATTTCTTTTGTTCCGAACCCGCATTACAACGGACGCACTCCGGCGCAGTTCGACCGCATGGTGTGGACGGTGTCGTCTGATGCTAGCGAACGCTGCGACCTGCTAATCGACAAATCTGTGGCTGTATGCGAAAACACCCCGTTCCCGCGTGTGAACGACGTGAAAAACAGCTCTGAGACGGTTGAGTACATCCAGGGGTTCGGTCAACCGTTCCTGATGTTCAACTGCCAGAAGAAGCCATTTAATGACCCGCGTGTGCGCCAAGCGTTCTTCTACGCGATTAACGTCGAGAAGCTCATCGACGACGTGATGGATGGCCACGCAGCTCCGGTTACCAGTTTCTTGCCAAAGACGTTTGCAAACTATCATGAGGCATCGACGGTCTACTCGTATAACCCCGACAAAGCCCGTGCGCTTCTCGCCGAGGCGGGAGTCAAAGAGCTCTCGTTCACCATGGCTGTCAACAACAATTGGGTAAAAGACCTTGCCGATAGCATCCAAAGCGACTTGGATGAAGTTGGCATCACGATGAAAAACGACGAATCTAATATCGATTGGAGTGCGTTGGCTCCGTCAGACGATGATGCCATTCTTCCGTTCGATGTCGTGTTGACGCCTGGCGATCCGACGTGCTTCGGCGCCGATCCCGATTTGCTGATGAGCTGGTGGTACGGCGACAATGTGTGGACGAGGGGCCGCTCATGCTGGGCGAAAGCGGGAGATGGCAAGTTCGAAGAGCTGCAGCAGTTGTTACAACAAGCACGCGAGTTGTCGGGTGACGAACGTCAGAATGCTTGGAACGCGTGTTTCGACTTGATTGCCGAAGAGGTGCCGCTGTACGCATTGTTCCATCGCGAGGTGGCAACGGGTTTTGATGAGTCTCAAATCGGCGACTTCGAAGCTATCGGCACGACGGGTTTGATGTTGCTCGGCGTATCGCCTCGCGAATCGAGCTAGTTGCCCCAATAAACCTGCTTCAAGAAACAGCGAAAAAAGTTTCCACGCTCTAGCGTGCTAAAGCTATAATGCTTAGTTACGTTTAAAGAGGAGGAAGATTAGTCATGTTTCAACTTCAAGCAGGGGATGCGTTTGTAGTTCTCGCAATCCTCATCTATTTCGTCGTGGTGCTCACGATCGGCTTCGTCTATGCGAAACGGTCGAATTCGTCGGCATCCGAGTACTTCCTGGGCGGTCGAAAGGTTGGTCCATGGTTCACGGCGCTCTCGGCCGAGGCGTCGGACATGTCTGGTTACCTGTTGATGGGCATGCCGGGCCTGGCGTACTTCTGCGGCGCGTCAGACGTGGGTTGGACGGCCATTGGCCTGGCTATCGGCACCTACCTGAACTGGCTGCTTGTTGCCAAGCGTCTGCGCAAGTACTCGGTGGTTGCCAATGACTCCATCACGCTGCCGGGCTTTTATTCGAACCGTTTCCATGACAATAAGAACATCATCGCGACGGTTGCAGCCGTCATCATCTTGATCTTCTTCTGCGTCTACTGCGGCAGCTGCTTCGTGACCTGCGGCAAGCTGTTCAACAGCCTGTTTGGTTGGGACTACTCGGTCATGATGGTCTTCGGCGCTCTCATCGTGTTCCTGTACACGATGGTCGGTGGCTACCTTTCGGTTGTCGCGACCGACTTCGTACAGGGCTGCCTGATGTTCTTTGCGCTGGCTGTCGTCGTCATCGGCTCCATCACCATGGCAGGCGGTGTCGACAACACCGTCGCGTTCCTTTCCGATATCCCCGGTTACCTGTCAATGACCACTATGGCCACGCCTGAGCTCGGTGAAGACGGCATGCAGATCGTTCAGAACGGCCAGCCGCTGTTCGGCGTGCCTGCCGAATACGGCCTGCTCACCATCATCTCGACGATGTCCTGGGGCCTTGGCTACTTCGGTATGCCGCAGGTGCTCGTGCGCTTCCTCGGCATCCGCAGCGAAGAGGAAGTCAAGACGTCTCGTCGCATCGCCATTGTATGGGTCATCATCTCGATGTTCTGCGCTGTCATGATCGGCATGATCGGCCGCGCTATCATTCCTGCAGAGCTGCTGACGCAATCGGCAGCTGAGAGCATCTTCATCGTGCTCTCCAAGATGATGCTCCCGGCGTTCTTCTGCGGCTTGGTTGTCTCCGGCATTCTCGCAGCATCGATGTCGTCTGCATCGTCTTATCTGCTGATCACCGGTTCGTCGGTAGCCGAGAACATTTTCCGTGGCGTGTTCAAGAAGGACGCGACCGACAATCAGGTGCTCATCGTGTCGCGCATCACGTTGGCTGCCGTACTGATTTTCGGCTGCTTCATCGCATGGGACGAAAACTCGGTCATCTTCAATGTCGTGTCGTACGCATGGGCTGGTCTCGGCGCAAGCTTCGGCCCGCTGACCCTGTTCAGCCTCTACTGGCGTCGCACGAACAAGCAGGGTGCAATCGCCGGTATGGTCGCCGGTGCTGCAATGGTCATCATCTGGCATAACCTGATCAAGCCGCTTGGTGGTGTGTTCGGCATCTACGAGCTGCTGCCCGCATTCCTGTGCAGCGCCATCGCCATCGTCGTTGTGTCGTTGCTCACCAAAGAACCCGAGCAAGCCGTGCTTGACGAGTTCGATCACTACATGGACGACGAGACTCCCGAGCGCAGCCTCGACGCCGTTCTTGAAGGTGAAATACCGCTGCAGTAGCGCTCAAACCAGCTGGTAAAGCGAACGAAGGGCAGCTCCACACGAAAGGAGCTGCCCTTTTCTTGAGTTTCGCTGTCTAAAAGGGCAATTTCTTTTTGGTCAAATTGGAAACGCAGATGAAATAGAGTCGGTTGCCTGTGGCGTATAATGGGGCTTCCGCATTCACGATAGGAGAAGTTATGGCCTACATCGACATGAGCGTACCCGAGCTCACCGAACTGAAAGTTCAACTCGAGGACGAGTTCGCACAATTCAAGCTGCGCGACCTGAAGCTGAACATGGCTCGCGGTAAACCGTCGAGCGAGCAGCTCGATTTGTCCGAAGGCATGCTCACCTTGTTCCGTTCCTCGAGCGACTTCATTTCGGAGGAAGGCACCGATTGTCGCAACTACGGTGGTCTCGAGGGCATCATCGAAGCGCGTCGCCTGATGGCGGTGCTTCTCGACGACGAGCCGGAAAACGTTATCGTCGGCGGCAACTCGAGCCTCACGCTCATGTACAACGCGGTTGCCCGTTTGTACGACTTCGGCGCCCGTGGATCCAAGCCGTGGTACAAGTACGACGACATCAAATGGATCTGCCCCGTGCCGGGTTACGATCGCCATTTCGCAATCACCAAATCGTTCGGGTTCACGAACATTCCCGTTCCCATGAACGAGGATGGCCCCGACATGGACGAAGTCGAGCACATCGCTGCATCCGACTCGCGGGTCAAGGGCATCTGGTGTGTGCCGAAGTATTCGAACCCCGGTGGCGTCACGTACTCCGACGAAGTTGTGCATAGGCTTGGGCATCTGCGCTGCGCAGCCCACGATTTCCGCATCTTCTGGGACAACGCCTATGCGGTGCACCATCTCTACGATGAGCCCGAAAATCAGGATCACCTGCTCGACATCGCGGGGGAGTGCAAGGCGTCCGGCAACCCGAACCGCTACATTAAGTTTGCGTCGACGAGCAAGGTCACGGTTGCAGGTGCTGGCATTGCGGCCATGGCATCGAGCCCTGATAACGTAGCCGAGTTCAAAGAGCGCATGTCGATTGCCACGATCGGCGGCGACAAGATCAACCAGCTGCGCCATGCTCGTTTCCTTAAGGACGCAGAAGGCATTGCGGAGCACATGTCCAAGCATGCCGAGGTATTGCGCCCGAAGTTCGAACTCGTCGAGCAGAAGCTCTCCGAGAACCTGGGTGAGCTGGGTGCGTGCTCGTGGTCGAAGCCGCGTGGCGGCTACTTCGTTTCGTTCGATGCCCCTTACGGTACGGCGAAGCGTATCGTGCAGCTTGCCAAGCAAGCAGGCGTGGTGCTCACGTCCGCAGGTTCGACGTGGCCTGACGGTGAAGACCCTCGCGACAGCAACATCCGCATCGCTCCGTCGCTGCCTCCGATTGAGGAGCTGGATGAGGCGCTCGACGTTTTCTGCTGCTGCGTGAAGCTCGCTTATGTCGAGTCGCTTCTGTGCGGTATGTAATCTAATAAAACACGAAGTAAAGCCTGGTTTCCAAAAAACGGCCGCGGGGTTTTCCGCAGCCGTTTCGTTTTGGTGGGGCGAGAGGGGTACACTTTCGAGCATTGTTTTGACCGAGTTTTGGCGATGTGATGGTGAAACGCCGGCATGATGGGTGAACATGTGGTGATTCAAGGGACTCAACAAAAACCATCAAAGCGTTGAACTGGGAAAACGTAGTATTCATGAAGACACGCCCGGGGGCGTGTAAATGGTTGACAGGCTCGAAAACCTAGCGTATTATTCTTTCGCTCACAAGCGCGAAAACGTTTGCGAGCAGGCAGCTTGCAAAGTACACATGAATGAAGAGCGAGCCAAAATGGGCGTGTGCCCGAGTGGTTAAAGGGGACGGGCTGTAAACCCGTTGGCTATGCCTACCTAGGTTCGAATCCTAGCGCGCCCACCATTTTTTCTCGCCCGTGTAGCTCAGTCGGTAGAGCACATCGTTGGTAACGATGAGGTCACCGGTTCAAGTCCGGTCGCGGGCTCCACGAGTTCCCTTACCCCTTTGGGGGGTATTTTTTTGGCGGTGTAGCTCAGTTGGTTAGAGCACACGGTTCATACCCGTGGCGTCACTGGTTCGAATCCAGTCACCGCTACCATGCCTTCAAGCATCCTCTCCGAGGGTGCTACTTTTTATATAAGCGTTTAATTCTAGAGGAAGGGTGATTTTCCATGTCCAAGGAAAAGTTCGATCGCTCTAAGCCGCATGTAAACATCGGCACCATCGGCCACGTCGACCATGGCAAGACCACGCTGACTGCGGCCATCTCCAAGGTTCTCTCCGAGAACGACGGCTCTCACGGCACCGCAACCGCCGACTTCACGGCCTTCGAAGACATCGACAAGGCTCCCGAGGAGCGCGAGCGCGGCATCACGATCTCCATCGCTCACATCGAGTATCAGACCGATGCCCGTCACTACGCTCACGTTGACTGCCCCGGCCATGCTGACTACGTCAAGAACATGATCACGGGTGCTGCTCAGATGGACGGTGCTATCCTCGTCATCGCCGCTACCGACGGCCCGATGGCTCAGACTCGCGAGCACATCCTGCTGGCTCGTCAGGTGAACGTTCCCCGTCTGGTTGTCTTCCTGAACAAGTGCGACATGGTTGACGACGAAGAGCTCATCGACCTCGTCGAGATGGAGACCCGCGAGCTCCTCGACAAGTACGAGTTCCCCGGCGACGACACCCCGATCATCCGCGGTTCTGCTCTGAAGGCCCTCGAGGGCGACGCTGAGTGGCAGGCCGGCATCTGGGAGCTCCTCGACGCCGTCGACGAGTACATCCCGACCCCCGAGCGTGACACCGACAAGCCGTTCCTGATGGCTGTCGAGGACACCATGACCATCACCGGCCGTGGCACCGTTGCTACTGGCCGTGTTGAGCGTGGCGTTCTTCACCTCAACGACCCGCTGGAGATTGTCGGCATCCGCGAGACCCAGTCCACGGTTTGCACCGGCATCGAGATGTTCCGCAAGCTGCTCGACGAGGCTCAGGCCGGCGACAACATCGGCTGCCTGCTCCGCGGCATCAAGCGCGACCAGATCGAGCGCGGCCAGGTTCTGTGCAAGCCGGGTTCCGTCACCCCGCACACCGAGTTCGACGCTCAGATCTACATCCTGACCAAGGAAGAGGGCGGCCGTCACACCCCGTTCTTCGATGGCTATCGTCCGCAGTTCTACTTCCGCACCACGGACGTCACGGGTGTTGCTCACCTGCCCGAGGGCACTGAGATGGTCATGCCGGGCGACAACGTTCTGATTCACGCAGAACTGATTCACCCGATCGCGATGGAAGAGGGCCTGCGCCTGGCTATCCGCGAGGGTGGTCGTACCGTCGGCTCCGGCCGTGTCACGAAGATCTACAAGTAACGATCCTCGGTTGAACTTGCTGCGGGGCCCGCAGGAATGCGGGCCCCGTTCACGAATTCATGTGTCACGAAGAATGCCTTACGTTTACTAGGGCACAAGGAGTTTTCAGATGCGTACGATGATTACCTTGGCGTGTACGGAGTGCAAGCGCCGTAACTACACGACCAAGAAGAACAAGCAGAACAACCCCGATCGCATCGAGATGAAGAAATATTGCAAGTGGTGCGGTCATCACACCCTGCATCGCGAAACTCGATAATATAGGGGAGAAGCAAGCGTATAGGCCAGTAGTTCAATTGGTAGAGCGTCGGTCTCCAAAACCGGAAGTTGAGGGTTCGAGTCCTTCCTGGCCTGCCAGCTTGTTTGATCCGAGCAGCTTGTGTTCAATTTGCTACGTGTAGCAGCTTGAAGTCAGGCTGCTTGTTTAGCGTTATAAGCAGTAAAGTTTGCGAACGAGAACTGAGGTCGAGAATGGCCCACAAATCGAAAACACAGCGCGCCAAGGCGTCTGCCGCCAAGGCGAACAAGAAGGACCGCGAAGAGCGCGAGGCAATTGCGTCCGAAAGCACCGCGGCAGCCACCGAGGAAACCGCTGAGGAATCCAAGGGCGGCCTGTTCAAGAAGAAGGACGACAAGCCCGAAGCCAAGCAGCAGCCCGCTGCCGCCGCGAAGAAGGAAGAGAAGAAGCCCAAGAA
>CACZAR010000079.1 GCA_902779135.1 uncultured Coriobacteriaceae bacterium | reverse complement strand
TGTGACGTAGTAGTACGTGCCTTCGCAGACCAGCCAGCCGGTGTAGCCGAAGTTCACTTTGCCGTCTTCCACGAACCAGGAGCCGAACTTGTTTTGCAGGACGCCGTTGCACGCAAGGTCTACGGCGCCGCTGCGAACTGCATACCAGCCAGCCTTCTTCTCCTCTAAGGACGCAGGAGAAGCAGCCTTGCTATGGGAAACGGCAAGGAGGCCGAAGATGGCGAATAAAACGCTTGCATTTGAAATCGGCACTGAAGAGCTGCCTGCATTCGACCTTCATGACGCAACAACGAAGCTTGGAAGCATTGCTGCCAAGGCTCTTGATAGCGCGAAGATTCCCCACGGAACTGTCGACGTGTACACGACTCCTCGACGCCTGATTGTCCTTGTTGCGGATGTTCCCGAAAGAACAGAATCTTCTGTTGAGGAGTTCCGCGGTCCGTCTGCCAAGATCGCATTCGACGAGAACGGTCAGCCTACGAAAGCCGCCATCGGCTTCGCCAAGGGCAAAGGTGTCGATCCTTCTGCGCTTGAGCGTCGCGATGAGAACGGTGTTGAGTATGTTTACGCCGTCAAGGAGACACCTTCGATCGATGTTGCAAGCCTTCTTCCTGATTTGCTCGGTTCGATCATCACGGGTATTGAGTGGCCGAAGTCGCAGCGGTGGGGCAGCAGGCGCGAACAGTTCAGCCGTCCTGTTCGCTGGCTTTTTGCAATGTTGGGTGAGACAGTCGTCCCTGTAGAGTTTGCAGGGCTCACGGCTGGTTCCAAGACTCTTGGACACCGCTTCCTGTCGCCCGGGCCTCATGAGGTTTCCAGTGCAGACGCTCTTATCGATGTGCTGCGTGCGAATTTCGTCGTTCCGAGTGAAGCCGAACGCGAAGCGTCTATTCGCGAACAGGTAAAGGCAATCGAAGCAGAAACCGGTCTCGTTTCGGAGCTGCCGGCTAAGACGATGGAAGAGGTCGTTAACCTTACCGAGTACCCGACTGTCATGGTCGGTGAATTCGACGAGCTTTTCCTCGCGGTTCCAAAAGAGATCACCGTTGACGCCATGCTCGTACATCAGCGTTATTTCCCGCTTTTCAACGCCGATGGCTCTCTTTCCAACAAGTTCCTGATCACCTCAAACGGTAACCCGAAATATCACGACAACATCGTTGATGGCAACCAGCGTGTCGTCGCAGCTCGTTTGTACGACGCCAAGTTCTTCTACGACGAAGACCTCAAGCAGCCGCTCGAAGCTTATGTTGAGAAACTCGGTGAAGTGGTCTTCCAGGAATCGCTTGGTACGACGCGCGCGAAAGCGGACCGCCTCGTCGAGCTTGCGGGCAAGCTTTCGGCTGATGCCGGCCTGGAGGGCCAGGATGCCGAGGACGCGAAGCGTGCAGCTCTGCTTTGCAAAGCGGACTTGGTTACCGGTGCCGTTGTGGAATTCACGAGTGTTCAGGGCATCATGGGCCGCTACTACGCCAAGGCTGCTGGAGAGACAGACCAGGTTGCTGAAGCAATCGCGGACCATTATCGTCCTCGCTTCGCTGGCGATGAGACGCCTGCATCGTTGGTTGGCAAGGTCGTCGCAACCGCTGACAAGCTTGACACCATTTGCGGTCTCTTTGCCGTTGGTCAGGGCCCGACCGGTTCATCTGACCCCTTTGCATTGCGTCGCTCGGCAATCGGCATCCTTGCAATGCTCGAAGACGGGCTCAATGTGTCGCTTATCAGCGCAATTGATGAATCGCTCGACATCTTCGAAAAGAATGGCCTCGAATTCGATCGTGCCGAAGCGCGTAAGGCCATCGTCGACTTCTTCGTCACCCGCACCAAGGTTATGTTGCGCGACCGCGGATGTGCTGCTGATACCATCGACGCAGTTCTTGCAACGGGCGTTGAAGAGCCAATGGTTCTCATCGCGCGTTCAAATGCTCTCGAAAGCGCTCGCTCAAACGACAAGGAAACATTCGAGGATTTGGCTATCGCCTACGCACGTGCAAACAATCTCCGCGATGCGGAGCTTGGCGCAGATGTCGACGAGGCTTTACTCACCGAGCATTCGCATGCACTTGCAGCAGCTGTTACGCAAGCTGAAAGCACGGTAGAAAAATCTCTGGCAGCTGATGACTATCCTGCAGCGTTGGGCGATCTTGCTGCGCTACGCGGCCCAATTGACGAATTCTTCGACAACGTCATGGTTATGGACGAGGATGCGAACGTACGCGCCAACAACATCAAGTTGCTGAACAAGTTCGTTTCTGTCTTTGCAAATGTTGCCGACTTCGGCAAAATGGCTAAGAAATAGCTCGCAATAGCTTATATCATCAAACATGCGATGCCCGACATTAAAGTCGGGCATCGTTGTATATGCATGCTGTTTCAATTATTTGACGATTACAAGCGGTAGGGTCATCGTGAAAACGGTGCCAGCCTTTTCGTTGCTTTCGCAAGTGATATCGCCATTATGCTCGCGGGCAATTTCACGTGCAATGGCAAGGCCCAACCCGTACCCGCCTGTACCAGAGGTACGCGCCTTGTCAGTACGGTAGAAGCGGTCAAATATATGCGGGATATCTTCTTTGGAAATCGCTGTTCCTGTATTAGATATCTCCAGTATCGATTTCCTATCATTTGCTCTGAGCGTAATGGTTACTACACCTTTTTCGTCTACGTATTTCAGGGCGTTTTCTATCAAGGTGGATACGGCTTTGCGAAGTCTTGACTCGTCGCCATCTACTAAAAGACCTTCTTTGACGTTCTCGCGGTATTCGCATCCACGCTCAAAAGCCACCGACTCGAATTGCAAGGCAATTCCGTCTACCAAATCGCTGAAATCAAGCATCGAATGTTCGATAGCTGCACGAGACTCAACCTGTGCAAGCTCGAGCATTTCGTTTACAAGCCCTTGCATGTTCTGAGCTTCAACTTGCGTGCTTTCAATCCATTGGCTTTGGCTTGCAATCGAATCTTGCGAGTGCTTTAGCAGTATCGAATTGTTGGCAAGAATCACTGTGAGCGGAGTCTTAAGCTCGTGTGAGGCATCGGCTACGAATTGCTTTTGAGATTCCCAAGCTTCTTTGACGGGTCGCAATGCCCAATTTGACAAGAAGAACGATAAGACGAAGAACACCACGAGAATCGCAATAGCAGCTATGAGCAGCGATACGGCTAGGGATTCCCAGGAGCTGGTGGATGAGGTATCTGCAAATGCGACATACGTCGCATTGACCGTCGTGCGCTTCTCGTAATGAAGCCCGAGGTCGTTGAATGTGCCGAACCCATTATCAAGGGAGTTTATACGTGTCGATGCTTCGGATAACACATCGGAATCGATTTGCGCTGTCGTGAAAGCGCTGACGATCGTGTAGCTCTCGTCAGAAGAAACCATGTAGACAGCCACCGGAACGATAGACCCTTTTCCTCCTCGATCGCCACCGATTTGCGGCCCACCGAACATTCCGCCTTCATTTGGCGAGTCTCCCAAAGCGCCCTCGGGTCTTCGCGGTTCACGATTGCCATATTGATCCCCACCTGGGCCAGAGAACCCATCGCTAACCCGATCCAAAGAGCTCGATAATGCCTCTGAAACATCGTTCATGCTCTTTTGATACTCGTTGTAGCAAATTACGCTGAATACAACTCCGAGCACGATGGCAACAGACATCATGACGACGGCAATGAACTGTATTCGCAGCTTTTTGAACATGAATTACGCGCCTTCTACGAGCCGATATCCCACTCCGCGCACCGTTTCGATTTGAACATTCGTCCCCAAATGCTTGAGCTTCTTGCGTATGAACGAAATATACGCTTCAACATTGTTGTCAACAGCAGTTGATTCTACGCCCCAAACTTTTGAAATGAGCGTTTCCTTGGATACGATTTGATTCCTGTTGGCCATAAGTATTTCGAGAATCGAGAATTCCTTGAAAGAAAGGTTGATCGATTTGCCTTCGCGTGAAAGATCATGGCTCTCAAGGTTGAGCTTGAGGTCCCCAAATTCGAGGTTTTCGAAAATCACCTGACCGGTTCTGCGCGTGAGTGCTCGCAAGTGCGCGAGCAGTTCAGCGGGGGAGAAAGGCTTGGTCATGTAGTCGTCTGCGCCACTGTCGAGACCCTCGATCTTGTCAGGTATTTGAGCGCGTGCAGTGAGCATGAGGATCGGAGTGGCAATGTTCGCGCGCCTCAGCTGACGTGCGACTTCAAAGCCGTCCATCTTCGGCAGCATGACATCAAGGATTACCACATCATAAAGGGCGCTCACGGCGTAATCGTAGCCAGTTTTGCCGTCGAAAACCAAATCGACCTGATAGCCGTTTTCTTCGAGTATTTTCCCAATTGCTTGTGCGAGCCGTACGTCGTCTTCGACTATGAGAACCTGCATGATGAACCCCGTTCTGTTTTAGCTTGATTTCATTTTATACGTTTGGCTTAAACGAATCTTAAAGGCGATCCAAAACTGGACGTATTCCCCTTAGCTCATGCGAATGTCCAACTTGCTTAAGAATCTTTTAAGGAACCGCTCATAGGATGATGCCATTCAACAAAGGAGGCATCATGGCAACAGCAGGCGATACATTCCAGCGCAAAGAGAAAAAATACCTAATCTCATCTGGCCAATGCAAAGCGATTAAAGAAGGCCTTACGTCGCACATGCGACTTGACGATTACGGGGCAACGAGGATTGACAGCCTCTATCTTGATTCATTTAATCATAACCTTATCTGCAAATCTCTTGAAAAGCCCTTGTACAAGGAAAAACTTCGCGTCAGAAGCTATGGAGCCTTTTCGGAAGCCGACGCTGTATACGTCGAGATCAAGAAGAAATTCAAGGGGATTGTCTATAAGAGGCGCGTTCGCATGAGCGCAGAGGGTGCACGTGCGTATTACACGCACCAGATGACATACGAGCAAGCACAGCATGTTTATCCTGTACTGCAGAATCCGGAAAACGATCTCACTGTTGGAAAGATTCAAATTGCCCGTGAAATCGACGCATTCTTCAAAAGGCATCCGGGCATCGAACCTGCAATGCTCATCAGTTGTATACGCGAGGCATGGTGCCCAAACGACATTGACGATCAGGACTGTGTAGATCGCATCACCTTCGACGAATCCATCAGCTATGTCGACCTTCTTGAGGCGAACGCTGTGCAGCGACGTCCTGTTATATCAGATGACCTTGCCGTCATGGAGATTAAATGCGCGGGTGGATATCCGCAATGGCTTTGCGACCTTCTGGGTGATTGCGGTGCCTATCCAAGGTCGTTTTCGAAATACGGCAACGCTTTCAAACGAGTTTTGTCCGAACGCGGAGACGTGTCGGTTGGAGCAGCCCCATCGAGCAAGCTCGTCGTTCAAGGAGCGCATATCGACGCTTCAGGTGCCTTTAAGGAACGCTCGTTAGCATTCGCTTCATAGGTACTAACCAGAAAGGATCAACAAATGGACTCTCTGTTCTCTTCGGTGCTTGGGACTACCGAATCAGCTATGACGACTATGACGTCGACCGGATTCTTCATGTGCACGCTATCGTCTCTCGTGCTCGGTCTTCTTTGCGCATTGATCTATATGTACAAGCACAACTACTCGAAGAATTTCGTGGTGACGCTCGCTCTTCTCCCCGTAATTGTGCAGATGGTGATTACGCTCGTTAACGGAAACCTTGGTGCAGGCGTTGCTGTGATGGGCGTGTTCAACCTCGTGAGGTTCCGCTCGATAGCTGGTACTGCAAAAGACATCGGAAGCGTCTTCCTGGCCATGGCGATTGGCCTTGCGACGGGAATGGGCTACATCGGAATAGCCGCAATACTGACCGTTGTCGTAGGTGTCTTTAACATAATCTACGTCACAACACCGTTTGGCACTTCCAAACAGATTTCGAAGAGCCTCAAGATCACGGTTCCCGAAGACATGCAATTCGAGGGCATGTTCGATGAGACGCTCAAAAACTACACCTCTTCTTTCGACCTCGTGAATGTTCAAACGACGAATATGGGGAGCCTTTACCAGATTGAGTACAACGTCGCAATGAAGGAAGCCGGCCTTGAAAAGAGCATGATCGACGAGCTTCGCTGTCTGAACGGCAACTTGAAGATCAGTCTTGGTTTGCCTCAGATGAAACGGGAAGTCCTTTAATCGTCAAATCTGCCGAGCCACGTTGCCATTTCGGTAAATGGCAACGTGGCGACCTCAAGATGCGGTACCATATACCCGAACAAAAACGAATGCCATGTTAGGCGTTCGTTCTTTTGTAGTTTCACCATAAGCACCATTTGGATGTAAGGAGAGCAAAGTGGCTGAAGCAATCAAGCGCGTGTACAAGTTCGGACATGACGCACAGGGCAACAACGTTACCGAAGGCAACAAGGACATGAAGTTCGTGGTCGGCGGCAAAGGTGCAAACCTCGCCGAGATGGCGAACATCGGCTTGCCGGTCCCTCCGGGATTCACGATCACTTGCCAGACGTGCATGGAATATGCAAACGCTGACAACACCTGGCCAGAGGGTGCTCTGGATGAGATCGCAGAATATCGAATCGATCTCGAAGAGCGCATGGGGAAACGCATCGGCGACGATGACGATCCGCTGCTTGTTTCCGTACGCTCGGGTGCTCCGATGTCGATGCCCGGCATGATGGACACCGTTCTCAACCTTGGTTTGAACGACCGTTCCATCAACGGTCTTATCAAGCAAACCGGAAATCCCCGCTTCGCATGGGATAGCTACCGTCGTTTCATCCAAATGTTCAGCAACGTCGTCATGGGCATTGATGGTGACAAGTTCGAGAAGGCCATCACCGCCGCCAAGGAGGCAAAGGGCGTACAGCAGGACACCGACCTTGATGCAGATGATCTCGCAGAACTCGTTGCAACGTTCAAGGGCATTTTCGCCGAGAGCGTCGATCCTGAAGAGTATCCCGAGCTCGTCGTCGACGGCGTCGTTTCGTTCCCGCAAGATCCGGTCGAGCAGCTGCGCCTTGCAATCGAAGCCGTGTTCGGTTCGTGGAACAACCCGCGTGCGACCCTCTACCGTCAGCAGAACAAGATTGCCGACGACCTCGGCACCGCCGTCAACGTTCAGTGCATGGTGTTCGGCAACAAGGGCGACTCCTCCGCGACGGGCGTTGCTTTCACTCGTAATGCAGCCGACGGTACGAACGAGTTCTATGGCGACTACCTCGTCAACGCTCAGGGCGAGGACGTCGTCGCCGGCATCCGCAACACTTCGCCGATTTCCGAACTCAAGCATGTCGCGGGTCTCGAGAAGGCCGGTCAGGAACTTGAGGACATCTTTGTCATGCTCGAGAAGCACTTCCGCGACATGATGGACATCGAGTTCACCATCGAGCAGGGCAAGCTCTTCATGCTGCAGACCCGCGTTGGCAAGCGTACCGCCGCTGCTGCGTTGAAGATTGCCATCGACATGGAGAAGGAAGGCCTCATCACCAAGGAAGAGGCCGTTTTGCGCGTTGCTCCTGAGCAGCTCGACCAACTGCTGCATCCGCAGTTCGACAAGAACGCAAAGTACGACATCGTCGCTCGCGGCCTGAACGCCTCGCCTGGCGCTGCTGTCGGCGCAGCTGTATTCTCTGCTGACGAGGCTGTTGCAGCAGCCGAGCAGGGCAAGAAGACCGTCCTCGTGCGTTGGGAGACCACGCCTGACGATCTGGCTGGCATGATCGCTGCTGAGGGCATCCTCACCTCGCATGGTGGCAAGACCTCTCACGCAGCAGTCATCGCCCGCGGAATGGGCGCTCCGTGCGTCTGCGGCGTCGAGGCTCTCAAGATCGATGCTGAGAAGAAGGAAGCTGCTATCGCTGGCACCGACATCGTCATCAGGGAAGGCGACATGATCTCCCTCGACGGCACGACCGGTATCGTCGTCCTGGGCGCTGTCGATCTGGTTCAGCCCGAGCTTACCGGCGACCTCGACACGATTCTCGAGTGGGCTGACGAGTTCCGCACACTTGGCGTCCGCGCTAATGCTGACAACCCGGCTGACGCTCAGCTTTCGCGCGATTTTGGCGCAGAGGGCATCGGTTTGTGCCGCACCGAGCACATGTTCCTCGGCGATCGCAAGCAGATCGTTGCCGACATGATCCTCGCAGAAAAGGGCGGCGACGAGTA
>CACZAR010000078.1 GCA_902779135.1 uncultured Coriobacteriaceae bacterium | reverse complement strand
CGATGTGTGCCTTGAGTTTGCGATAGTTGCGCGCGAGCGAATCGAGGTCGATTTCCGCCCACGTTCTTCTGAGTGTTGATGCCACGTTTAACCTCCGATTCGATGGTGGTTCCATCATACTGCAACGGAGTGAGTCGGTGCCCTGGCCCCTGACTCATTGCACACAATGAGTCAGGGGCCAGGGCACCGACTCACTCGCCATGACTCCCAATGAGCAAGGGGTCAGGGCACCGACTCACTACGCTATGACCTCGCGAGCTACGGCCATGAATGCGTCGATGATGCTCCACTGGTAGGTCTGCTCTTGGTAGCCGAAGCTGATGGGGTATTGCGCAGCCGAACCGAGGCGAAGCAGCTGCAACGAGGAGAGCTGCTCTTCGGTCAGCGCGGAATGGGCCAGGATTTCCGGGCAGAAGCAAGCGCCCACGCCACGCAAGCACAGGGCGAGCAGCGTTTCAGCATTGCTCGAAGTGGCCATGATCTGCGGATGCGTGACGCCGGCCCGTTTGAGCATGCTGCGTTCGATGTGGCCGCCGATGTCGTCGATGCTGTTCAAGACAAGCGGGCAGTCGGCAATCGCCGCGAAATCGCCCGACTCGAACCTGCGCGCCCGCTCAGGCGCGTCGCTTCCGTACAGAGCCGTGAACAGCTTGCGCGAAACGAGCATCACGACTTCCTCGCGGTAGAACTCGGCAGTCGCGATACCAGGTATGCTGTCTGGGAAGCTCGCGATGGCGAGGTCGACATCGCCTTCGATGAGCTTTCGCCGCAGCACGTCGTTCGTGTCCTCGACCAAGTCGATGCGGATGGCGGGGAAGCGCTTCTGAAATTCCACGATGATATCGGGCAGGATGGTGCGGCCGCGCGTGTAGGTGACGCCGATGCGCAGCACGCCCCGCTGGTTTTGGGAAATGTCGCAGAACTCCTGCTGCATCATGGTGTATTCCTCGCGGAACGACTCCGCGTAGCGCAACAACACCTCACCGGCATAGGTGAGTTCGAGCGGCACGTGGCGCACGATCAGCTGGCAGCCGAGTTCCTGTTCCAGCTTCGCGATGTTTGAGCTGAGCGACTGCTGGGTGATGTGGAGCTTCTGGGCTGCGCGCGTGAAGCTGCGTTCGCGGGCGAGCATCTCGAAATACGACAGCGACACGAAATTCATGAGCGCTCCTTTGTACAAGTTTTACCTGTAACAACTACCAATAATAACAGTTTGGAAATTAAGTTACCAGGTCGTACTATGTGCTCGGAGGAAACACACCACGTCGGCCGAAAGGGGCCCGCAAATGCTGCAGATCATCACCTTCCTGCTCGTCTTGGCGCTCATCTACGTTATCAAAGCTGGTGCAGTCATGCTGTCGCACGAAGAGCTCGCTGCCGACAGTGCGGAATTCGTTTGGCTTCATGCGAATGAAGACGAAGGCGGCATGAAGACCGCGTGGGTTTACGACGAGGAAGAGGCCACGGCTGAATCCGAACCGCGCGTTGCAAGTCGCCCGATGCGTCGTCTGGTGGCGTAACTTACGCGCAAACATAACAAGTAAAAAATATGGCCTGGAAGTTGCTTCCAGGCCATATTTATATTTGGCTCAGACGAGCAGCACCCACACTGCTTGCATACTTACGCAACGAAACGCTTGTTGGGGATGCCCGTCTCGCATGGCACGAGGTGTTGGCATTTACCGCAGCCATATCGCGGCTTGAAGCGAATCTTCGTCTCCTCCATGTAAACCCAGCACGTTTGGAAATCCTTGCCGTGTTCGAGCGACAGCGCGTCCACTGGGCAACGCTTCGTGCAGGCTCCGCAGCGGGTGCAATAGGCGTAAGGGTCGTCTCCGTAGGGGCGTGGCGTGGGTTCGAGCGGTGTGTTTGTGATGATGCTGCCGAATCGTCCGGCCTTGCCGACGCGCGTAATCAGATGCGCAGACAGGCCAAACGTGCCCAATCCTGCCGTGAACGCGACATGGCGTTCGGACCAGCTGCTCACGAACATCGGGCGGCCGACGGCCTCTTCTGGTTCGCGCTTGTGGATGATGAGCGATGGCTCGAGCGCGGGGATGCAAGTCTCGAAACCTTCGTCGCGCAACCAGCTCTCGACGAGGCGGTCCGTTGCGTGGATGAACTCGTGGCCCTCGATGCGGCCGTGCAGCCACTCGTCCGACGGCACGCCCAGGTTGTCCCAGTTGCTCTTGCGCATTTGCTCGGAGAACGGATAGAAGATCGAGATGATGCTCTTGGCGCTGGGCAGCCAATCATTGGGTAACCTGAACGTCTCGCCGAGAATCTTGTCCTCTGCCTTGATGCGCGCGAACAGCGGATCGTCGGCGCTCGCGCAACCAACGATAGGCGCATCGAACATCGGCGTGCCGACGATCTCCTCGCGCAACGCCCAATCGGCTTGGATGGCATTACCTGGGCTGGCCAGCACGTATTTGGCAAGCTTGCTTTGCAGCGTTTCGATGTTCATGGCTCTCAGCTTTCTACTGGGAAGATCGTAATCAACCTTCACTTGCAAGCGTCTCGAGCGTGTCGCCCTCGAGGCGGTAAGTCGTCCAGCATTCCATCTTCTCGGCTCCAAGCGATAGGTAGAAATCGATGCTCGGCTGGTTCCAGTCGAGGCAGTTCCATTCGAGCCGCCCGCACCCGCGCTCGACTGCGATTTGCGCCAAATGGACAAGCAGCCCCTTGCCGTAACCTTTGCCGCGCTCGTCGGGCAGCACGAACAGATCCTCGAGGAAGATTCCCGCGCGGGCAAGCCAGGTCGAGTAGCTGGTGAAAAACACGGCGAAACCGACCGCGCGCCCATCGACCTCGACGAGCAAGACCTCAGCTGCGCGCTGCTCGAAGAGTGACTCGTGCAGCAGCTCTTCGGTTGCGACCACTTGGTCGGCGGCTTTTTCGTATTCGGCCAGCTGCTTGATGAGATCGAGGATGACGGGCACGTCGCCCTGGGTCGCGAACCTGTATGAAGCCTGGGACATGAAGTCCTCCTGTCGACGATGGCAAGAGTCCGTTTGGAAAAGCCAATTAAGCAAGAGCCCGTTGATGCCGATGCGCTTACGATTGCCTCCAGATTGTAGCAGGTGAGTTGCCGTCGCTCGCGTACGCGGGTGGCTTCCTGTATGGGCGAGTTGCCGTCGCTCGCGTGGGTGGCTTCTTGCCTGCCGACAGCAAGAAACCGAGTTCGACTACATTCGCGTACAATATGTTCATCGATGGCACCAGTCTTTGAAGGGATTTGCACTGTGGGCGACCAGCAGGTTTCAGCGATTGTTTCTGCCCTTGGAGGCTTAGGCAACATCGCCTCAGCTGCGAATTGCATGACCCGGCTTCGTGTAACCGTTGCCGATGAAGCCCTCGTTGATGAAGCCGCTATCAAGCAAAACCCTGCAGTTCTTGGTTTAGTGCACGACCAACATGCCTATTACGAGATAGTGGTGGGTCCGGGCAAAGCCAAGACCTTTGCGAATAAAGTTCAAGACATGCTGAAAAACCCTGCTGCTGGTGCTGTTGCTTCTGCATCCGTCACGGCAAGTGCAACAGCCGCAAGTGCTCAGGCCGCGGAAGCTGCAAAAGTCGCTGGAACTGAGAAAGTCGTTGAAGCAGCTGATCCAACTGATGAAAAGCCTTCTCTCAGCGCGCGGATTAAGCATTTCTGCAAAATCCTCGGAGGCATCTTCGTGCCGATGATTCCCGGCTTCATCGTGTCGGGCATCTGCGGCAGTTTTGCCATGATCATCCAGCAGCTCGTGCCTGGCTACTCCGACAACGTGGTCTGGGGGTGCCTCTACAACCTGCTGTTCCTCATCCAGCAATCGCTGCTTGCCTACCTCACGGCATGGACAGGGTATCGCGCTGCCGAACAGTTCGGCGCCACTCCCGTTCTGGGTGGCATGCTGGGTATGATCACCTCCATGAGCAACATCAACGACATCGCCACGTTCCTGGGGCTCTACAATGCCGACTCTCCGCTCAGCTCCATCCTCATGACGGGGAAGGGTGGTGTGTTGGCGGTTGTGGTTGGCGTGTTCCTGCTGGCCAAGGTCGAGCGCCTCGTAGACAACCACATGCCGGATGTGCTGAAAGTCATCGGCACGCCACTCGTCACCATGCTGATCTGCACGGCGTTCTATGTGCTCGCCATTATGCCCGTCGCCGGCTTCGTTGCGTCGTGGCTGTGTGCTGGCATGAACGCCATTTGCATGAGCGACCACGTGATTGTGCGCATCATCACGGGCTATTTGGGCGCAGCGCTGTTCTTGCCGTTGGTGGCCTTGGGCATGCACCATGGGTTGGTGGCGCTCTACGCCATTCAGCTGGAGTCCATTGGCTACGTGACCCTCTATCCTGCCCTGTGCATGGCGGGCGCTGGCCAGGTAGGTGCAGCAATCGCAATCCGCCACAAGGCGAAGAAGTGCGGGAACACGAAAGTCGTGGCCATCGCCGATGCGGGCATTCCCGCCGGCTTTTTGGGCGTTGGCGAGCCGTTGGTGTACAGCTTGACGCTGCCCATGGGAAAGCCTTTCATCACCGCTGGTCTTGGCGCTGGATTCGGTGGCGCGTTCGTGATGTTCATGCAGGTGGCTGCAACTGCGTGGGGACCTTCCGGTTTGCTTGGCCTGTGCGTGATGGACGCGGGGCCGGCTGGTGTGGCTACGAGTTTGGGCTCCTATGCGATAGGCCTGGCCATCAGCTACGTGATGGGATTCATCATCACGAATGCTTTGGTGAAAGAGGAGGAAGTGGCCGAACTGTATCGTGACGAGATGCCGGATGCGCAGCAAGATGAGGAGCCTGGCGCATCGGTTGCGACGGCCCGTCAGGATTTGATGGTTCCTCAAGCTTCATCGGATGCGCAGCAGGTTGCGGATTCTGACGCGCCGGTTCCGACGGACTCTCAAGCCTCAGCGGCAAGCGCAAACGGTGACCTCCCGCCGATCGAGCCTCCTGCGGGCCCAACGATCGTCCATGGCCAGACTGTCGCTCTGGACGGCATGATTCTGCTTGCTCCTGCAGATGGCCAAATCATCGCCCAGAAGCACATCAGCGACAAGACTTTCAGGGAGGGCTATCTGGGCAGTTGCTTTGGAATCGTGCCGAGCGAAGGCGTCGTTTATGCCCCGTGCTCGGGCACGGTGGCGCTCGAGACGGAATCCCACTACGCGTTTGTGATCGAAGATCCGCAAGGCCAGCGAGTCATGATTCACGTCGGAATCGGTACCGTCAACATGAATGGTGAAGGCTTCGAGCCGCTGGTCGACCAGGGCGACTCCGTTGAAGCGGGCGAACGCCTGTTGAACTTCGACCGCGCCCTCGTCCGCGCTCGTGGTTACGAAGACACGATCATCACTGCTTTGATGGAAAACGCCTGATTGCGTTGTGGTGCAAGTATCGTGGGAAGCAATTCAACGCACAGGAGGAACATGAAAACGATTGACGTGGTTGCGGCGATCATCAAGCAGGGCGACTGCATACTCGCCACGCAGCGGGGCTACGGCGACCACGCGGGTGGTTGGGAGTTTCCCGGCGGCAAGATCGAGCCGGGCGAGACACCCGAAGAAGCGCTCAAGCGCGAAATCCACGAAGAGCTCGAGGCGCTGGTCTCGGTCGATTCGTTGGTCACAGTGGTTGACCACGACTACGAGACGTTCCACTTGCACATGCACTGTTTCCTGTGTCACGTGGCGGTTGGCGAGCTCGAGCTCCACGAGCATATGGCTGCAAAATGGCTCGATGCAGGTTCCATCGATTCGGTCGGCTGGCTGCCCGCCGACCGAAAAGTTGTTCAGGCGATCAAGGGCCAGGGCATCCTCGAAACCTGATGATGGCGGTATCGCAAACGGCTACTTTCCAGCCATCATCAGCTGGAATGCGTATTCGGTCGCTTTCTGGGCAATGGGCGCCATGAAAGATGCGATGACCTGCGGGTCAAGCGAGTTGGGGTAGCGGAAACCGAAGAAGCAGTAGCCGCGATGGTACTTGCCATACGTGTCGAGGCAGCGCACCACTTCTGCTTCAACCTCTTCTGCCGTTGCGCTCTCGCGTGCCACGGGGCCATTGGAGTCGAATCCACCGACGAAGCCGAAGCGATCGCCGTACTTCTCGATGAGACCTTCGACATCGTTGCTGACCTGGACTGACGACCACGCAACCCAACCGCAGTCAATCATGTCCTCAACGATTGCCTCGGCATGTCCGCAGCAGTGATAGATGGGCTTGATGCCGCGGTCGAGGCATGCCTGCGCGAAACGCTTGTGGTGCGGTTTGATCATCTCGCGATACGTCTCCGGCGACATGAACAAGTCCTTCTCGGTGGCGATGTCGTCGAAATAAGTGATGGTGTCTGGGTTCCACGTCTCGATGATGTAGTCGAGCGATGCGATCTTGTAATCGGTGATGGCGGTGAGCAGCTCAGTTGTTTCCTCGGGGTCTGCGACAAGCGCGATGAGCGATTCCTCGAAGCCCATGAGAGCAGCCAGACGCTCGAACACGCCATTGCCGAATCCGAAGTCAACTGCTTCGAAGTCGCGATTGGGCTCGCCAATCATCTGGCATTCCATCGCGTAGGCGGCTTTCCAGTCAAACTCAGCGGGGTCGGGAATGGTGATCTGTTCGCGCCATTCGTCGATGTCGGTCAGCGGGATGACGCTCACGTCGGGCACGCCTGCTCCGCCTCCCGTCGAAGGGTATTCCCACCTGTTGCCGAAACCGTCCATGTGGTCGCCGAACTGGTTGCCTTTCTCGATGGCCGGGCCGTTGATTGCGCCGAAGCCCATGACCTTGTTACCGACGAAGCTGTTAGGAATCAGCGGGGTTTCTTCATGATTCAGGAATTTGAAGTAGTTGGCCTTGAAGTCGAATTGGGGCTGTTCGCTCATGATGACACGCTCCTCTTTGGTTGGAATATACGAATCACTGTTGAAGCTCAATTTACCCATCTGCGCATGTGGTGATTGAATAATAGTTCTGTTCAACAGAGTGTTTCTAGGTCCATTCAATACGATTTTCAACAAAGATTGCATATGTAATTTAGCTATAATGGACAAATGCATAATGCACAGTCGGATAACGATTGAAGCCTTCAAGTAAAAGCGGGGGAACATGAAGCTGAGCATGTCGATGATTGAAAGCCGCTTGACCGCTTACGAGGTCGAAAGCGACATTCAGGAAGACGAGCGAACGATTCGCGGCATGCGTTTCATCTCAGAGCAGCAAACAGAGTTCTCGCGTGAATACATCTACATCGGCCGGGCGGCGGAATACCTGGAGGACCCGCACTACGCAAATGCATTCATTCTGGCTAGCGGTCGCAACAACATCGTGTGCTGGGGATATGACTACGAGGCGCTTCTCAACGACGTGCTCGGTTCCTTCGATTTCTACAACGATGCCGAGCAACGTTTGCTGCTAGCAGCATCGCAGCATGCGCCGCTGCAAGATATGATGTCCATCGTGGAAGAGGTGTTGTCCGATCCGTTCGTTGTGTTCGGAATTGATGGAACGGTGTTGGCGAGCATCAATCCCGGCCAGATCGAAAGCCCGCGCTTGCGGGAAAACGTGATGGTTAGGAAGAGCCTAGGCGCCGATGGCATCGGCGGTTATTTCGTCGACGAGGCAGGTGTCGTTCATCACGATTTGTCGTCGGAGCCGTTGTCTATGAGCGATGATGAAGGCACCGTTGCTGTGAGCATGTACCTCTACCACAATCGTGAGCCGATTGGTTTCACCATGCATTTCCCGAGTTCAGGAAGGAACAATGTCTTAGCTCAGGCAATCGATTCCGTTTTCGCCGTGTACCTGCCGCAATCGGAGGAATTCACGAGCGCGTATTCTCCACACCAGTCGCAGCGTCTTGCATTGGCCGACCTCATGAATGGGGGACATGCAACTGAAGAGGCCGTGGAGCGGCTTGCTGCCACAGTGGGGGGAGCAACGGGGCTTGTCGTGGTTTCGGTTGCAAGCCTCGTAATCCAAAATCGCACGCAGCGCATGCTCCTTGCAAACGAGGTGGAGGAATCGAAAGTCGATTGCGTGGCATGCGAGGTTGACGAAGCAGTTACTTTTTTGGTGACGGCTGATAACGAGGAATCTCTTATCGAGCAAATCGCGCAGCACTTCAACAGAAAGAGCTTGGCTCTGGGTG
>CACZAR010000077.1 GCA_902779135.1 uncultured Coriobacteriaceae bacterium | reverse complement strand
TGATTATAGCCGTGCTACGTGCCAAAGGGGACAGGCCAAATGTCTCGGATGTTTTTGGTCGGCTTTGAGTACAGGCCGACCAAAAACATACGAGACATTTGGCCTGTCCCCTTTGGCACGCAGCATGGCTATAATCATCGTATGGCTACGTTCAAAGGCATACTATTCGACAACGACGGCACGCTCGTCGACACACACGATTTGATTCTATCGAGCATGCGCCATTGCACGCGCACCGTGCTCGGCGTTGAGCTTCCCGAAGAAGTGCTCTTGCACAAAGTGGGGCAGCCGCTCGCCGTGCAGATGCGCGATTTCACTGATGACGAGGAACTGCAGGTCGAGCTCTTGCGGGTATACCGCGAGCATAACCACTCGATTCACGATGATGTTGTCGCTGCGTTTCCTGGCGCAAAAGAGGCACTTGCCCGCTTAAGTGGGGCAGGGGTGCGTATGGGTGTTGTCACATCGAAGATGCATGCGCTCGCTTGGCGTGGGCTCGAGATCACTGGTTTGGCACCCTATCTCAACTGCTGCATCGGCGCTGACGATTGCGTGCATTACAAGCCCGAGCCAGAACCAGTTGTGCGTGGCTGCGAAGCAATTGGGCTCGAGCCTGCGGAATGTCTCTATGTGGGTGATAGCCCTTACGATATCCACGCAGGTAATGCCGCCGGCTGCAAGACGGCAGCTGTGTCGTGGGGCGTGTTCTCGCTCGACGAGATGCGTGCGGAGAATCCAACGTACGAATTCGACTCGTTCGAGCAGTTTGCCGATGCGTTTTCCCGTTAGCGGAACGCATTCGACCGATGCCCTGCTATAGCCGAAAAGACGCAGGAAATGACATACTTATCACTTGTTTTTGACTAAGCTTTGCCTGATAATCAGCGTGGACTAATTTGTTTATCCATACCACGAAGAAGAAATGCAGCCTAATGGATAAGAACCTCAAGAAACTCAGCAGAGTTGAATTGCTACAGCTCATGGTGCAACTGTCCGAGGATCGCGATGCGCTCTTCGCAGAGAACACCGAGTTGCGGAAGCGCGCAGCTGAACGGCCGACCGCAGCAACCTCAATGAAAGTTGGCTCAATTGCCGAAGCGGCACTGCAGGCGAACGGCTATTTCGAGTCGGCCCAAAACGCTGCAGATGAGTATTTGCGGGAAATCAAACGCATGCGTGATCAGGTCGCTGCACGTACAGCCTCCGCTGGAGCAGCCGCAGGGAAGCCCAAGGCTCGAGTGGATGCCCAATCACTGCCGACACCGCAAGTCAAACCCACCCAGCAGGCTCAGCCCGCGTCTCAGGCACAGCCCGTGCAGCAGGTGGAGTTACAAGTCCAACAGGCTCAATCGCTTGAACAGCAGATTCCCGTGGTGCAACAGCCCGCCGCAACAGACCAGCAATACCTCGACAAGCTCAAAGCTGATGCGGTCCAGGAAGCAAAGGCGATGTCCGACCGCATCCTTGCACGTGCGAATGCTCAGTCCAAGGCAATTATCGATGACGCGCAAGCGCGTGCAGATGCAATAATCGCCGACGCCAACCGCAAATCGCACACTATTGTCTCGCGGGCAAACCGCCAGGCAGAGGCGGTGTTGGGAGCTGCTCAGCAGAAGGCGGCGTCAAAGTTGCCCGAACAGCAAGACGTTGAAGAGCAAAAAGACCAAGCACCTCGCAATGAGGTTGCAAAGGAAAACCTTTCAGGTCCGTCTGCACAGCAACAGGTTTCCTCTCGTCAGGATGAAACAACCAAGTCTCCTTCGACTACAGCTGAGATTGCAACGCGTGCGCGTCACGTGCGCAACCCCAACCGCGAGAGGCTTTAGTGATGGCTGATTCGCAAGCGACGCCCACAATCGAGCTCCAGACACCACCGAATTGGGCGGGGTCTTTGGAAGGGGCTCCTGCAGGTATGCGCGAGCAAATCGCCGGTGCGGCGGATGAAGCCCGCCGTCATGTCGAAGAGGGTTTCACGACGGCCGATTTGCGCAACGAGCTGAAGCGTTCGAAGCGCAACCGTGCGTTGAAACGCTTGGGCATCGTGCTTGGCGTCTTAGTTGCGCTCATAGCTGCCGTCGCAGTTGCCGTTGCGATGTTCTGCTCGGTCAACCAAGTCAATTCGGACTTAATGTCGCCGACGTTGAAATACGGTCAGCTTGTTGTGTCGAGTAAGGATGCGAGCCTGTCGAGGGGCGATGCGTTTGCGTATCGCGACGGCGATGAAGTTGCGTTCGGGCGCGTTGTCGCGGAGCCAGGCAGTTGGGTCAACATCATGAACGACGGCACGTTGTTCGTGACAGAAGCATCTCTTGGCAACTCGTCTAGCGGCACCAATCAGACAAGCAACAAGGTTAAGATCACCCGTCAAGTGCCTCCTGGCAGCTATTACGTTCTCGGCGATGCCGAAGACGCGACCATCAGTGGGTTGGCAAATGCTGAGGATTTTGTCATGACCGATCAGGTAATTGGCAAGACGCTTTTCAAGGTGTGGCCAATAACCAGCTTCGGGCCGGTCAGCTAAACGGCGCATATCATTTTCCGGCTAACGTTCGTCTGCGTTTTGATGGGGCGACATCTTTACCGAGGCGTACTCGATAGCTTGTTTCGTCAATTTGCGGGGTGGGTCATTTTCCATGCCGGCGAAGAAGAACGTGAGAGGAACGTCGTAGCCATTGGCTATCTTAATTAGGTAGTCTAGCGAAACGTTGACTTTCCCTTTTTCAACTCTACTCAGATGCGATCGGTTGATGTCAACCATCTGGGCAAGCTCATCTTGGCTCTGGCCGCTTTGTGTGCGCAGTGCGCACACGCGCGCCCCGATCGCGGATCGAATGAGTGTATTTCCTTCGCTAGCAGACACGCTTCGAATACTAGAAGGATGCCGTTCATGTCTTGTTGGATAAAAGCGTCAAGACCGTTGCTTTTATCAAACATTCTTGAATTGATCGCAGAAAACGAACGTAGATGAACGGTGAACACTCCTCCGTCCCCCGTTCATCCATATGTCCTACAATTGACACAACGCAACGCGCGTTCAGTTTGCGTGCGTGTTCTCAGCGCGAGAAGGGGGAGTCCATGTCTGAGGAAAAATGGGTATGCACAGCTTGCCCCGGATGGGGTGACCACGAGTTCTGTGCAATCAAGACCGTCGTGAAGGACGGCAAGATCGTGCGCACCGAAGCCGTGGACTACACGGGGGCAGAGGCAGGCGAAGGGCATTGTTGCCAGAAGGGCATCGCCTCGTGGCGCCAGGTTTACGCCGAGGATCGTTTGCTCTATCCGCTCAAGCGCGCTGGCGAGCGCGGTGAGGGCAAATGGGAGAAGATCAGCTGGGATCAGGCGTTTGAGGAAATCGGCGCTAAGCTGCTTGAGCTGCGTGAGAAGTACGGTCCTGAAACGGTCACGTTCTGGAACATCACCACGTCGCTTCCGCCGTCGCAGGGCCTCGACACCTTGCTTGGCAACCGCCTGTGCGGTTTGTGGGGCGGCACCGACCCGCTGAATGCCTATGGTTTGGACAACGGCCCGTACTATGCGTCGTACTTCGACTTGGGTGATTTCTACAAGTACATGATGATCGACCCCGTCAAATTCGACGCGACGACTTACCTGATCATTTGGGGTGGCAACCCCGTCGAAAACCAGCAGCGCGTGGCCAAGCACATCGTCGAAGCCAAATCGCGTGGTGCCAAGATCGTCGACGTAGGTCTGCTGTTTGATGCGTCAGCTGGCTATGCCGATTGGTTTATCCCAGTTAAACCAGGTTCCGATACGGCGTTGGTGCTCTGCATGGCGCGCCAAATCGTCGAACGCGAGGAATACGATCGCGCTTTCATGACAAAGTACACGGTCGCTCCGCTGCTTGTCGACGTTGAGACCGGCAAGTTCGCCGAGAACGGGGGTTGGTTCTACTACTGGGACGAGGAAGTCGGCGAAATGAAGCCGACCGAAAAGGGTGCCGAGGAATACGAGGGCACGCCTGCCTTTGATGGCGCTTACGAGCTCAATGGGCGCACCTACAAGCCGGCGTTTCAGATGCTGCGCGAGCATCTGGCCACGTACACGCCCGAGTACCAGGAGACCATAACGGGTGTTCCTGCAGCCGACGCTATCAAACTCGCTGAAGAGTATTCGGCGCATCGTCCGGCATTCATCGTGGGCGCTTTGGGCATTCGCTATCAGAATCAGGGCGACGCATACCGCGCCTTCTACCTGCTCGGGATGCTCACGGGCAATCTCGGCCATCCGGCGGGTGGCGTGACGAGTGAGATCCAGCCGTGCGGCTGGCCGCTCGGTTTCAACAATCCTTCCATCATCTACCCGAATGGCAAGGATGCCGACAAGACCGTGTTCGTTAAGAACGGCGACTTCTTCGAGGATGCCAAGGAGGGCAAGTACAAGGCCTTCATCAAGGTTGCGGGCAACCCCGTGCACAACTGCCCGAACCGCAGCCGCTGGATTGAGGACACGTTTCCCAACATGGAACTCATCATCGACGTCGATGTGTGGATGACCGATACGGGCGAATACTCCGACTACGTGCTGCCCGCTGCGATGCCCTTCGAGCGCGAAGAGCTCATCGCTGCCGCGCAATACAACCATGTCGTGCTGCAGCAGCCTGCCGTCGAGCCGCGCGGCGAATGCAAGGACCCGTCGTTCATCTACGGTGGCATTGCAGAGCGCATCGGGCTGGGCGAGTACTTCAAGAAGGAAGACGGCGCGCCCATGATGGCTGCAGACTGGATCCGCATGCGCCTGAACTCGCCGCAGCCGTTCCTGGCCAACATCGACCCGCCACTGACCTACGAGCGCCTGGTCGAAGAAAAGATCATCCGCGCTGCCGTGCCGCCTATCCCGTGGGATCCGTTCTTCGGCATGAAGTTCCCCACGCAGACCGGCCATATGGAGTTTTACTCCGAGCGCCTGAACAACGTTGGGTTGCCCATGGCAACCTACCATGAGCCCTACGAGGTTCCCACGACCACACGGCTTGCAAACGGCACCGCCAAGCACAAGTACCAGTTCTTCAGCGGCCGCCAGCGCTTCTTCATGCAGTCGATTTTCACCGATGACCCGGTCATGACCGAACTGTCGGGCGGCAAGCCCACCGGCCGCATCAACCCAGTTGACGCGCGTGCTGAAGGCATTGTCGACGGCGACAAGTGCGAGGTCTACAACGAGCGCGGCCACGTGATTATCGAGATGCGCTTGGATCAGGCGATACCGCCGGGAACCATCCAAGTGTGGTTCGGCTGGCGCAAACGCCAGTTCGAAAAGCATGAGGGCGAGGAGAGCGGTATGTACTCCGAGCTGCTCGTTCCGCTCGGCGACAACGACACGCTCGATGAGGCGGCCCAGTACTGGTACCAGTGCACGCAGGAAGACGGCGCGGTCGGCTACATTCTGGGCGGTGGCACGTACTCGGCGATGGCTGGTGCGTGGGATACCATTTGGGACTGCGCGTGCGATATCCGCAAGCTCGAGGCTTAAGAGGGGGAAGCGATCATGACTGAGAAAGCAATGAAGGGCCCCATGGCCAAGAGAGACCCTGAGAACAACATCTGGGCGCATTCGCCTGCCAAGACCGAAATCCCGGACGACGTGATCTTCGTCGACTTGCTGCGTTGCACCGGTTGTTGGACCTGTTCGCTGTCGTGCATGACCGGCAACGGCTTGCCCGATGGACGTTATTTCGTAAACGTGCGCACATTGGGCAGCGGCGAGGGCATCGACCGCCCGTCAGGCACATGGCCTGACCTGCGCATGTCGTGGATGCCGTACTACACGCACCACTGCATCAAGTGCAAGCCTCGCACCGAGGCCGGCGAGCTGCCGTATTGTGTGAAGAACTGCCCGAACAAGGCGCTGTACTATGGTGCCGACGCAGCCGAAAAGATCGAGGCGGCGCGACAGCGCGGAGCCCGCATCTACCAGCTGCCCGAATGGGAGCACGGCAAGGATGGCGTCATCTATGCAAGCCCGGATCGCGAGATCATCTAGTGGTTTGACGAGCTATCGAAGGGGCTGCATATGCAGCCCCTTTTTGGTGCATGAACGCCGAGTTTGCCCCCTGTTCATTCGAAGTACTCTCCACAGTTCTCAGCCAAAAACCGCTTCAACAGGTCAACGCAATGTTGTGCGTGCAACGACAGTTTCCTGTGTCGCGGATACAAAAAGCCCACCTGGGAGACGGCTTCCGGCGTAGAGAGCGGCACGAACTTGAGGCCGTCGGTTGGCATGTTGGCGTCGAGTTGTGAGACGAAGAATCCGAATGAGTCAAACGCTGCAATCGCTTCGTAGTCCGATGCGTGCAAAAACTCGAGGAGCATGCGTGGGCTTGTCACGCTCATGCGGACGTTGTCGAGCGGATGGTCGCGGAACAGCCATTCAGCTAATTGCGTCATCTCGCGGTGGGAGTTTAGGACGATGGGCATCTTGGCGACGTCGACTCGGTGGAGAGCCGTCTCGCGTGCGAGCGGGGAGTCCTCGCGGCAGACGAATCCGAACGTCGTCTTCATGATTGGCTCGAAAGAAACGTTCGGATTCTGCAGGATGCTCGGAAGTGACTTTGCGTTGATGTCGAGGTAGCACAGATCGCCGCCATCGGAGAGCGTGGCCCGTTGGATGAGCTTATCGAACGGTTCTTCGAGATAGGTGGAGTTTTCTGCGAGCAATCCGATGTACGCTGTGTTCGAAACGGCGGTTTGTGCGCCGTAGTAGCTCACGTAAAGCGTAATGGGTTCTTCGCCTTCGGGACCTTCGAAACGGCCGTCGAGCAGTTCATCAACCATGCTTCTATGATCGTTGACGATGCGCTCGGCATGCTTGAGGAACACCTCACCGTCACTTGTCAGGCGCACTCCACGCCTGCTGCGTTCGACCAGTTTGATTCCGAGCTCCGTCTCGAGCGATGTAATGGCCTTGTTCAGGCCTTGTTGCGAGATAAGGAGGTTCTTTGCGGCGCCGTAGAATGACCCTGCCTGGGCTAATGCAATGAAATAGCGCAAGCTATCGATTTGCATCTGCTTCTCCTTTGTTTGGCGATCTGTTGTGTCACGAGAGCGGTCCCTCTGACCCAACAAATCGCCAAACCATCAATTGCAACCATTGGTTGAATAATATAGCAGAAACCTGTTTCTTTCGGTTACCATAAGAGCACGGGTACACTTTGGGACAAGGAGTTCTTGCGCTGAGGGGAATGCGCGGGAAGGGGGTTTGCCCGCGCGTTTCCTTTGCGCAAGACGCAAGTTGAAGACGAAAAGCAAAGGAGGAAAGCGTATGTCCGAAGAGTCTTTCGTGTACACGTGCTGCCCTGGTTGGGGTGACCACGAGTTCTGCGCGATTAAGACCATCGTGAAGGATGGCAAGATCGTGCGAACCGAGAAGCCGGACTACACCGGCGCCGAGGCGAACGAGGGCTACATCTGCCAGAAGGGCATCATGTCGTGCCGTCAGCCTTACAACCCGAAGCGCCTGACTCATCCGCTCAAGCGCGTCGGCGAGCGTGGTGAGGGCAAGTGGGAGAAGATCAGCTGGGATCAGGCGATGGACGAAATTGCCGCCAAGCTGCTCGAGCTTCGTGACAAGTACGGTCCCGAATCATTGGCCATGTGGGATGTTGTGGCGTCGGTGCCGCCGTCTCAGGGACTGGGCGCACTGCTGTCATCCCGTTTCATCGGCTTGTGGGGTGCCACTGACCCCATCCAGGCATACGGTCTCGACAACGGCCCGTTCTATGCAGCCTTCTTCGATTTCGGCAACTTCTACAAATACATGACGACCGACCCGAAGAACTTCGACACGTCCGACTACATCATCGTGTGGGGCGCCAATCCCATCGAGAACCAACAACGTATCGCCAAGCATCTGGTCGAGGCGAAGGCCAACGGTGCCAAGATCGTCGACATCGGTCTGTTGTTCGACGGCACGGCCGGTTTCGCAGACGAGTTCATCCCCGTCAAGCCCGGTAGCGACCCGGCACTCTCGATGACGATGGCCAACCTCATCATCCAGCGCAAGCAGTACAAGGAAGATTTCCTGCTTGCCTACACCGTAGCGCCGTTCCTCGTGCGCGACGACGATGGTATGTTCCTGCGCGATGCCGAAGGCAACTACGTGGTGTGGGACGCCGACGCAGACGCGCCATGCTCGACCGTTCTCGGTGAACAGGCGCTTCCGTGCGACAAGCCTGAGCTCGACGGCGCGCATGTGGTCGATGGCGTAGCTTGCAAAACTGCGTTCGCACGCCTGCGCGAGCACGTTGCCCAATACA
>CACZAR010000076.1 GCA_902779135.1 uncultured Coriobacteriaceae bacterium | reverse complement strand
ACTGCAACGCGTTGTCCAACATATCGATGTTTTGCGCTCAAAGGGTACCACGGAGTGGGGGCTTTGACGTCTCGTTATTGTGCACAGATAGTGAAGAAACTTTGACGGTACAGGGCAGTTTCCGCATATCCGCAGGTCGCAGCAACTTGGAAGCAAATCGTCAAGTTTACTCAGCACAACACTAACTATAATTCGTTCGGCCCAAAATCATGCGGGTCAAACGCGTGGGGGCGCGTGAGTAGGATGGCGGTCATTGCAGATGGCACGCCGAAACCGGAAGAAGAAGGGCGCATTGATAGACCAGTTTTTCTCGCAGATCTCGTTCGTTGACGTGTTCAACTTCAGCGTGTTTCTTGCGTTCACCATTTGCTATGCGTACCAGCTGTTCTACATCGTTCAAGTTCTCGCTTCGAAGCCGACCGAGCTCACCGCTAAGAAGAACCACCGTTATGCGGTCCTGATTTCGGCTCGAAACGAAAGCGCCGTCATCGGCAACCTGATCCATTCGATCAAGGTGCAGAACTATCCGCAGGAACTCATCGACATCTTCGTCGTGGCCGACAACTGCACTGATAACACGGCCGAGATTGCCGAGGAGGCGGGTGCCATCGTGTTCCGCCGCAACAACCTCGATCAGATCGGCAAGGGTTATGCACTTGACTTCTGCATCAAGGCCATCCGCGCCCAGTATGCCGATCGCGGTTACGAAGCTTATTTCGTGTTCGACGCCGACAACGTGCTCGACGTGAACTACTTCCGCGAGATGAACAAGACCTTCGACAACGGTGCCAAGGCTTCGACGAGCTATCGCAACTCGAAGAACTACGGTTCGAACTGGATTTCCGCCGGTTACGCCACGTGGTTCCTGCGTGAGGCGAAGTTCCTGTCCCAGGCGCGCTTGAACCTGAACACCAGCTGCGCCATCTCGGGCACGGGCTTCTTCATCTCTGCCGAGATCATCGATGCAGTCGGTGGCTGGAAATGGCATCTGCTCACTGAGGACATCGAGTTCTCGGCTGCAAGCATCATCGACGGCGTGCGTATCTCGTACTGCCCGACTGCGGTGCTCTACGACGAGCAGCCCATCACGTTCCGCGATTCGTGGAACCAGCGCTTCCGCTGGGCAAAGGGCTTCTACCAGGTGTTCGGCAAGTACGCCGGCGGTCTGGTCAAGGGCATCTTCACCCAGTCGAAGGGCCATCGCTTCGCATGCTACGACATGCTGATGACGATTTCCCCGGCCATGTTGCTCACCATCATCTCGGTCACGTTCAACGCGATCATCTTGGTGCTGGGCCTGACGGGCGCGATGTCGACGGGCGTCATGGTTGCCTCGTCGCTGTCGTCGATCTCGTTCTGCCTGCTCAGCTACATTCTGTTCATGTTCTTGCTGGGCGTGCTCACGACGTTCGTCGAGTGGGATTCGATTCACTCCACGACGAGCAAGAAGATCCGCTACATGTTCACCTTCCCGCTCTTCATGATTACCTATATCCCCATCGCTCTTGTTGCGCTGGTGAAGAAGGCCGAATGGAAGCCCATCAAGCATTCGATCTCGGTCAGCGTCGAGGAGCTCGGCGAGGCGCGTCAGAAGGATGGCGCCATCACCGAGTAAGTGGTGCGGAAAAGATTTCGGAAATCGGCGGGCACATGCCCGCCGATTTTTTTCGTGCGAAGGACGAGTGCCGGTTTGTGGAATGCCTTCCGATAAAACTTTGAATTGTAGGCGGAAATCAGGGGATAGTACATCGAACGTGGGCTGGACGAGCGGGATGGGGAAGCGAGCGTTTAAAGCGAGGTTTGCGGCTGCGTTGATGGATTGCGTAGCTAGCATCGGTGGCATGGGAACGCTCTACGAAAGAATCAAACCGCTTGCTGCATTTGCGGGAGAAGTGGTCGCTGAGACCCTTTGGCCGACGAGGTGCGCGGTCTGCGATGTGCTCGGCAAAGTGCTGTGCGACCAATGTGTTGCATCGCTGCCGTATCTAGACTGGTGGCGCGCTTGCAGGCGATGCGGCGCCGCATACGGTTACGTACAATGCGCTTCATGCAACCCCGTTGCGCTCGGGCTTGTCGGGCGCACTGAATTACCATTTGAAGCTTGCACGAGCGCCACCATGTTCTCGCCTCGCACGGGCAAAATCGTGCGCGTTTTCAAGGATCAGGGAGAGCGGCGGCTCGCATCCACTATGGCAATGATGATGCAACGCGCCATGCCGCCTGACTGGGCTTTCGATGTCATCGTGCATGTTCCTGCCACGAAGGCAGCGTATCGCAGGCGAGGGTTCGACCATGCCGAACTCATCGCTCGATCGTTGTCTGATCGAACGGGTATCATGCTGGTTGATGGTCTCGCACGTCCCAGGACGCATGACCAGCGAAAGCTCACCGGGGCGCAGCGCGTAGCGAACTTGGCAGGAAGCTTCGACGCTCACCCTGATGCGTGTTGCGGGCGTCGCATTTTGCTTGTCGACGATGTCTACACGACAGGTGCTACTCTCTGCGCCGCTACCGATGCCTTGCTTGCAGCGGGTGCTCGCGAGGTGCGCTGCCTGACGTTTGCGCGTGTGTGATAAGGCTTGAGTCGAGAGGGCGAGGTGCTCGCCGCTTGCGAGGCAATGTTTAGCAATTACATGGATGAGCCGAGCTGCTGTAGGCGAACACCTCGCCCTCTCGACTCGAACTACCGAGCGTTTGTCTTTGTCCCGCACATGCACCTTCCGTGATGAAGGGGTACGCGCAATGGAAAACTGCTAAACTTAAAGGTACGTTTCTTTCGGGTCTGTAGTTGCGGAGGCGAAAACCTCCAAGTCCATGGCAGATGCGGTCGAAAGGATCCACGTAAACCGGGCGGGCAACTGCTCGGCGAGCACGGCGCGTTCTAGGAGTAAGACGCATCGTCCGTTTACACGCGACATGGTGTCGCGGCGGGCGAGAGGGTGATGGTGAATAGCTCAGCCCCAATGCGCGGGTGTGGGGTCGAAGACTAGGTCAGCCGGAGGAAACGTGCGAGGGGGCATACGCCCTACAGGAGAGAAGAAAAGCGCCCTGCGGGGCGCCCGCGAACGGAGGTTCTCGGATGAAGCGTTGGAAGATCGGTGCGCTGGTATGCGCGATTGTCGCCTGTGCATGCTTGGTGTTGGCGGGCTGCCAACCGCAGAGCTACACGCCTGAAGCCAAGGAGCCGACGGTATCGGCATCCGCTCTTGGTCAGCCTGGCACGCTTCGTGTCGGCGTGAATTCTGCATCGGCACCGCTGGCAGGTCAGACTGCCTCATCTGCTCGCATCGTTGGCATCGATGTTGACGTTGCTGCATATCTTGCCGACCAGCTCGGCTGCAAGGTCGAGATTGTCGACGTGGGCACCGAGCCCGAGAAGGCCCTCAAGAACAAGACCGTCGACATCGTCCTCGGCGTCGATGCGTCGGACACCGATACTAATTTCTGGAAGTCATCGACTTATCTTGACACCAGCGTCGCACTGTTCGGCACTGCGAACGAGTCCGCGATTCCCACCACCGATTCCAAGCCCAAGATCGCCGCACAGGCGTCTTCGAAGAGCTCTTGGCGTGTGACGAACCTGTTCGGAGAAGATTCGCTCGTTGTCCAGGGCGATCTCAAATCGGCATTTGACGCCCTATCGTCTGGCTCTGCTCGTTACGTCGCAGCTGACGCCGTCATCGGGACGTATGTCGCATTTTCCAGTGGCGACAACGACAAGATCGTGGCACTTTTGCAAGATCCGACAGGCTACTGCGCTGCTGTTGACTCTTCCAACACCGAGCTTCAGGGCGCCATCTCGAGCGCGATGGACAAACTCGTAAACGGTGGCATGATGTCGATCATCGAGGAGAAGTGGCTCGGCACCACGCTGAACCTGAACTCCATCACCGTCGTCAAGGCACCGGTTGCCGAGACCCCTGCGGCAACTACAGAAGCTGCTGAGGGCGAGGGCGAAGGCGGAGAAGCTGCTGAAGGCGAGGAGGCTCCTGCCGAAACTGAAGGTGGAGAAGCTGCAGCCGCAACCGAAGGCTAAAGAGACGCTGCTTTCCAGCATCGCATGAACAATCGCGGCCGCACTTCGGTGCGGCCGCTTGCATTTCCATCGGACGGCACGCTGCTCCCTGGGAAGGGTGTGCCACTATTGATAATGGTACAGAGCTCCCTGGGAACGGTGTGCCATCCGAATGCTATTTCACCAGCTCTATCACGTTGAAGTCCGCCTTCGAGGACTCCAAGATCTCGCGGTTGCCGAAGACGCACATCGCGCGTTTCTCGGTGGCTGCCTTGACAATCGGTGCAACGGCCCGAACGGCGGCTACATCGGTCTCGATGACTTGACGACGGGTCTTCCGACGCAGCTCGGGAGAATGCTTGGCGAAGAATTCGCCTGCTTGCCTGCGGATGAGCTCTCGTGGCTTGATGGGGGCGTCGAGGCTTGCAACGGTGGCTACGATGAAGCCTTCGAGCCCTTCCTTCGACGGTTCGAACTTGGAAAGCCATGTTGATGCTTCCGCGAACCGTGCGAGCGTCTCGTCAAGATGCGGATCGCGATACGAATAGAACCGCATGTTGCCCGCACGCTTTGCCTGGAACCCGACGCCGTAGGCGCCGCCTTTCACGCGGACTTCGTTCCAGAGGTAATCGTACGACAGCGCGCGCGAGGCAACCGCCCAAGAGCCCGTGTAGCTTTCGCTGAGCAGTCGACGGTCCCATCCAATGGCGGCAAAGCAGACGTCGCTGGGCGTCACGAACGCTTCGTTGAGGATTCGCGGTTCGGGAACGATCAGTTGGCCTGCGCCATTGCCCTGCCTATTGCACAGGGGGCCTGCCTTCCAGAAACGAGCATAATCCTCGTCGCTTCCTCCGAAGCTGATTGTGCAGGCGTCATCGCAGAACAGTCGTGCTGCCACGCTGGCAAGCTGCTCGGGCAGGTTGGCGGCACGTTCCTCGAAATGCTCGATGAGGTCGCAGAGGAACTGGTAGAAACCGACATTGCCCAGTTGTTCGCGAACGACGCCGGATGGGGTGTAATACGAATGGGCGCGGACCGATGCGCAGGTGTGCCCCGAATTCATGAACATGTGCTCGTAGCCGATCTTGCGTTGCTTGAGCACATCGAGAATCTTGCCCGTGTCTGCGAAGCTCGTTTCGGTGATGATTTCGCGGGGCAGCGTCGCGAGCCATTCGACGTTTTCCGAAAGAGCCGATGCACTCATAACGAGTTTCGGCTCGATGTCGTTCATGTCTTCGCCGACCTCGTAGATCTCGGTGTAAAGCGAGAGGTTTCCGAGCTTCCCCTGGGTCAGCGTGTCGATTTCAGCCGCAGTGTGTTGTGCGGTGTCGAGTTTGCCCAGCACAAGCGTGAGGATTGTCGCATACGGCAGGTCTTCGAATGGGAGTCGTGCCAAATCAAAATATCGGTACGAATATGCGATACCGTGTGTGTCGACCGTGTGGTGCAAGCACGGAACAGGCGCATCGGCATCGAGCGCATAGCTTGGCTCCTCGGGCGCGTCGTCGATGTCGGCAACTCCCAAATGCGGAAGAGTCGCGATTGCAGCGGGCGAGTCGGGCGCTTCCTGAAGCTCGCGAAGCAGCGCCTCCTCTGCAACGATTTGCTTGCGCTGTTCTGTGGTCAAATCGGCGTTCATTTTTGCCAGGTGTTGCGGCGTGTCGTCATCCGACTCACCTGGTGTTGGTACGATTTCCACCGATGCTGTGTGGTCGTTTTCGAGGAAAAGCTCGACGCACAGCTGCTCGAAAAAGTCTCCCTCGAGCGATTCGCGCAATTTACGGAACACGTCTTCGTAGCGGAGGTAATCGGTTGCCGCCCCATCGTTGTAAAGCCAACCCGACAAGGCGATGATGGCATCGGCAACACCGTCGGCCATGCCCAGCTCGTGCTCGCGCATCTGGAATTCCTCATGCGAGAGCGCTGCTTCGACAAGTTCTTTGTCGAGGCCGGCTTCGAGCATGTCGCGCACCTTGTCAGCAACGATTTGGGAAAGGTTTCTACCTGTGCCTTCAGCAGGCATGTGGGTTTGCACGACAGCGAAGGGCTGCTGCATGGAGTCTGCGACGAAAGCATTCACGTCGTGTGCGATGCCTTCGTCGAGCAATGCGCGCTTGAGCGGCGCCTCATTGCTTCCGAATAGGGCGTCGAGCAGGATGTCGACTGCTGTGACGCGCGTACGGTCAAGAGCCGTTCCAATGACGTAACCGCTGGCAGCGCAAGCGTTTTCAGGAGTCGTGTCCATCGTGCGCTTGATGTAGCCAGCAGTTACAGGTGCTTGCAGCGGCAGGGTGCGCGCAGCGAGCGGCTCGAGGCCGGCTTGGGAACGCTGCTCGTCTGCAGCTTGTTGCTCGATTCTCACGGGTGTGAGATAGCGCTCGTCGAGGAACGCGAGCGCGCGCTCGATGTCGAGGTTTCCGTACAGCACGATGTAGCTGTTGTCGGTGCGGTAGTGCCTCCGATGCTCATCGAGGTAGTTTTCGTAGGTCAAAGTAGGAATAGCCTGCGGTGTGCCGCCCGACTCGAACGCATACGGGGTGTCGGGGAATAGCGCTTTCTGCAGTTCATCGTACAAGACCGAGGTTGCGTCTGAGAGCGCACCCTTCATCTCGTTGTAGACGACGCCGTTGCAGATGAGCTCGGTCTGATCGGCGGGAAGGGCGGCTGCGTTTTCTCCGCCTTCTGCGACGAGCTCGTAATGCCAGCCTTCCTGTTCGAAGATGGCACGTTTTTCGAAAATACGCGGATGGAACACCGCGTCGAGATACACGTCCATCAAGTTGAACAGGTCCTGCTCGTTGGTCGATGCGACCGGGTAGAGCGTCTTGTCGGGAAAGGTCATGGCGTTGAGGAACGTCTGCATCGAGCCTTTCAGCAAATCGACGAACGGCTCCTTTACTGGGAACTTCCGCGATCCGCACAACACCGAATGCTCGAGGATGTGGAACACGCCCGTATCGTCTTGCGGGGGCGTGCGGAAGCCGATGGCGAACGCCTTGTTGTTGTCGTCATTTTTCAGGTACAGCAGCTTTGCGCCGCCGGTCTCGTGGACGGCGGTGATGGCTTCGCCGCCGATTTCGTTGAGGGGATTGCGCGTGTCAACGGTAAAGCCGCTAATAGTGATGCCGGGGTCTAATTGCATGAGCGCCTTTCTCTGCATCTGTTCGTTTATCTGCCATGCACCTTATCACAGCGGTCGTCTACGACATGACCAAACCGTTATAATTACGCTCTACGGAAAGCGCGGGAAAAGGACTCGAAATGGCAGAAACGGGCTTCAAACATATCGCAGTCACAGCTGCGGAAGAGGATGATTTCGTCATCAGGGCAGGTGTGTCCGAACAGCATGAACCTGAACCCGAACCCGAGCCTGAAGAGCAAGAAGAGACAGAGTCGGCCGACTCTGCCGAGATGGTGGTTGACGAAAAAACCGAGCCTGAGGTTGAGTCCAAACCGAAGCCTGCGCCTGCTCGCAAGCCCGCTGCTAAGAAAAAAGACGCATATCACGAGACGACGCTCGAGGACCTAAACTCGACGCAAATGCCCCTTGCGCAGAAAATCGTCATAGCTGCAGCCATTGTCTGCATTATCGGTGCGGTTATCTATTATTTTGCGTTTCTGCGCTAATATAAACAGAGTCTTTTCGCCCCTCCGAGATGTTCGGAGCTTACGAGAGGAACGGAAACGATGACTAAACGCAGAACAGACGGCCTTGGCATTGGCCGTAACAGATCCGAAGACAGCCCGACCGACATCGACGGTGCGTTTGCGCCGACGAAGGGCAGACAGTCCGTCGAATACGACGTCGACGACCAGAGCATCGGCCTCACGCAGGCATTCGGTGCCATCGTGCCCGAGAAAAAGAAGGAGGCCTGACATGAGCAAAAAAGGCAATGTGTGGGAAGACCTTCTGAAACCCGTCGTCGTACTGCTTGGCATCGCTCTTGCAGCTGCCGTGCTGCTGGGCTTCGTAAACAGCAAGACCGAACCGATCATTAAGGAAAACGCCCGGATCAAGGCGGAACAGACCCGTGCGGCTGTGCTTGCCGGTGCGAAGGGCTTCGAAGAGATCAAGGGTGATTTCGCGGTGCTCGACATCGACAGCGCCTATAAGGAAACGAGCGGCCTCGGCTACGTGATCACGTCTACCCATAAAGGGTACGGCGGCGATGTGACGGTTACGGTCGGCCTCGATCCGAACGGCAAGATCGTCGGGATCTCCGCGGACGTGAAGACCGAGACCCAGGGTGTCGGCTCCAAG
>CACZAR010000075.1 GCA_902779135.1 uncultured Coriobacteriaceae bacterium | reverse complement strand
ACGCTGAAGGCTTGCTCGTCGTGTTGTGGATCTACCCGCGCGGCAAGGCTGTCCTTGCTGAGAAGGATCCCGACCTCATTGCAGGTGCTGCTGGTGTGGCCCTGTGCCTTGGTGCCGATTTCGTCAAGGTCAACCCGCCCAAACCCGAAGGCGACGACATGCGCACGCCTGCTGAGGCGCTCGCAATCGCGTCGAAGGCTTCCGGTCGTACCGGCCTGGTTTGCGCCGGCGGTTCGACGGTCGACGCCGAGACGTTCCTCACGCAGCTCTACGACCAGATTCATGTGGGTGGTGCCTGCGGCAATGCCACAGGGCGTAACATCCATCAACGCTCGCTCGACGAAGCTGTGCGCTTGACGCGCGCAATCAGCGCCGTCACGTTGGCTGACTATTCAGTCGCTGATGCGCTGGCTGTCTTCAATGGTCAGAAAGAGTTCGCTCTCTAAGGAGGTGCCGCTATGCTTTGCACGAACTGCGGTCAGGAAATCATCGATGGCGCGGCATTTTGCACTAATTGCGGAACGGCTGTCTCTGCTGCGGAAACCGTTGAGAAGGCGGATAACCAAGCCGTTGAGGCTGAGGTCGTTGTCAGTTCCGAAGAAGTGGTAGAAGACGTGGATGTTGTTGAGGCAACTATAGAAGATGTGGACGTTGACCTTGACTCTGACGACGCTGCAGAAGTTGCGGAGGATGCCGACGCATACGTCACCGAGGTTGCAAACGCTGTTACAGGCGGAATTGCTCCCGAATATGAGCAGATGGTCGAATCGCTCGAAGCGGCGGTTCAAGCGAACGAAGAGGCTATTCGTCCCATTGTGGAACATGCGGAAGCTGAAGCGGCGGTGAAGGCGCAAGCCGAGCAGGCTGCACAGCAATATCAGACTGCGCAGGCAGCGCAGCAGGCGCAGGCAGCGCAGGCAGCTGGAGTCGGAGCGGCGGGTGCTGCAGCAGCGGTCGGCGCTGCGGGTGCCGCTGTTGCGGGGGCGCAAGCATCGCAGGCGTCACAGGCGCCGGAGCCTCCGCAAGGCGCTCAACCAGCGGGCTACACGATGCCGTTCTATCAGCAGGGCGCTTCGCCGAACGCACACTACAGCAGCCAGCGGTCTTACGAGCAGAATGCCTATGGGCAGAACACAGGTGAACCTGGGCAGCCGGGCCAAGCGTGGCAACAAGCACAGCAGGCAGCTCGTCAGGTTTGGCCGCCTCAATCGGCCACGAAGCGCGCTTTCATGATGACGCTTTACGTTTCCGGATTAATCGGTCTCATCATCTGCCTGCTCGTGCGCGATCAGGACGACGAGTTCATCACGCATCACCTGAACAACAACGTGGTGCTGTGCATTGGATTCATCATCAGCGCGCTTACAAGCATGATATTCATCGGCATGATTCTGGGTATCTACCTGCTGGTTATGGTCATTATGGGCATCGTCAGCGCATACAATGGCGACATGAACGAACTACCGCTCATCGGCAAGATTCATATTGTTAAATAGCTGTAGCTCAGCTTGATGCAAAACGAAGGCCTCCTGTTACGGAGGCCTTCGTTGTTTCCAACTCGCGATAGCGGAAGTTGGATTAATCAATCTTGCGAATCGCTAGTCATCGATTTCCGATGTGGCCGTCAGAATTGCGCCGCTCGTTGCGTCGATGTCATAGTCATACTCCCAGCCACCCTGCTTGAAGTTGATGTCGTAGTGCACGACTGCGCCATCGAGGTCGAGTTCAACTTCGAGTCCGATGACGTCAGCTGCGGCGAAGCCGGCATCTGCAAGTGCGATATCCAGGGCCGCCTGATCGCCGATGTAGGAGTTCGTGGCCGGCGCTGCGGGGCTTGCTGCCGTGGTGCTGGCCGGTGCAGCGGTCGTGGAAGCTGCTGTGGTGCTGGCTGGCGCTGCGCTCGTGGAAGCTGCAGTGGCGCTGGCTGCTGCAGCGCTTGCGGAGGCGGCCGTGTCAGAGGCTGCGGCGCTCGCAGAAGCTGCCATGTTGGATGCTGCAGCACTGCTGGAGGCTGCCTGAGAACCACCGCATCCCGCCAAGCCCAGGCACGCTGCCAGTGCCGCGGCTGCGACGAGTGCGATAACCTTCTTGTTCAACATTTTCTTCCCTCTCTCTTCGTTGTTTATCGGCTGGTGAGAGCCAAACGAAACACAAAAGGAATCTTAATACAATTGCAGTAGTTTTTCGTCCTATTTACGGCTTTGTTGCCTAGCAGCAAATAAGAAAGACCCCTATTGCTGGGAGTCTTTTCATGCTGAGTGGTGCCCGAGGTGAGATTCCCGCGTCCGCCTGCGGTTGCGCAGAAAACAAAAGACTCCCATTGCTGGGAGTCTTTGCCTTTTGAGTGGTGCCCGAGGTGAGATTCGAACTCACACGTCTTTTGGACAGAGGTTTTTGAGACCACCGCGTCTGCCATTCCGCCACTCGGGCGCAAAACAGGATTATAGCCGAATGCGACCATTTACGGGGAAAATTCGTATACTGACAAGAAAAGGAAACACCCATGCATCGTCATGGTGCTTGACCTGCGGGGCTTAGGAAAGAAATGGATGATGAGCGGTATGCTGCAAGATGCGATTGACTCCTATATCGAAAACCATTGGGCGGATGTTGTTGCCGACCTTGACACGCTGGTGCGTATCGAGAGCGTTGAGAAGCTTGACGAAGCGACAGGAGAGGCTCCATATGGTCCTGGCCCGCGTGCTGCCTTAACGGCTGCGCTTAACATAGCTGAGCGCATGGGTCTCGAGACACACGATTGCGAGGGCCGCATCGGCTATGCCGACATGCGCGGTGAAAGCGATACCCAAATCGGCATCATCGGCCATGTGGACGTCGTGCCCGCTGGTCCCGGATGGACGTTTCCGCCGTTCGAGGTTTCGTGCAAGGATGGCTACCTGATCGGTCGCGGTGTAGCTGACGACAAAGGGCCGGTCGTTGTGGCTTTGCATGCTCTCAAATTCTGGCGCGACCGACTTGAAGCTGAAGGACGCCGCTTCCCGTACACGGTGCGTTTCCTGTTCGGTGCGAACGAGGAAACCAACATGAAAGATGTCGCGTACTATCGCGAGCGCTATTCCGATCCAGCGTTTCTGTTCACGCCCGATGCGGAATTCCCTGTTTGCTACGGCGAGTCGGGCATTTGCAGCGGCACGCTATCAAGCGCGCCGATCAGCGGGGGAGTTGTAGCCGAGCTCGAGGGTGGTGTAGCGGTCAACGCTGTTCCCGGTCAGGCGTGGGCGCGATTGGCGTGCGATGCGAGCGGTTTGCAGCCGACTGGAAAAATCGAAGTCGAGCAGGTTGAGGGTGGCGTTGTAGTGCGCGCAAATGGGAAGCCAGCTCATGCTTCAACGCCTGAACTGGGCGAGAATGCCATCGACATACTTGCTGCCTATCTACTTGAGAACAACGTGCTCAGCGAAGAAGAGGCGGCGTTCTTCGAGATGGCTCGCAAGGTGACAGCACATTACGACGGCACGGGGCTCGGCATCGAAACAACTGACGAGCATCTTGGCGATTTGACTTCGGTGGTCGGAAAGGCGTGGCTCGAAGATGGTCGCATCTGCTTCTCGATAGATTTCCGCTATCCGACGACTATCACTTCGACCGCCATCGAGCAGCGCGTGAACGAAGTCGCATCTGCTTGCGGGGCATCGTTTGTCATGCAGCACGACAAAGTGCCGTTCCTCATGGATCCGTCGTCGCCCGCCGTCAAGGCTCTTCTCGACGCTTACAACGAGGTGACGGGCGAGCATGCTGAGCCGTTCACGATGAAGGGTGGAACATACGCGCGCGTGTTCACCACAGGTGTGAGCTTCGGGCCCGAGAAGCCATGGGAGCCCAAACCCGAATGGGTCGGTGGCATGCATGGCCCTGACGAGGGGATTCGCGAGGACCTTCTGAAGCAGGCATTTGGAATTTACGTTTGCACCATCCAGAAGCTCATGTCTGCCAAACTGCAAGCTTAGAATCAAGTGCGAAGAAGTGTTCCTGTAGAGTTCCGTTTTTGTCGCACCTGGTCGCTTGTTCCACTCATATGGGCGCAAGCTGACCCTTGCGTTTTTTCCCCTGAACGGTATTATTTGAGGTACTAGCGGTTTTATTTGGGCGGCGAACGGTATTTTATAGCCGAGCCGTAGTGGTGAGTTAGCAAAGTGCCGCTTAAGGGGGCTCATATGCTAAAAGCAATGATAGTCGACGATGAGGCTCCTGCTCGTTCTGAATTGCGTTTCTTGCTTGACGAGCTTGGGCAAGCCGACGTCGTCGCCGAAGCGGCGAGTGTTCGCGAAGCGATTGAAAAGCTGAAGGAGTATCCAATCGATGTGATATTCCTTGACATCAACATGCCCGAAGCAACCGGGTTGAAGCTCGCAGAGGCGCTCCGCACGTTGAAGTTCCCCCCGAATGTCGTGTTCGTCACGGCATACAGCGAGTACGCGCTCGAGGCGTTCAAGGTCAATGCGGTCGACTATCTGGTCAAGCCAGTCGAGACCGAGCGGCTCGCCCAGGCGCTTGCCCGCGTGCGTGAAAACGTTGCGCTTCACATGCAGGCCCAGAAATCCGAGCGCATCTCGGTCGAGAAGGGCGGCAAGAAGATCCTCATCTCCATCGACAGTATCCGTTTCGTTATGGCGCGCGACGATTACGCATATCTGCAGACCGATACCGACCGTTATTTCTCGACGGTTAGTCTCGCGCAGCTCGAGAAGCGTCTCGACGGTCATGGGTTCTTCCGCGTGCATCGCGGCTATCTCGTCAACTTGTCGATGGTCGAAGAGGTCGAGCCGGTGTCCGGCGGCACGCTTCTGCTCACGCTCAACGGTGTTTCCGACAAGATTCCCGTTTCGAGACGACGGGTGTCGTTGCTGAAGAAAGCATTGGGCATCTAACAGATCATCCAATAGAAAAAGAAAGCGCCTTCGGGCGCTTCCTTTTTGTGCGTTGTCTTCCTCTTGCTATTTTGTGCCGAAGATTCGGTCGCCTGCATCACCGAGGCCGGGGACAATGTAGGCGTTCTCATTCAGGCATTCGTCGATAGCAGCCACGTAGATGTCGACATCGGGATGGCGCTTCTGCATGAGCTCGATGCCCTCGGGTGCGGCAACGAGGTTCATGAGACGAATATTCGTGCAACCGCGCTGCTTCAGGCTATCAATCGCATCTGCTGCACTACCGCCGGTAGCGAGCATGGGATCGACCACGATTACGATGGAGTTCTCGACGTTTTTAGGCATCTTGAAGTAGTACTCGATGGGCTTGTGTGTGGTCTCGTCGCGATAGAGGCCGATGTGGCCGACGTGCGCGAACGGCATAAGTTCGAGCAGGCCATCGACCATGCCGATACCCGCGCGCAGAATAGGCACGATAGTGAAGAAGTTCTGCTTCAGCATGGGGAACGTGCCCATGCATATCGGCGTTTCGACGGACACGAGTTTCGTCTCGAAGTTGCGAGTCACTTCGTAGCCCATGAGCTCGGAAATCTCCTTGAGGAGAAAGCGGAATTCCTGGGTCGTGGTGCTTACGCGGCGCATGCGGGTGAGCTTATCGGAAATCAGCGGATGGTCGAAGACATGAACGTTGCTCATCGGTAAATCCTTCCTTTGGGGATGCTGCACACATTATATAATCACCAGAGGAGAAATGCGTGTCATCAGACGGCGATAATCAGCTAGACGATCGGATGGAGTGCAGAGTATGGCGAGCAACGATGTTCCAACCATGGGAGCGCAAGATCAACAAGGTGCGGTTTACGATGCGCGAACTCTGGGCAAGCCGCGGATGGTGCTGTTCGGCTTCCAGCACATGTTCGCCATGTTCGGCGCCACCATCCTGGTGCCGGTGCTCACAGGTCTTTCCGTACAGGCCACGTTGTTGTTCGCTGGTTTGGGCACCCTGTTGTTCCACTTGCTTTCCAAGGGCAAGGTGCCGGCATTTCTCGGCTCGTCGTTTGCGTTTATTGCGGGGTATGCCGCGATAGCTCCCAATGGCGAACCCGAGCTCCTGCCATATGCCTGTCTGGGCGTCGCTTGCGCCGGCTTGCTTTACCTGGTTCTTTCGGCGCTGTTCCGCATCTTTGGCGCGAATCGCGTCATGCGTTACTTCCCCCCGGTCGTCACGGGTCCCATCGTCATTGCCATCGGGCTCATCTTGTCGAGTTCTGCAATTGAGAACTGCTCGACCAACTGGATCATCGCGCTCATAGCTATCGTCACAATCATCGTTTGCAACGTCTGGGGCCGCGGCATGATTAAGGTGATTCCCATTCTCATGGGCGTGATCGTGTCATATGTGTGCGCTATCGTCATGGGCGAGGTCGATTTCTCGGGCGTCGCCTCAGCCGATTGGATCGGTTTGCCCGTGTTAATGGAGAACACGGTGTTCGGCCTTGCGAATCCCGGGTTTGATTCGGGCTTGGCCATCACTGCCATCATCACGATCATGCCGCTCGCCTTCGCCACTATGATCGAGCACATCGGCGACATTTCTGCTATTAGCTCTACGTGCAACCGCAACTACATTGCTGAACCAGGCCTCCATCGCACGCTTCTGGGCGACGGCCTGGCAACCATTCTCGCATCGTTGTTCGGCGCGCCTGCCAACACGACGTACGGCGAAAACACCGGCGTGTTGGCGCTGACCCGGGTGTTCGATCCGCGCGTCGTGCGTCTGGCAGCGTGCTTTGCCATCGTGTTCTCGTTCTGCCCGAAGTTTGCGGCGGTCATCGGTGCCATGCCTGCGAGCGTCATCGGTGGCGTATCGCTGATTCTGTATGGCATGATTTCGGCCGTTGGCGTGCGCAACCTCATCGAGAACCGCGTTGACTTTTTGAAGAGCCGCAACATCATCATCGCGGCACTGATCCTCGTTCTCTCGATTGGCATCGCGTACAGCACTGCCGGCGCAATCATCATCCCGGCAGGAAACATCACCATCTCGCTGTCGGGCTTGGCGATTGGCTCGCTTGTCGGCATCATCCTCAACGTGATATTGCCGTACAAGGACGATGTCGAAATCGGCAAGCCTCTGACTCCGGAACTCAACTAGGCGATTCGATACAGTTTTAGCGAAGCTTGCCGAATTTCGGTATATCTAAGCATGCTGGTATACTTCTAGCGAAGCTAATCCAAAGGAAGGACGGCTCATGGCTGACCGCGATTTCAACATTCCAATGGGACCCGACCGCACAGGAAGCATTGACCTGGAGCCCATCGATTTCGGCGATGGTTCGACGGCGGATGATGCGACGCTCAAATCGTACTTCTCCGACAGCTTTCAGCAAAACGATGCATTTGGGCAGTACGAGCAGACATCTCCGATCGATGTTGCTCCGACTGAGGCGTCCGTTGAGCCGATGGGAGATGACGATTTCCTCCCGGCGCAAGATGACGGTTACGAGTCGGACACAGTTTCCTCTGAGCAAGCGAGAGGGCAGGGGCTTGATGACGTGCAGATGAGCTTTGTGGCTCTCTCCGATTCGATTAAGCAGGGCCGCGAGCTTAAGTCGCGCGAAAAGGAGCGCGATGCACTCAACGAGCGCATCTTGGCAGATCGCGAGGAGCTTGCAGACCGCGAAGACATTCTCGCAAACTACCACTACCTCGTTGCTGAACAGGATGACATCATTGCGCGCAGCACGCAGGAGCGCGACGTGCTGAAGGCCGAGCTGTCCGAGGTGACAGCGCGTAATGAAGAGACGTCTGAAGCGTTGGCACGGATGCGCGATTACCATGACGGGCAAATCCAGCCGCTCGAGAGCGCGCTCGCGCGTGCTCAGGTTGATGCCGATCAGGCAAAGAACGACGAGCGCAGTCGCAAGTCCGAGTTGAACGCTGCTGAGGCAGAGCTTCGCCGGGCGGAAAGCGAAGGCGAGCGCACTGTAGCATCGTCCAAGGTTCAGCAAATCGAGCTTGCGCGCAACGAGGCGCATATGCGCTACGAATACGCGAAGAACGTGCTCGATCAGGCTCAAGATGCTTACGACGACATGCGTGCGGAGTTCGAACAGGCCGAATCACCGCTCGAGCGCGCAATAGAGGATTTTGAGGCGCGTAGCGACGAGCTTAAAGACCAGATTGCACAGCTGGGCGAAACCATCGCCACGGCACGCAAGCGTCGCCAGTACTGCGATGCGGTTTACCAGCGCCCCGATGAGACGGCAGCGCTGCGCCAGGACGTCGAGTCGGACGAAGCCACCATGCAGCAGATGGACGAGGAGAATGACGCATTGCGCGCTCAGCTCGAACAGAGCAAGCAGCAGTCGAAGAAGGCGAAGATTGCGCTTGGCATCGTGATCGCCGTCATCATCGTAATCATCGTCGCATTCGTTGTGACAAGCATGCATTAGCAAGCAGTGAGTCGGGGCTAGGGCGCCGACTCACTCTCAGGAACCCGGT
>CACZAR010000074.1 GCA_902779135.1 uncultured Coriobacteriaceae bacterium | reverse complement strand
CGTGGATGCGATACGCAACCACACCATAACGTTCGGTTTGGGTCCTGCGGGCACCGGCAAAACGTACCTAACTTGTGCAATGGCCGTTGCGGCGCTCGAGCGCAAGGAAATCGGACGCATCGTGCTGACACGGCCAATCGTCGAAGCAGGGGAGAGCCTCGGCTTTCTTCCGGGCACGATGATGGAGAAGGTCGACCCGTATATCCGTCCTCTGTACGATGCGATCTTCGCGATGATGGACGCACAGAGGGCTTCGCGTTATCTCGACGACGGAACCATCGAGATCACGCCGCTTGCATTCATGAGGGGCAGGACGTTCGATGACAGCTTCGTCATTCTGGATGAGGCCCAGAACACGACCCCAGAGCAGATGAAGATGTTCCTGACGAGGCTCGGTTTTGGCTCGAAGATGGTTGTAACGGGAGATGAATCGCAATCCGATGCACCGAAGGGCGCAACGGGCTTGAAGAGCGTGCGCGAAACGCTCGGGCATATCGACGATATCGCCTTTGTTGAGCTGACGGGCAAGGATGTCGTCAGGCATTCACTCGTGCAGAGAATCGTTGCGGCGTACGAGGGGAAGTAGGACCGATGGAGATAACGGTCAATTACGAATACCGCGAAGACGAGATGTCCAAGCTGATTGATGTTGAGCGTCTTGCTGCATTCGTCATGACGGCAGAGGGCAATCCGGACAATGCCGAGGTGTCGGTGAATTTCGTGACCGACGAGGCGATACACGAGCTCAACCGAGATTACCGCGATGTAGACCGTCCCACCGATGTGCTGTCATTCGAGTGCGATGGATACGAGGACGATGAACCTTTCGTCGAAGGCATGGCATACGAGCTGGGTGATATCGTGCTAGCGCCAGATGTTGCCGAGCGTCAAGCACCTGAGTATGGCATGTCGTTTGCCGATGAAGTCAGTTTGCTCATCGTGCACGGGCTTCTCCATCTGTGCGGATACGACCATATGGAAGAAGATGAAGCGCTCGAGATGGAAGCGCGTGAGCGCGAACTGCTCAGCGAATTCTATGGGCGCGAATTCAAGCGAAGCGGAGTTGAGGTTTCGTGACGCGTGCGAGATTTGTACGTTCGTTTGGATATGCCATCGAGGGCATCGTCCAGGCGTTTCGCGAAGGTCGCAACTTCAAGGTGCAGCTGTGCTTTGCCGTTGCCGCCATCGTGCTTGGAATAATTTTCCCAATCGAACCGCATGAATGGGCGATCATCTTCGTTTGCATCGGCGTTGTTCTTGGAGGGGAGTGCGTGAACACCTCCATCGAGGCAATCGTCGATCTCGTTTCGCCTGAGTACAATGAGCTTGCCAAACGGGCAAAGGATTGTGCTGCTGGAGCAGTGCTTTTGTGCTCGATAGCGTCTCTGTTCGTTGCAGCTTTCTTGTTCCTGCCCCGGATGCTAGTCGCATTCGGTCTGCTCTAGATAGGAGAGATTCATGTCGTTCGAGGGAATGTTCGATGGTTACAAATCTGGTTTTGTGACATTGATCGGCCGTCCCAATGCCGGCAAGTCGACGTTGTTGAACGCAGTCATCGGCAAGAAGATTGCTATCACGTCGGATACAGCGCAGACAACCCGTCATCGCTTCAGGGCAGTGAAGACGACTGATGAGTACCAGTTAGTTATTGTCGACACGCCCGGTTTGCATAAGCCGCACGATGCGCTTGGAGAAGAGCTGAACACGTCTGCACTCAAAGCGCTCGAGGATGTTGACGTCGTTGCAATGCTCATCGACTCATCGAAGCCTGTTGGAACGGGTGACGAATGGGTGGCCAACCAGCTTAAGCGCATTAAAACGCGAAACTTGCTCGTGCTCTCGAAGACGGATTTGACAGACGATGCGACCGTCGACGCCCAACTCGAAGCAGCTGCTTCGCTCGCAGAATGGGACGGTATTGTACGTTGTTCGGCAGTGAGTGGCGAGGGTGTTCCAGAATTCGAATCAGCTGTAGTTGAACTGATGCCGGAAGGCCCGCAATGGTTCCCCGAAGACATGGAAACAGACCAGCCAATTGAGGTGGTCGTTGCCGAGTTCATCCGCGAGAAGATCCTACGAAGCTTCAGTGACGAGATCCCCCATGCCATCGGAGTGCAGACCGAGGAGATGACGTATTCGAGGAAGAAGGACCTGCACAACATCCGCGCCATCATCTATGTTGAACATGACAGCCAGAAGGGCATGATCATCGGCAAGAAGGGCGCTGCAATTAAACGTATCGGCACCGAGGCGCGTGAAGATCTCGAGCATATTCTCGGAACGCGTGTCTACCTCGACCTTTCGGTGAAGGTACGAAAGAATTGGCGCCGCGATGCAAATCAGATTCGTCGTTTCGGCTACGGCGAAGGTGCGTGATTAAGCTGAGCTGAACAGCTATCAAGAAAGTTATCAATTCAATATCAATATATTGTGGATGCAGTTTTTCAGGCAGCTCATATGGTGCATTGATCATCTATTTGGTCTAGAATGCTCATGAATAAGATGGAGGGTATTATGCGCTGTCCGAACTGCGAAAATGAGAATCGTGATCAAGCAAAGTTTTGCGACGAATGCGGCTTTCCCCTTACGGGCGCGATAGCGCGTGCCGCAATCGAATCGCTGCCTGATGAGCAAGATGAGGTTCTCGTAGAGACTGAAGAGGCTGTTGAAGAGCTCATCATCGCATCCGATGATGCGGAACTCAGTATCGAGGATACGCAGAGGATTGATGTTGCCTCGGATGATTTCGAAAACGAAGAGGCTCCCGAAGAGGTTGATTCCTCAGAGGTTGACGAGCCTTTGGAGCAATTTGAGGAAGAAGATGAGCCTGAAATCGCGGAGAACCCCGAGATCCTAGAGGCTCAACAGGCGGAGAGCGAAATCGAGGAAGATGAGCCTGTGCGTTCGTTCGACGAGCAGGCTACCGAAGTGATCGGCGTCGACTTGTCTGGTTTTGACCGCTCTTATGATTACGGCGAGCGTTTGGTCGATCCAGGGTACAGGGAGCCGACGATTGATTGGCGCGATGGCGGCACGATGAAGATGCCGCGCGTCGAAGGCGAAGAACCCCCCAAGAGTCGGGATTACCTTGAGTCTTCGAAAAAGAAGCGTTCGAACAAGCCGAAGATCATCGCCGGCGTTATTGCAGGTGTCGTTCTCGTTGCAGCAATTGTTGCTTTTGCCACGTACCAGATGGAGCTCTGGGGCGGTATTGCGATTCCGAACGTGATCGGGATGACTGAAGCCGATGCGTCGAGCATTCTCGAAGATGAGGGATTCAGCGTTCGTTCCACAAAGGTGAAATCTGATGACACAGAGGGTCTTGTGCTCGTCATGGACCCCGATGCTGGTTCGCGTGCTGAAGAAGGGTCCGAGGTCATCATTCACATTTCAACTGCGCGTGCCGTTCCGTCTGTTGTCGGGAAATCCGAACAGGAAGCCGCAAGTGCAATGGAGGAAGAAGGCTTCACGAACGTCGTGTACGAGAAGCAATTCTCCGATGAACCAGCTGGCACGGTGTTGTCAATAGTTCCTCAAGAGGGTACACGTGCGAAGAGCGCCCAAGAGATTATCGTGAAAGTAGCCGAGCCGTACAAGGTTCCCGATATTGCGGGCATGTACCTGGAAGAAGCCCAGAAGACGATCGAGCAGGCTGGCCTTACGTACGATTACACGTATGTGAATACGGTCGATTACCCCGAAGGCTCTATTCTCGGGTCGTATCCAGAGGCTGGCACCCAGGTCACAGGCGATACGGTGGTCGTGATTCAAATTGCACGAGCGCGTGGAGCCGAGCTCGAAGGCCTCACGAGGTCCTATCTGGCACCGGGCAACAGCGTGACAATCGGGATTAACAATTACGCTATCGAATCGCTCGATTCGGTCGAATACATTGGAAACGATACCGTGACCTACACCATGACAGCTCGCCCGTTCACATACATCATGGGTGAGACGGTTTCGATTAGCGCACGTCAAATCTCCGGCGCAATCGTCTGGAGCGAAGATAACACGATAGCGAGTATCTCGTAGCGCCATGGCCTCGAAATCGTATCGAGCACTCGTTGTCGTGCTGAAGAAGACGAAGCTGCGCGAAAAGGATCTCATCGTCACCATGCTCGATGAGAACGGAATGCTCAGGCAAGCTGTAGCAAAAGGTGCACGCCGTCCTGGGGGGTCTTTTGCAGCGCGGCTCGAACTCTTCTCAGTCGTCGATGGATGGTTCGTCGAAGGCCGTTCGCTTGACGTGGTAACTGACGCTAAATTCGCTGAAGGCTATAGCGCTCATCAATTCGGGCTTGAACAAGCTGCCTGCGCCTCGGCTGTTGCAGAGCTCGTCAGTGCTGTTGCTCAGGAGGGCCTTGTCCACGAGCGCCTGTTCGACATGACAACGCTTGCCCTCGAGACAATTGCGTCATCGAACCCAGATGTTGCCGTTGCAATTTGCGTAGCAGACCTGCTTAAAACGCTCGCCATGGTGGGCTTCAGACCAAGTTTCGATACGTGTGTTTCGTGCGGTCGGCGCATCGACTGGGAAAACGCACCGAGCCGCATGCGCTTATCGATTGCTGATGGGGGAGTCGTGTGCGAACAATGCGGGAGCGTTCCCGACGCGGTAATCGTCGATGCGAACACTATCGTTTGGGCACGAACGATGCTGTCTCGGACGTTCGCGGAGATGGCCGACGATCCTCCAGATGTGTCAATCTCGTTCTCGCTGCTGCAGTTTATTCGGCAATGGGTTCAGGCCCATGTTGGCAAGAACCTGAAATCAGTGGACTACCTTCTCGTGTGCGGCTTGTTCTAGATGAGTCAATGGGACTGTCCCAACGACTCATCCATGTGCGGAAACTGTGTTTTACATTGTAGGTAAGCGAGTACTTCCGTAGAATGAACAGGCTGCGCAAAAGCGCGGTGACTTCGCTCTTGGTGCTCATGGCCACCTCCATGACCACTCGGATCGAAGCCGAAGGAGCCCCGCAATGGGGAATAGAAAGGTGGAGAAATGGCAGACAAGCTGAGCATTACCAAGGAGCGCACTGCCGAGCTCATTGCAGAGTACGGCAAGGACGCGAACGATTCCGGCAACGTTGAGGTACAGGTCGCTATCCTGACCGAGCGCATCCGCAACCTCACCGAGCACCTGAAGGTCCACAAGAAGGATAACCACACCCGCCGTGGCCTGATGAAGCTCATCGGTAAGCGTCGTGGCCTGCTGAAGTACATCAAGAAGCGCGACATCGAACAGTACCGTTCGCTCGTCAAGCGCCTCGGCATCCGCGACAACATCTAGTGAAGATGAACCCGCGTCAGCGGGTTCTTTTCTAATGAGCCGTTTTAGGAAGAAGAATGAGGCTCATGAGGTAATAAAGAGGAAAAAGAGGAAGTAGAGCAAACATGGAAAAAATCGTTGAGAAGTTCGAACTTTATGGCAAGGAATACCGCTTCGAGACGGGCGAGCTCGCCAAGCAGACGACGGGTGCAGTGCTCGTCGGTCAAGGCGACACTACCGTACTCGTGACGGCTGTCATTTCCAGCCAGGAAAAGGATTACGACTTCTTCCCGCTGACCGTTGACTACATCGAGAAGATGTACGCTGTCGGTCGCATCCCCGGCGGTTATCTCAAGCGCGAGGCCCGTCCTTCTGAGAAGGGCACGCTGACTGCGCGCATGATCGACCGTCCGATCCGCCCCGGTTTCGCCGAGGGCTTCAAGCGCGAGGTGCATGTCGTTGCGACGACGCTCGTTGCTGACCAGGAAAACCCCATCGACAACATTTGCGTTATGGGCGCTTCTGCCGCGCTGATGATTGGCGATGCGCCGTTTGATGGTCCGTGCGCCTGCGTACGCGTTGGCCGCGACAAGACGACCGGCGATTTCATTTGCAACCCGACGTATGCCGAGCAGGAGAATTCCGATCTCGACCTGATTATTGCCGGCACGTCCGACTACATCTCGATGATCGAAGCCGGTGCTCAGGAGATTTCCGAAGAGGACATGCTTGCTGCCATGTCGTTCGGCCAGACGGCTATCGCGAAGTTCTGCGAGGCACAGCAGCGTTTCCTCGACCGTTGCGACATCGAGAAGCGCGATTGGCCCATCCACGAGGCCGACCCGAGCATTGCCGAGCGCATCGAGCCGTTTGCGGACGAGATGTCTGCCGCTCTCAAGGACGCCGACAAGCTCGCACGTGTCAGCAAGGTCGCTGAGCTCAAGGAGCGCATCAAGGCCGAGAAGTTCTCTGAGGAAGAGCTCGCTGCCTGGGGTGCTGACATCGCCGCTGAGCTGAAGCTGCTCGAGAAGCATGCGATGCGTGCCATGGTTATCGAGACGGGCGAGCGTGCCGACGGCCGCACTCCCGAGGAGATCCGCCCGCTGCACATTGTTCCGGGCTATCTGCCGCGCGTTCATGGCTCCGGTCTGTTCCAGCGTGGACAGACGCAGGTCCTTTCGATTGCGACTCTTGGCATGCTCAACGAGTGGCAGCGCCTCGACACCATTGAGCCGATCGAGGATCGAGGGCAAGCGCTACATGCACCAGTACAATTTCCCGCCGTATTGCACTGGTGAGGTTGGCCGAATGGGTGCCCCGAAGCGCCGCGAAATCGGTCACGGTGCACTTGCAGAGCGCGCGCTCATTCCCGTTCTGCCCGACGAAGACGAGTTCCCCTATGCCATCCGCGTCGTCTCCGAGGTGCTCGAGTCCAACGGCTCGTCCTCCATGGCTTCGACGTGCGGTTCCACGCTTGCACTCATGGATGCAGGCGTGCCCATCAAGGCGCCGGTATCCGGCATTGCCATGGGCTTGATCAAGGAAGGCGATGACGTCGTCATCCTCTCCGACATTCAGGGCGTCGAGGACTTCCTCGGCGACATGGACTTCAAGGTCACCGGCACGACCAAGGGCATCACGGCCCTGCAGATGGACAACAAGGCCCGCGGTTTGTCTGTCGAGATCCTCGCACGTGCGCTCGAACAGGCGAAGCGCGGTCGTGCTCACATTCTCGATGCGATGCTCGAGCAGATTGCTGCTCCGCGTGAAGAGCTCTCAGAATACGCTCCGCGCATCGAGACGATTCATATTCCGGTCGACAAGATTCGCGACGTTATCGGCAGTGGCGGCAAGGTCGTCCGTGGCATCCAGGAGGAGACGGGCGCCCAGATCGACATCCAGGAAGATGGCACGATTCACATCGCTGCCATCCAGGGAATTGCTGGCGAGGCTGCGAAGAAGATGATTCTCGGCATCGTCAAGGAGCCCGAGGCTGGCGAGGAGTACGAAGGCGAGGTTGTCGGCATCAAGGACTTCGGCGCATTCGTGAAGCTGACGCCTGCCAAGGACGGTCTGCTGCATATCTCGCGCGTCGCAAACGGTCGCGTTGGCAAGGTTGAGGACGTTCTCGACCTGGGCGACATCATCAAGGTAAAGGTTCTCGAAGTCGATCCCAAGACGGGTAAGATTTCGCTTGACCGTCTCGACAAGCCCGAAGCTCCTGCTGGTTCTGCACCAGCGCGTCGAGAGCGCGACGACGACAAGTCTTCCCGCAAGCCTCGCGAGCGCAAGCCGCGTCGTTCGCACGAGGCTTAAGATCCGCGACAGGTCGACACCAATCAGTGAGGTGAATTCATGATCAAGGTAGCAGTTGCTGGATATGCAGGACGTATGGGCTCGGCCGTTGTCGATGCCGTCACGGCTGCCGACGACATGGTCGTGGCATGTGGAATCGATCCGGCTCTCAAGGACGCTGCGTTCCCTGTGTTCTCGAACATCAACGATGCCATCGACAGCGTCGAGTTCGACGTGCTTGTCGATTTCACGCAGCCTGATGTCGTTGCAGGCAACGTCGAGAAAGCTCTTGCGGCTGGCAGGAACTGTGTTGTCGGTACGACTGGCTTGTCAAACGAAGTCCTCGAAGGGCTCGCAGAGAAAGCCGTTGACGATGCATGCTTGTTCGTCGCCCCGAACTTCACGACTGGCGCTGTTCTCATGATGCAGTTCGCAAAGGCTGCAGCGCCGTACTTCCCCGAGGCTGAGGTCCTCGAATTCCACCATGCACGCAAGAAGGATGCTCCTTCGGGCACCGCTGTGCGCACGGCTCAGATGATTGCCGAAGCTCGTGGATTCGAGAGTTCCGCACCGGGCAAGGAAACCGAAATGCCCGGCTGCGACGGTGCGCGTGGCGCGCTTGTCGAAGGCGTTCCCGTTCACTCGGTTCGCTCGATGGGCTTCGTCGCGACTCAGGAAGTCATATTCGGTTCGATGGGCCAGACGCTCACGATCAAACATGATTCTTGGGACCGCGAGTCTTACATGCCTGGTGTATTGCTTGGCATCAGGTCGGTGGGCGACCGCTCGGGCCTCATCGTCGGTCTCGAACAGTTCATGATGTAACGTCGAGAAGGACCAAAGGAGCAAAGAGCCCTTTGGTCCTTTTCTCATCGATAACGCGGTACGCGAAGAGTTCATGAACTGGAAACAAGCTTGCTTGTTCACATGCAATAATGAGCCAAGCGCAAGGCATGCCTTGCGTTTGGGTTCATTTATTTAGGAGCACGCGATGGCACAACCGCTATTCGGACGCCTTATCACCGCAATGATCACGCCGTTTGATGACGAGGGCGGCATTAATCTCGAGCGCACCGAAGAGTTTGCAGACAGGCTCGTGAAGGGCGGTACCGACTCGATTGTCGTATGCGGAACCACAGGCGAGAGCCCGACCGTATCGCATTCACAGAAGATCGATGTCATCAAAGCTGCCGTAAACGCGGTTGACGATCGCATCCCCGTTGTCGCCAATGTCGGCAACAACTGTACTGCCGATACAATCGATTTTGCGCGCGATGTCGAGAAGCTCGGCGTTGCAGGCTGCATGTGTGTGGTGCCGTATTACAACAAGCCGCCGCAGGAGGGCCTCTACCAGCACTTTAAAGCCATCGCTGATTCGACCGAGCTTCCGATAATCCTTTACAACATCCCCGGTCGTTGCGTGATCAACATGAAAGCAGAAACGACGCTGAGGATTGCCCATGATTGCAACAACATCGTTGCCATCAAGGAAGCGACGGGCGACATCGAGCAGGTGAAGAACATTATCGCTGGAGCACCTGAAGGCTTCTGCGTTTATTCAGGTGATGATTCATTCACCTACGACCTTATGAAAGCAGGTGGCGCTGGAGTCATTTCCACAATCTCCAACGTTGCGACCATGCGTATGAAGGAAATCGTAGACGCCTGCGCTGCTGGCAATTGGGATGAAGCTCTTGAGCTGAATGCCAAACTCCTCCCGCTCATGGAGGGTTTGTTCGCCACCACGAACCCGATTCTCGTCAAGGAAGCGCTTGCGTTGGTCGGTTTCCCAGTCGGTGGCGTGCGCTTGCCGCTCGTCGATGCAACTCCCGAGCAGAGCAAGGTGCTCGAGGGTATCATGCGCGAAGTTGGCGTATTGTAGGAGAGAGCATCTAGCCAAAAGGGTTTCCTCTTGGTTAGACGAATAGGACGGAACGTCGGCCGACCGCCGGCGTATAGATATACAAACAGGCCCTGCGGGGCCTCATAGTGTTTGCAGAAAGAAACGGAGTACTATGACAGAAGCAAACGAGGCCAGGACGCCCAGGAGGCGTCATGGTAACGTTGCGGTCAATGATCCAACGTCTCAAGATAGTGCGCAGAAGGCGCAAAACCAAAAGAGTGGTAAGCAGACGCGTTCCATCAAGTACGTGAAAATCGAGAAGGAGCGTCCTTCTCTTACACGTGACCAGTCAAGGAAGCAGGAGCCGCAGAAAAGCAAGCGCAAACGGGGATCAGCTTCCAATAAGCAGCAGATGGTTGATGCCGAGCTTAAGGTAATCCCGTTAGGCGGCCTTGATGCCATCGGCAAGAACATGACTGTGTTCGAGTGCGGCAACGACATGGTGCTCGACGATGCGGGTCTCATGTTCCCAGATGACGATCATCCTGGCATCGACCTCATTTTGCCCGATTACACGTATGTGCTCGAGCATGCAGACAAGCTGCGTGGCATCGTCATCACGCACGGCCATGAGGACCATACGGGCAGTTTGCCCTATCTCTACAAGGATCTGGACATGCCCGTGCCGATTTACGGCACGAAGATGACGCTTGGTCTCATTGAGGGCAAGTTCAAGGAACATAAGATCAAGAACGCTCAGCTCATAGAAATCAAACCTGGCGATGTCATCAAGCTTGGGTGCTTCGAGGCCGAGTTCTTTGCGGTCAATCATTCGATTCCTGGTTCGGTCGGCATTTTCTTCCGCTGCCCAGCTGGAAACGTGCTGCACACGGGCGACTTCAAGCTCGACCAGACGCCAATCGATGGAGTCATCACCGATTTCGGCGCTCTTGCTCGTTTTGGTCAAGAAGGCGTCGATCTCATGATGTCCGACTCGACCAACGCGATGAAGAGCTCGTTCACCCCGTCAGAGCGCGAAGTTGGCAAGAGTCTCGAGAGCATCATCAAGCAAGCGGAAGGTCGCGTCATCATTGCTTCCTTCGCCAGTCACATCCATCGCATGCAGCAGATTTGCGATGCAGCTGTTGCGAATGGGAGAAAGGTGGTCGTGACCGGCCGTTCCATGATTCAGAACACTGACATTGCGCGTCAGCTCGGTTATCTGAACATCGACGACAAAGATCTGGTCGACGCTTACGAGCTCAAGGGCATTCCACCTGAGAAGATCGTCGTCATGTGCACAGGTAGCCAAGGAGAGCCTCTCTCGGCGCTTTCGCGCATTGCTGGTGGCCTGCACAAGACGATCGAGATCGACGAAGGCGACACGGTGATCATCTCGGCAACGCCGGTTCCTGGCAACGAGAAGAAGGTCACGCGCGTAGTGAATATGCTCTCGAAGATCGGCGCAGACGTCTACGACAAGAACCGTGCGATGGTCCATGTGTCGGGCCATGCGGGAGCCGAAGAGTTGAAGCTCGTTCTCTCAATCGCGCAGCCCCGTTCGTTCATGCCGGTGCATGGCGAATCGACGCATCTGCGTGCACATGCAAAGCTTGCCGAAGCCACAGGTGTTCCCGAAGAGAATGTTTTCATTTGCGAAAACGGTGAAAGCCTCGTGCTCGGGCCAGATGGCGTGAAGAGGGGAGAGACCGTCCAGAGCGGTGTTGTGTTCGTGGATGGCCTTTCGGTTGGCGATACGTCTCAGGACGTGCTCGATGAGCGCGTCACGCTCGGTGCGCAAGGTTTCGCAACACTCGCGGCAGCAATAGACTTCAAGCACAGGGAGCTCGTAGGCGAAGTCGCGATTGAGATGCACGGCATCACGGGTGGCGATGACTATTACGTAGTTTACGAGGCGCAGGAAGCGGTCGAGAACGCTTTGAAACGACAGCTTGCAAAGGGCGCAACCGAGAAGGAACTCAAGAAAATAGGCCGAGATGCGCTTCTCAATCTCCTTTGGGAACGCACCAAACAACGGCCGATGGCGGTGGCGAGCATCTTGTCGGTTTAAATAATGGCGAAATACCCCTCTGACTTGGTTTTCGTATATAATTAACCAGTTAAAACGAACCGTAAACGCAGCATTGAGGAGCCGTTCGTGGCTAAGTCGTCATCCAAAGGTAAGTCGAAGTCTACGAACTCGCAGTCTCGCAAGCGAGCTGCTTCGCCTGCGCAGAAAAGCGGTAGGAAGCAACCAACGAAACAGCAAGCAGCTGCTCGGCAGCCGCTGCTCGATGATACGGCTCATCGAAACATCGTCGGCATCATCTGCGTGGTCGTTGCCATAGCGCTTGTGCTCATCGTCGCTTGGCCGACAAATGCCGTCGTTACGTCGTTCCTCTCGCTTTGGATCAGGCGTCTGCTTGGAATAGGCGCCTATCTATTGCCCGTTCTGCTTGTCATCGTTGCGGGCACGTTCGTCGCTCAATTCGAATCCGAGCGCGTGCCAACACGCGTCATCATCGGCCTTGCACTCATATTCTTTGCGGTGCTCATTCTGTTTGCGTTGTTCACTCCCGAGGCGCTCAGCGTTCAGAACGGTGTTGCTGCTATCTTTTCTGACGACCATATCGTCTATCGGGGTGGCTACATCGGAGCTGGCCCTGCTTATCTTGGTCTCACTTTGCTCGGATTGCCCGTATCGGTGATCTTGGCCATTGGCATGGCTGCAATCGGCTTTGTGGTCATAGGTTTCTCGCTTCGCAAGCTCATCGACGTCGTGAATGCCAAACGTGAAGAAGCCGAGCGCCGCGAAGAAGAGGAGTACGGCGTTGCTCCTGACGAGCCATATGTTCAGGCTGCTCCACAAAGAGCTTCGCGACGTGCTGTTGTGAGCGATTCGGCTCAAACCCAGATGATTCCAAGTCGTAATTCAGGCGAGTACCAACGCACGTCCCGCTCTGGAAACTCGGGAAGGCTCTCTCCTGAAGATGCGCAGGCTGGAGAGACTCAACCGCTTACGCGCAAGCTCGGCAAGCGCAACAAAACTCAGGAAGACGAAAACGCCAAGCAAATCGATTCTTCGCAGAGTGTCGAAGAAGCCCCGTTGGCAGCTTTGCCTGATGAAGGATTCGAGCTGCCGAAGATGGAACTGCTCCGCGTAGGCAAGGCGCAACGTCGCACTAAAGCCGCCGAGGGTGAGCTTGAGGAAACGGCGGCGAGCCTTCAGCAGACCATGGAAGATTTCGGAATCATGGCGACAGTGGTTGATTGGATCGCCGGTCCTACGGTCACGCTGTTCGAAGTCGACCTTCCTCCTGGTGTTCGTGTGAGCAGGCTCATTGCGCTCAACGATGACATTGCGCTTGCTTTGGCTGCTCCTGGTGTGCGTATTTTCGCCCCGATTCCCGGAACGCATTTCGTCGGCATCGAAGTGCCGAACGCCAAACGAGAGAACGTTCTGCTCGGCGACGTCTTGAAAGATGTGCATGGCGGTCCGCTCGAGATGGCGATCGGAAAGGATGTCGAGGGCAACTCGATTATCTGCGACCTCGCAAAAATGCCGCACTTGCTCATCGGCGGTACAACCGGCTCCGGTAAATCCGTCGGCATCAATGCCATGATCATGTCGATGCTCATGAGAGCCACGCCATCCCAGGTGCGGTTCATCATGATCGACCCCAAACGTGTCGAGTTCACGCCCTACAACGGCATTCCTCATCTATACGTACCTGTTGTGACGGAGCCCAAGGAAGCGGCAAGTGCGTTGTCGTGGGGTGTTGCCGAGATGGAGCGCAGGCTCAAAGTGTTCTCGAAGGTCGGCGCACGCAACATCTCCCAATACAACGAGAAAGCCCGTTCAGGTGCGCTTGGCGAGGACGATACGGCCGAGCTGCCTTACATCGTCATCATTATCGACGAGCTTGCTGACCTCATGATGAACGTCGGCAAGGAGGTCGAGTTCTCGATTTCCCGCATCGCCCAGTTGGCGCGCGCTGCAGGCATCCATCTGATCGTTGCGACACAGCGTCCTTCGGCGAACGTGGTCACCGGTCTGATCAAGGCGAATATCACGAACCGTATTGCCTACAATGTTGCCTCCGGCCTCGACAGTCGCGTCATCCTCGATGTTTCAGGTGCTGAAAGCCTCATCGGTAACGGTGACATGCTGCTTTCGAAACCTGAGTATTCAAAACCGCTTCGTATCCAGGGTTGCTTCGTTTCCTCCGAGGAAATCACCGCTGTTGTCGAAGCGGTCAAGGAACAGGGCGAGCCCGAATACCATTCCGAGATTCTGAAGACGAACTTGATAAGCATGGGCGACACCATGCCAGACGGATCGGGTGGAAGCTCTTCATCCGACGATCCCCTCATTTGGGAAGCTGCCGAAATCGTGGTAGCAAGCGGGCTCGGCTCGACGTCGAACATCCAGCGTAAGCTCAAAGTGGGCTATTCGAGAGCCGGCCGTCTAATGGATATGCTCGAAGAGAAGGGCATTGTGGGTCCGCCGAACGGCAGCAAGCCGCGTGACGTGCTCGTTGATGCCATGGAGCTCGAAACGCTCAAAGCGTTCGAGGCCAACGACGAGTGATGAGTTTAAGGAGCAATCGTGGCACAGATGACATCTGGCAAGGTACTTCGTGAAACTCGAGAGCGCAAAGGTTATGAGCTCGACACGGTAGCGCGTCGACTCAGGATACGCCCTGATATTCTGCGAGCAATTGAAGCAGGCGACTTCGATGCGATGCCGCCGCGCGGGTATACGCGCAACATGGTGAATGCCTATGCGCGCCTGCTCGGGCTAAATCCAACTGAAATCGTAAACATGTACCTTGATGAGGTGTATGCAAACCAAGTGGAGCGAGCACGTGGGCACGCTCCGTCGAGTGGGTTCAACATGGAACGAGAGCCCCGACGTTCGCGCGCACGCAATCGTGCGATGCGCTACGACGATTGGGACGCTTCTTCCGATTCGAGGTCTCGGACGAGGTCGCAATCGCAGTCACGTGGTGCATCATATCGGCATACAAGCGAAGGGGCCGTGAATTCGTTTCTAACGCGCGATCTCTATGACGATCGGACCGAGTTCTCACGCGACGACTACGGCATCACGCGTGAACGCCGTGAGCGGCCGGATCGCTCGGAGCGCGATTTCATGAGCCACCATTCCGGTTACTCTGAGACTGGGTATGGATACCTTTCCCAGACACCGCGCCGTGGTAATCGCGATATCCATGTCGGGCAAACGCCGATGGAATACAAAGCATCGCGCGTTCCGAGCTTCCTCCAGTCACGGCTCGTGCTCATAATCATTGCCATAATCGTTGTGGCGATAGTTGCCGTTGTGGCGTTCACTCTGCTTGGCCGTGGCTCGCAGCAAGATGAGAGCGACGTATCGCAGCTGCCTGTTTCGGGTATTAACGATACGACGAAATCTGAAGAAGAAGAGGAAGAGGAAGCTGCGGTCGTCGAAGTGGCTCCGACGAGCGCTCGAGTCGTGTATTCGGTGAAATCCGGTGACGACTGTTACATCGAGACTTATTTGGATGGCGGCGACGCGCAACCAGAAATGCTGACTGGCCCAACCGAGAAGACGCTCGAGGTCACAGGTACGTGGACGATTACAACGTGGAGCCCCGATACCATTTCAATCAGCGTCGACGGTTCACCGATTACGATGTCCATCGACAATGATCGCGGGGGCATGTATGCATATACGGTAGATTTTCCTGCGATACTAGAGCAGTGGCGCCAAGCGCATCCGTCG
>CACZAR010000073.1 GCA_902779135.1 uncultured Coriobacteriaceae bacterium | reverse complement strand
GGTGCGGGCGACATTCCGCATCCGGAAGGAGATGGGCTGGAAGGTGCCGGAGCGGGAGTTCCGCCACTTCGTGCTGCCCCTCCGCGTGAACAACGAGAATCTGGATACGGCCCGCGTGGCCTTCAACCGCGAGATCGCCCCGCGGGTGAAAGGGATGTCCATGAAGGACGCCATCCTGGAAGTGAACCACTGGTGCCATGAAAAGATGACCTACCAGCCTTCCGACGGGCGCACCCACGCCCCCCTGGCTTCCCTCAAGAATGCCCTGGGCCGATGTGGGGAGGAGTCCACCTTCTGCGTGGCCGCCCTGCGCTCCGTGGGTATCCCGGCCCGCCAGGTTTATACGCCCCGCTGGGCCCATACCGAGAGCAACCACGCCTGGGTAGAGGCCTGGGCCGACGGAACATGGTACTTTATCGGCGCCTGCGAGCCCGAGCCCGTGGTGAACTTGGGCTGGTTCAACGCCCCCGCCTCCCGCGCCATGCTCACCCATACCAAGGTGTTCGGCAAATACGACGGCCCGGAGGAAGTGGTTCTCCGCACCCCCGGCTATACGGAAATCAATCTGATAGAGAATTACGCCAAGGCCGCCAAAGGTAGCGTGAAGGTTTTATCGGCCGATGGAAAGCCTGTGGAGGGCGCCCGGGTGAACTTCTGCATCTACAACTCTTCGCAGTTCTTCCCGGCCGTGGCCAAATATACGGATGCAAAGGGTACGACCAGCCTGTCGGCCGGCCTGGGAGACATGCTGGTATGGGCATCCAAGGACGGAAAATACGGTTACGGAAAGCTCCGTTTCGGCGTTGACAAAAACCTGACCGTCACCCTTGACTCTCCTGCGGGGAACCCCGTCCGCTCGGAGCTGCTGGACATCGTACCGCCGCCGGAGGAGGTTGTTCTGCCGGAGGTGACGCCCGGGCAGCGGGCCGAAAATGACCGCCGTATGGCCTATGAAGATTCCGTGCGCAAGGCCTACATGGCCACCTTCCCCACCAAGGAGCAGGCGCAGGCCTTTGTGAAGCAGTATGCCCTTCCGGAGACGGCGCAGCGCTTTGTGGAGCTGTCGGCCGGAAACGGCGCCACCATCATGGGCTTCCTCCGGGAGGCGCAGGACAAGGAGCGCGCGGTGGAATTGCTCCGCAGCCTCAGCCGCAAGGACCTTTCGGACGTATCGGCCGATATCCTCTGGGACAGCTACAACGCCACCGAAAGCGTGCTGGCGCCCCGCATCGAAAGCGAATTCCTCTCTCCCTATAAAGGCTGGTTCCTGAAGAACGTGCCTGAGGAACTCCAGAGGAGCTTCCGGGGCAATGCCCAGGCCATCCTGGACTGGGTGGAGCAGAATATAGACGTGGACGAAGACCCGCTCTTCTGGGACATCCCCATGTCTCCGGTGGGCGTGTGGAAGAGCCGCATGGCCAACCCCCGCTCGCGGGACATCTTCTCCATCGCCCTGGCCCGTACCTTCGGGGTGGACATGCGGAAAGACCGCAACACCGGAGCCCTCCGTTTTGAAAACGACAAGGCCGATGTCCCCTCGGCCCCCGTCACCCTCACTTACCAGCCCGTGGAGGGGGTAGAGGAGCCCGAATACGGCGCCCACTACTCCGTGAGCCGCATTGTGGACGGGCAGCCGCAGATGGTGTTCCTGGGCTTTCCGGGGCAGATGCGGCGCTACGGTTTCCCGGGCGGCAACCGCCTGCCGGAAGGAGACTACCTGCTCTCCTCCGGAAAACGCCTTTCGGACGGTTCCACGCCCGTTACCCTTACGCTTTTCCACGTGACGGCCGGGCAGCCCCTTGAGGTTCCCGTAGTCCTGGAAAGCGTTCTGGAAGAGGTGAAGGTCTGCGGCAGCTTCCCCACCCGTTTGCTGAATGAAGACGGCTACTATGCCGCCGCCATATTGGATGTGGGACTGGAGCCCACCAACCACGTCCTGAACGACCTTTCCGCCCAGCGGGAAGCCCTGGAGCAGTGGGGACGTCCCATCTATCTGATTTGCACCAGCGACGCCCAGATGGAGCGTCTGCATGAGGAGGTGGCGGGCGGCCGCTTCGGCCAGCTGCCTTCCACGGTCAAGTATGTCACCAATGCCGGAGGAGAGATGCTGAAGGCCATCATTGAAGGCGCCGAGCAGATTGTTGAATCGAGTGAGAGAATTCGCCAGCAAAACCCCTTGGTTCATGCAGAGTCAACTTTGCTTGATGGATCGGCTCCTTTTGACGTCGTAAAGGAGTCAACGTTCGCGTTACAAAAGCTATTAAAAGACTGCATCGAAAACGACCTCTTTGGAATTTGGGGTGAGTGATTTTGGTTCAGAGCGGTCATCTGGTTGCCAGCGATTACGTCAAATGCCCCATAATGTTGTGCAATCGCTGCCGAACGCTTTGGCTAAGGTTAGAACAACCTAGAACTCGAAGGCCTGAAAGGCAGACGACCTTGATAAAGCGCTGGGGTTAAAACCATGGTTGGCCGCAATCGATTGGATCTGTCGTCGAAGTGATGAGGAGAAAGTAATATGAAAAGTGCAGCTCAGCTACATTGGGACTACTTTCTGCTTCTTGAAAAAGACTTAATTGCCATAAGCGAGACATTAGAGCTCAACGAGAAAAACTACGATTCCTTCGGACCACGGTTAGCGCAATTAATCCTTGCAACTGGTAGCGAGTTGGACGTAGCCTTGAAAAGCCTCGCTGCAGTTTTATGCCCACAACACGAAGCAGCAACAATAGAAAACCCGAATATGGGACACTTCAAAAGCATGATTTCGCAATATGCTTGTAGCCAATTTGCCACAGCTCGAGTAGCTTTTTTAAGATCAGAGATCGTGCTAATACCGTGGTCAGCAATTGCGGACAGTTCCGATTGCTCGTTCATCTGGTGGTCAAACTACAACAATATCAAGCATAAAAGATCGGAATACTACGAAGTTGCCAATCTCAAAACAGCGCTAGAGCTGATAAGCGCTTTATTTGTTGTTGTTGCATATCTATGCGAGGCAGCGCACGAACCTTTTTATGGCTTTACACAAATCATTGACTGGGAAAGCCACGAACACATGCCCAGCATTGCGCGAAACGTTGAATCACAATAATCGATTGCGAAGCTCTCCTTGAATTGCTTGCCTGTGTTGCCGTTGCGCTACGTCGTAAAACAGAAGAATACTCAATATTAAGAAACAGAATAGAAAAAAGTTGGGACACAAGATTGGGGCACAGTTGGGACATGAGAGCGGTTGTTCCAATAATTGGTAATTCCCTTGAGTTCCTCAGATTTCAATATAACTGCAGTTCAAATGCCCGATGGGGATTTACGATGATTCGGAATTCCCTCAGTCTAAGCGCCTCATAACCCGAAGGTCGTCGGTTCGAATCCGGCCCCCGCGACCAAATTTAATAAGCCCTGACCTGGTAAAACAGGCAGGGCTTTTCACTGCGTGGGGGAATGATTCTACCCGATTTGGGTGGATTTGAACGATTTGATGCAAGAACAATTGGATAAGCTGCGTGAGCGCACAACACTGGAAGACATTATGGCGTTGGCGCTGGCGGAAATGGTGCCGACCATGTGCTCGGATACGGCCATGTCGACGTGCCGTACTTCTATGTCAACAGCCTGAAGCCGATTCTTGCCTGGAATACTGATTATAATGACGAAAGCAATCTATAAATGATTGCCGACTGATGAGCAACGGCTGCACTTGTGTCCAAACGGAGAAAGGGAAAACATGGACTACAAAGATCCGACCTCCGAACAAATCGAGAAACTGAAAGACATGTCGCACGAGGAGATCCGCAAGCTTGCCGCCGAGGAAGGCCTGCCTCTTTCAGACGAGGACCTTGACCAAGTGGCTGGCGGCTGGGAGAGCACTAAGAAAGGGGAACCGTGCCCGAAGGGCGGCAAGCATAACTGGAAGGAAGTCGGAGACATGGATCATGGAACCATGATACTTTACATCCACGAGTGCACGAAGTGCGGAGCCACGATGAGGTCTCGGGAGTAACGCATCTTCACCTTACCTGGAGGTTGTTGGTTCGACAGCCGCGATAGGCCCTCCCCCCGACGCGACCTTGTTTACGTAATCGCGCTGATCAACAAACAGGCGGGCAATGAGCCCTGCGAATGCCGACGGCAAGCTCCGGCAGGAAGCGTACGCCTCCATGATGGCATCTTCGAAGTCGTCGAGCGCTCGCGTATCGTACCAGGACCAGTCCCAAGACGACTTGAGGAAGGAGAAGCGATGGGCGCAGAACAGTTCGACGAAAGAGGGGTTCTCGCATAAATATGCAAGAGAAACGCCATTGAACGGGAACCCGAAAGTCCCATCATAATCGAAGATGGGCGCCGCGCGCCACACATCCGAATCGAATTTGCGAATGGCGCCTAAGTTACCCGGGTTGAAATCCAAAAGCAGCGAAAGACTGGAAAAGCACGCTCTCCTGGCCACGTGCGCCGAAGCATCTTCAACTCCGATGGCCAAATAGGCGTCGATGAAGGCGTCGCATGCTTCTGTCGTGATGCCGCCCCTGCTCAGGGTGGAACTCTCCCACATGTTCGCCATCGCGCAGAGGCGGTTGCCATCGACGAATTCCTCGCAGCGATCCAGCATGAGCGGGCTGGCTGAACAGGGCTTGCCATAGCGCTCCACCACATCCAACGAAACCGAGTAACCTTCGCCGAAGAGCAAGGCGCATAGATCGGATCCCAACTTGGCTCCCACCAGTTCGGCGCCGTCAGGATGCTCGGCCGCCTTGACGAGGTAGATGTCGTCATCGTCACGCTCCCACGCTTTGACGGCGTGACCGGACGTCGTGACTTCGGGAACGTCGAGCGAACAGGTCGCCAGGCGGGCGTAATCGCCCTGGAGAACCGCCGTGCCAAAGCCCGGATCCCATCCGTTGTCGAAGAAGTTCACGTCCTCCCAGCGCTCGGCCGATCCAGGAGCGCGGTACCAGAACTGGTCGGAAAGGGAAAGGCCATGCCCCATGAGCGCAAGGTCGACAGGCGACTTCGCGCCAAAGGCCGCAAGGATCTCGTCCTTGTCCTTGCGCATGGTCGACAGGGCGCGCCTCTCGATGAGCGCAGTTAAAACCCGGTCCCTGTTTTGCCGGGACAATCCCGCAGAAGCGACCAAATCATCGTTCGCTATATCGATGACGCGGACCTTGCCTGTCGTCGGGTCGATCTCGAAGTCGACCAGCTCCCGGTCGCGTTGCATGAGCGTGCGCCTGATCAAGGTTTCTTCTCCCCACTGCGATAACGCGCCGCAACAAGCCCCATCACGGGGTAATAGCGACGGCGCCTTGCAAAGTAAATGAGGAAACACCATGACGCAACTACCGCGTCATTTTAGGCAAATGCATTTAAACCGCGCACTACCACGTTTCGTTCATGCAGTTGTACCACGTGCCGCCCGAGATGGCGTCAAGTTGGTCATCGGTGAGTTCGACGCCTTCGGATTTGGCGAGCTCTACCAGGTCAGCCGGACTCTTGCATGCCCTAGCCTTTTCCATCTGTTCAGGAGTCAATTCGTTGAAACTCACCATACTCTGCATCCTTCCCATCCGATTGTCCCTGCGAACGATCTCTTACTATTTGACCTACCATTCTAATACGCAGAATCGGGTTAATCGTCTCAAGTCGGATAAACGCTTTGGAAACGCATGCTCCTAACCCGAGGGCCGTCGGCTCGACAGCCATGATAGGCTCTAGCCCATCATAGCTCGCATGAAGGTCAAGACTACCGCCTGCTTTCGCGCGATACAAGCTAGCCTATAAGTTGGGTTCTCTGGCAATAGCCGTCTTCACCTCATAAAGTGGACTATAATTATTAACATCTGAATTGTAGTTTGAGGAAATCGATCTCGTCTCGGAAGTCGTTAGGGTGTGATCTGGATGGATTTGAAAAATCTGACGCAAGAGCAATGGGATAAGCTGCATGAGTGCAAAACACTGGAAGATATTTTGACGTTTGCGAAGGCGGAAGGCTACGAGCTGACCGATGACGAGCTTCAACAGGTGACTGGCGGCAGCGACGGCTATGTTGTAGGCGGCGACATATGGGGAAATGGTCCACAGTATGTCGATTGGTGTCCTCATTGCGGGCAGAAGTACTACTTTATGGATCCCGACGACCCCGTAGATTGGTGTCCTCATTGCGCGGCAAAGCTTAGATAGGGAAAAGCCTCTTCGTACGACGAGTGCGTGTCAAACGCCGCGTTCTCGAATTCGGCGGTGAGGGCGAGCGTTCCCTCAACCTCGGTGGTGGGCTCGATGGCAATTGCTCAGCAACGACGCGTAGCTCACCACGCAAACACTGCCAGGCGGTTGTTCACGTTCTTGCCGAATGTGGCGGCGAACAGCTTGCCGCGCAGGGTGTGCTTGCGCATCTCCACGTTGTAGCTCTGCTCCGAGACGAGCTGCAGGCGCGGTTCGAGCTCGACGAACTCCTCGCCGGAGTCGGTCCCCCACTTGAACTCGGCGTTGGTGTTCTTGATGGCGTCGTGCTGCTTCGAATGCTTCACCATGAACATCGAGTTCATTTCGGAAACGAGCCAGCCGTGCTCGAATGAGTCGCAAAGCATGTGCAGGCAAGTGGCCGTCTGCTCTTTGGTGAAGTACTCGAGCACGCCCTCCATCACCACGATGATTGGACGGTCCTTGGGTAGCTGTGCCGTCCAAGCACCATCGAGAGCATCGCCCTCGAGCATTGTGCAGCGCGGACGATCCTCGAAGACCTTACGCCGCACGGCAATCTGGTCGGGCAGGTCTACGTCGAACCACTCTATCTGCCCGTTATCGACCTGACTGAATTTGTCGTCGAACCCGCATCCCAGGTTCACGCACACTGCATCCGGGTGCACCTCTATAAGCGCACGCAGGGCATCTGCGAACATGATGGTGCGCGCGACCACGCCTTCGTGCGAGAGGAACGGGTCATACTTGCTCACGTCCACGCCCAGCGAACTGATTATCTTGGCCGCCTTCTCGTCGCGGATGCGCGGGTTCGGCCGTGCCGTCTCGCTCGCACGTATCGCCAACGTGACGAGCGCAGTCTCCTGGATATCGCCGAACTGGAGTTGCTCGTCATCGGAGTCTACCGGCTTGCGCGCGACCAGATGCAGTCGGAACTTCTTCTGGGCTTCCAGCGTGACAGGCACGAGCCCGGACACCGTGCAGAGCGCACGGACCTCGTCAAGCGTGTAGGCGCGCACGTCTCCGTGGCCTATGAGATTCGCAAGCGGCATTTCCGTGCGGTTCATGAGCCACAAGATGGGTGCCGCAGCCGTGTAGTCGCGAAGAACCAGCTTGCCGCCGGGACGCAGCACACGCGCGACTCCGTCGAAGAAGGCTTGCGGATTCGGGTAGTGGTGGAAGCTGTTCGCGCAGATGACGGCGTGGTTGCTGTCGTACACCTCGGCCGCCTTCGTGAACTCCCTGATCGACAGCTCTTTGTATTCTGCATCGCTCTTCACGTGTTCCTCCGTTCGCTTGATCTAGAGTTTCATGTGCAGCAAGAACGCGCGGCCGGTGCGATCGGCGACGGCCATGGCTATCTTGGAGTACAGGTTGACCTTCCCCTTGAGAATGCGGCGCGCCGCGGTGTAGAAGTGCCGCACCTCGAGAAGTTCACAGTCCGCCTCGCGCGCAAACGCTGCTGGGTCGTCAATGGCGCAGTACATGAGGGCCGATGCGTTGCCCGTCTTCTTCACGTACTTGTTTACGTATTCGAGCCCCTTGGTGTTGGTGGCGTCGAAAATGAGTTCCGCGTCGGCGAAGGCCTTCTTGGCATCCGCGATGAAGCCGAGCACGTCGGTGTTGTGGAAGTATTGGAACACACCCGAGACGATGATGAGCGTGGGCAGCGAGTTATCGATGCCGTTTGCCCAGGAGAGGTCGAACGCGTCGCCCGCTATGAGCTCATCGCGCTCGGGCGCGCCGAGGATGCGGTGGCGCACCTCGATGACCTCGGGAAGGTCTATCTCGAAGAACCGCGCATCGGGGGCGTCGGGCCCCACTCGCCAGAACATGGTCTCCAGGCCGCAACCCACGTTCACGATGTTGCAAGAAGGGTGCACGGTAATGTAGGCGCGCGCCATCTCGTCGAGGTTGTGGTAGCGCGCAGCCGATGCGATCATCGTGTACTCGTTGGAGCCTGCCTGGATGCTCTCACCGGGGATGGCGGACTCCAGCTCGAGCGACTTGGGGTCGAAGAAGTACTCGGGGAACCTCTTCGACACGTACACGCGCGCGGCCAGCGGGATGTAGAGCGTGTCCGCTACCCCATCGAAGTCTTTGCCTGACATGTGCGATCTCCTCAATAAGTTATACATGGCTAACTATTGCATTCTCGCACAAGGCTGCACAGATTTGAACCCCCATGAAACGATGAGCCAATCTGCGGCTACAGCCTTTACCGCCCCATGTGCTATGGAGCTTCAGCTAGCGAGCCCCATGGCGTTAATCGAAACCGATTTGGTCATGTGCAAAACGTGGGACAATAGTCGCGAATAATGCCTGATAATTAAATTCCTGCCAATCGCTTTGGCGGGCAATCGGAGTCTTTCTGAGATAGTTAGCTGGTGTTTGAAGAACATGAACAGCCTTAGAAGCCGCTGGCTTCCAATTGTGACATTCTTGGTATTCGAAGCCGTTGCCGTCGCGCTGTGGCTCGCCAAGGACAACATCTTCTACCTCTTCAATTTCAGCTACATCGGTGCGGCGGTAGCGCTGGGCATTTTTCTCTTCACCAAGAAAAGTCCTCATGCCCGACGCGTCACGCAGCTCCTCGTCGGACTGTACATGCTCGTCTATCTCGGACTCATCTGCGGCGAGAACATGCAGATCGAGGGCTTTTGGTACTATCTGTTCACCGGCGTGTTCGAAGCTGCGACCATCCACTACGCCGTCGCGAAGATCTTCGGCCCACTCGTCTTCGGGCGCGGCTGGTGCGGCTACGCCTGTTGGACGGCCATGGTGCTCGACTTCCTTCCCTTTAAGGTGCCGCAGGAGCCGCGGAAGAAGATCGGCTGGATCCGCTACGTCGCGTTTGCCGCCTCGCTCGCGTTCGTTGCCGCCCTTTTCCTCGCACACGTGGGCAACATCGAGCGAATCATGTTCTGGGCATTCATCGTGGGAAACGTCGCCTACTACGCAATTGGAATCGCGATGGCCTATGCCTTCAAGGACAACCGCGCCTTCTGCAAATACGTGTGCCCCATCACAGTATTCCTGAAGCCGATGAGCTACTTCTCACTCGTGCGCATCAAGTGCGACCACAGTAAGTGCGTCTCGTGCGGGAAATGTCGGAAAATCTGCCCGATGAACGTCGACATGCTCGATGACTCGCGCAAGCGCGAGAACGGCACGGAATGCATCCTGTGCCTTGAGTGTGTGAAGAACTGCCCCAAAGACGCACTCTGACATACCTGGGCAGAACCTAGAACGCCTCGTCAATGGATGGCGCTTACATCGTTTGGAGCAGCATGCACAATGTGCGATTTGCAAAAACTCGCCCCATCTCGTGCAGATGGGGCGAGCCTTGGTTACCGGACTTCGTTTTGTGATTCGCCGGTTTCTTGGTATTCGTCGGTCACGTCAAGTTCAGCAGCGAGCTGCTCAAACTTGACGTTGATGTCCGATTCCATTTCCTCGTACGTTTTATCGGCTTCGGGCATGGGGCCGATGACAGTGCTGTCAAAATCAGAGAGAGTGTGGGTGACGTCAATGGAAGAAACATTGTAGTCAACAACCCTGTTGAGCGACACAAGGCGACCATCTTTATCGATGCTGAACGTGAAGACAGCCGATAGAACCGGATCGCCGGCATCTTTCATCATGGTCAGAATCTCATCAGATGCCATGTATTTCTCAGGATCGAGCGTGACCGTGTAGACGGTAACATCACCCTGCTGTTCCTTTACCACAGTATCGAAACAATCGATGCACGTGTTCAAGTCGCCAACCGCTCCATAAAAACACGCTTCAAAGCCGGCGAATTGCGGCTGGTCAAACTGCTCCGTTGTGCCTGAGTAAACAGGTCCGTCGGTAACGCATACGGCCTTATCACCATCGGAGTAATACTCCAGCTTGATGTCCTCGATCTCGTATATCGCGTCGGTCTTCAGCGCCTCGCCGCTCTCATCGAACTTGACGACGGTTTTCGATTTGATGGCGTTGGCGTCGACTGGGTCTTCAGCTGCGGCGCTTTCGGAAGACGCAGCCTTGCTCGAAGCAGCTTTGCTGGAAGCAGCCTCACTGGTTGCAGCTTCGCCCGACGCGCTTCCTTCAGTGGTGGCCGCATTTTTGAAGGTGGATATGCTAACCTCGGTCAGCGTAACCGACTTGAATTCGGGCTGATTGGCAATAGCGCCTTTCAGCTCGGCGATGATTTCCTCCGGCGTCTGTTTTGCTGCCGACGATGAAGCAGATTGGCCGCTGCACCCCGCAACCACACAGATGGCCAACGTTGCAATAAGCGTTGCGACGATAATTGCTGATACTCGTTTCATGATCCCTCCCCAAGTCGACGATGCGCAAATTATAACTTGAAACACCTTGTTATATTTACCCAAGTCGTTGCCTGCACGGTTGCGATTTGCTCACGAACATGCTTGAGCGATAACGCTATCGCCTCCTCAGCCTTACGGCAATGGTGTTCAGATAGTCAAGGGCACCCGCCTCGACGGCCGCACGGTCGCCTGTGGCGTACTCGTTATCGCACTCAATCCAATCGGCCCACGCATCGCACGTGCAAGTCATTTCACGCATGTCGAGAATGTCAGCACCGTCGGCCTGTTCGATGTTGGCTCGCCACCAGTCCATGTCATGCATGTACTCCAACTGCTCGGGTGTCCAAGACTTAAGCAGACACGCAGGCAGATCGTCGTGGCAATCGCGCACCATGCCTGGTATGGCGAACAGCAGCTCGCCGCCACGTTTGACGAGCGGCAACAGACTCGTCCCCAGGTATTCCGAGTCGCGGCCGAAATAGTTGTACGAGTCGACGCTCACCACGGCGTCGAAGAAACCTGTGGCGAAAGGAAGAGCAGTGGCGTCTGCCTTGAGCGGAATGATCTGCCTGTTGCTAAGCCCCAGCTCTTCGAAGAAGCGCATGTTGTCGGACGGGTCGCTCCAGAGGTCGGCGGCGTACACGGTGAGGCCGCACTCGCGGGCCAAGAGCGCGCTCGTGAGCCCTGCGCCGCTGCCGAGGTCGAGCACGACGGAGCTGGTCGGGATGTCGCCGTACGCGAGCAGCTCCTCGCAGAGCTTGAGCGGGTTGGGCCCCATGCTGCGCTCGCGCATGACGGATGTCGGGAAGGAATTTGCCTTCGGGAAATTCATGGTAGTGTCCTGTTCTGTGAGAATCCAATGCAATACCGGGATTCGGAACGCAGAGAACCAGGGACGCCGTTGCGCCCTTTCAAGAACCGGAATTCCAAGCCTGCGGGCCTCAATCATCTCAGGATTGTCAGGATGGATTTCTTGATATAACCAAACATGCTGTGGAAGAGGCGGGAAGGACGCAGTTCGCCGTTGGTGCGGATATCCACCGCCTCCATGGGAATCCGCTCCCGGCCGGCCTGCACGATGGTCTCCAGCGTGTAGGTGTATTCATTCGTCACGTTCAGGCGCAGCGCAGCTTCCCGGCTCAGGGCTCGGAACCCGCTGGGCGCGTCCGGGATGCCGGACTTGGAAGCCCGTCGGACCACCCAGGAACCCAGGTGCTGCAGTTTCTTTTTCAGGGGAGAAAAGTGTTCCGTCTGATCGATCGGCCGGGAACCGATGACAATATCGCTTTTGCCTTCCAGGATCGGACGGACCAGCGTTTCGATATCCGCGCCGCAGTATTGGTTGTCGGCGTCCGTATTGACGATAATATCCGCACCGTTGCGCAGGCAGGCATCCAGTCCGGCCATGAAGCCTTTCGCCAGGCCGCGGTTTTTTCCGAAGTGCACCACATAATGCACGCCCCAGCGGCGGGCGACCTCCACTGTGTCATCTTTGGAGCCGTCATTGATGATCAGATACTCGATCGTGTCAATCCCGTCAATGTGCTTCGGAAGGTCGTTCAGGGCGATTTCCAGGGTTTCAGCCTCGTTGTAGCAGGGAATCTGGATGATCAGTTTCATAATGTTTCTCTCCTTACTTCTGGTTGCATATGTGTAGAACTCACAGTCCATAGGATGCCATAATTCCCGAGAATTCCGAAGAGTGGGCAAACCCGCTCGCGACCTGTACCCGACTCATACCGGAAGCCAGTTTCCCGACCCAATGCGTAAGCCCGCCTTCGTCAAATTCCCGTCCCAGGAATGTCCGGTAAAG
>CACZAR010000072.1 GCA_902779135.1 uncultured Coriobacteriaceae bacterium | reverse complement strand
CCGACGGCCAATTGCGTCGTGGGGAAGGATTCAGGCGTGACAATCCGCAAGGATTGTTCATCGGTGAGTCCGGTCGTGTGATAGAGCGCGCTCTCGATGCAGGGGTGCGCCCTGTTTCCGTTTTGGTCGAAGAGCGCTGGCTTGAACATGACCGCGCCATCATCGAGCGCATCGAGCACGAATGGCCCGATTGCTGGATTTTCCTGGCGAGCGTCTCGCAGTTTCGCGAACTGACGGGATATGAGGTTGTGCGTGGTGCGCTTGCATGCTTCGAGCGCCCAGCTCCGCTTGCTGTCGATGATGTGATTGCGGGTGCGCGACGTATAGCGATTCTCGAGGATGTCACGAACTATGCCAACATGGGTGCGATTTTCCGCTCTGCTGCTGCGCTTGGGATGGATGGCGTGCTCGTCACTCCGTCGTGCCATGATCCGTATTACCGCCGTTGCGCACGCGTGAGCATGGGTGCTGTGTTCCAAGTGCCCTGGGCGAGAATCGAGACCGCAGATGCGGCTGCGGAATCCGGACGACCAAGTGGCTCGCATGATTGGGCACCTTCGCTTGTGCCTCATTTGCGGGAGGCCGGTTTCGTCACAGTTGCCATGGCGCTCCGCGAGGATTCGATAGGTCTGCGCGACCCGCGTCTTGCGGCTGCCGAAAAACTTGCCATTGTTTTGGGAACCGAAGGCGACGGTCTGTTGGATTCTACGATCGAGGCGTGCGACCACACCGTGTTGGTTCCCATGGCGCACCAGGTGGATTCCCTCAACGTTGCCGCAGCTGCCGCCATTGCGTTTTGGGAACTGGGCTCTGCAAGTCAAATCTAGCTCGTGATGTGATGGGTGCGGCTGGCGCACGCTGCCCCCATAAGCAAAATCGTGAAGCGTGTTCCCCGCGGGAAAATGATCGGAACACGTTCCCCGCGGGAAATCGGTTTCCTCCGGGGAAATCATGTTCCCCGCGGGAAATTGATTCTTTGGTAATCGCGCAAACGTGTGCTACAATCCCTTCTCGGCCGACAAGGCGGCCTTCCAAACAATACCTGGCAGTCCCGGGCACGCCAGCCCCAACCTGGCCCCGAGGGTTGCGCGATCTTCGAGTCGCACGCCTGACATGCAGGCACCATAGAGCCGTCGCGAAAAAAGATTCGTGGGCACGGTTTGAAGGTCTTGTGCGCTCTCAAAAAGTTCTTGAAATGCCCCTTTGTGCTGGAGTAACATCTATCGTTGCTGCTTACTGACTATTTGTGCAAAGGAATACCGTTGGCAAAACAAGATGTTATCGAACTTGAGGGCACAGTCCTCGAAGCACTGCCCAACGCTATGTTTAGGGTTGAGCTCGAGAACGGCCACAAGATATTGGCTCACATTTCCGGCAAGATGCGTATGCATTACATCAAGATCCTGCCGGGTGACAAGGTTACGGTCGAACTTTCCGTGTACGACCTGAACCGCGGGCGGATCACCTATCGCTTCAAATAAGTAGGAACGCAGAAAATCATCGGCAGCGGCTGGCCGTGATAGATAAGTAATTAGCAGGTATACCGAAAGGAATTTAATTATGAAGGTACGTCCTTCGGTCAAGAAGATGTGCGACAAGTGCAAGATCATTCGTCGCCATGGCAAGATTCTCGTGATTTGCGAGAACCCTCGTCATAAGCAGCGTCAAGGTTAAGGAAAGGAATTCAGGTTTATGGCACGTCTTATCGGCGTCGACCTCCCGCGCAACAAGCGCATCGAGATCGGTCTGACCTATATTTACGGCATCGGCCTCACGACTTCCAAGAAGATCCTCGCGGAGACGGGCATCAATCCCGACACCCGCACCGATGATCTGACTGAGGAAGAGCTCGCGAAGCTGCGTGACTACATCCAGAACAACCTCACTGTCGAGGGCGACCTGCATCGCGAGGTTTCCCAGAACGTGAAGCGTCTGATGGAGATCGGCTGCTACCGCGGCCTTCGTCATCGTCGCGGTCTCCCTGTCCGCGGCCAGCGCACGCACACGAACGCTCGCACGCGCAAAGGTCCCAGGAAGCAAATCGGCGGAAAGAAGAAGTAGGGTAGTCACATGGCACAGAAGAAAAATGTCAAGACGCGCGTCAAGCGTTCCGAGCGTAAGAACATTGCCGTTGGCGCCGCGCATATCAAATCCACGTTCAACAACACCATCGTCAGCATCACCGACCCGCAGGGCAACGTGATCTCCTGGCAGTCCGCCGGCACGGTGGGCTTCAAGGGTTCTCGTAAGTCCACGCCGTTTGCTGCCCAGATGGCTGCCGAGGCTGCTGCCAAGACCGCCATGGAGCACGGTTTGCACAAGGTTGCTGTCTTCGTGAAGGGCCCCGGTTCGGGCCGCGAGACCGCCGTTCGTTCGCTGCAGGCAGCGGGCCTCGAGGTTTCCAGCATCCAGGATTGCACGCCCATCCCGCACAACGGTTGCCGTCCGCGCAAGCGTCGTCGCGTCTAGTTCGAAAGGATCCATATCATGGCAATTGACAGGACTCCGGTTCTGAAGCGCTGCCGCCAGCTGGGCATCGACCCGGTTGTGCTGGGCTATACCACCAAGGAATCGAAGCGCGAGCCCAAGCGCCGTCGCAAGGAAAGCGAATACGGCATGCAGCTGCGCGAGAAGCAGAAGGTCAAGTTCATCTACGGCGTACTCGAGAAGCAGTTCCGCGGCTACTACAAGCACGCACTGCGCCAGGAAGGCGTTACGGGTGAGAACCTGATGCGCATCCTCGAGTCGCGTCTCGACAACGTCGTGTTCCGTCTGGGTTTCGCCCGCACCCGCAAGGAAGCCCGCCAGACGGTCACCCACGGTCACATCACCGTTAACGGCAAGCGCGTCGACATCCCGTCGTACCGCGTTCGTCCGGGCGATCTCGTCGCCGTTGCTCCCAAGGCCAAGGAACTGCTCGTCATCAAGAGCGCCCTGGTCAGCAACGAGCGCGTGACGGTTCCGGCTTGGCTCGAGGTTGATATCGAGAAGCTGCAGGGCAGCGTTCTTTCGCTCCCGACTCGCGATCAGATCGATCTCGACATCAACGAGCAGCTGATCGTCGAACTCTACTCGAAGTAATCGCGCCCGAAGTTAAGGAGGCTTATTCAACATGACAGAGTTCATGAGGCCGACAGTTACAACGGAAGAAGTGAACGATACCGTCGCGCGTTTTATCGTCGAGCCGCTCGAGCGTGGCTACGGCAATACGCTCGGCAACTCGCTGCGTCGCGTTCTGCTCTCTTCGCTTGACGGTGCCAAGGCAACCGCCATCCAGATTGAGGGCGTGCAGCACGAGTTCACCACGGCCGAGGGCGTGATCGAAGACATCACTGACATCGTACTGAACGTCAAGGGTCTGGTTTTCCAGGCGCTTAACGGCGACATCGAAGAAGCTGTTGCTCACGTTTCCGCCGAGGGTCCGTGCGTCGTCACCGGTGCCGATCTGCAGGTTCCGACTGAGTTCACGCTTATCAATCCCGAGCACGTCATCGCGACTGTTGCCGATGGCGGCCAGCTCGAGATGTCCATTCGCATCGGCGTCGGCCGCGGCTACGTCGATGCCGACCGCAACAAGCGCACCGAGGATCCGATCGGCATCATCCATGTCGACTCGCTGTTCTCGCCGGTTCGCCGTTGCACGATGAACGTTACCAACACGCGTGTGGGTCAGCGCACCGACTACGACAAGCTGGTGCTCGAGGTTGAGACCGACGGCTCCATCAAGCCGGTCGACGCTGTTCTCTCCGCCGTCAACATCATCAACCAGTACATGGGCGCATTTATGGCGCTGGCCGAGGTCGAGGGCGAGGAAGAGGTCGAGGTCGTCTCGATTTTCGCGCCCGAGGGCCAGGAATCCAACGCCGAGCTGGACAAGCAGATCGAAGACCTCGACCTGTCCGTGCGCTCGTACAACTGCTTGAAGCGCGCCGGCATCCACTCGGTGCGCCAGCTGGTCGAGTTCTCCGAGAACGACCTGCTCAACATCAGGAATTTCGGTGCTAAGTCCATCGAGGAAGTAAAGGACAAGCTCATCTCCATGGGCTTGAACCTCAAGCTCTAGGAGACGGTATTATGAGACACAACTACAAGGGCCGTAAGCTGGGGACCAGCCCCTCGCATACCAAGGCCATGAAGCGCAGCCTGACTGCCGCGCTGCTTTACAACGACCGCATCAAGACGATCGAGTCTCGCGCCAAGGAGATTCGTCCCGAGGTCGACCGCATCATCACGTGGGCCAAGAAGGGCGACGTTCATTCCCGTCGTCTGGCTATCGCCCGTCTCGGTGGTGGCGAGGATAACAAGGAAATCGTCCGCGAGATCTTCGAGAAGGTCGAGCAGGGCATGTTCGCCGATCGCGATGGCGGCTACACCCGCATCATGAAGCTTGGTCCCCGCAAGGGTGACGGTGCTCCTATGGTCATCATGGAGCTCTGCACCGAGCCGGTGAAGAAGAAGGCCAAGAAGACCGCCGAGCCGAAGAAGGCCGCCAAGAAGGTCGAAGAGCCCGAGGTCGTCGAGGAAGAGGCCGAGGAGATTATCGACGTTGAGGCTGAGGCTGTCGAGGAAGTCGAAGAGGCTGCCGAGGTTGTCGAGGAAGCTACTGAAGAAGTTGCTGAGGCTGCCGAGGAAGCTGAGGAAGCTACCGAAGAGGCTGCCGAATAATCGGTTCCGACAAAACCATCAATTGAGGAAGGCCGCGACATCGCGGCCTTCCTGCATTTCGATTGTCGCTTCGACCGGCTGGGATGTCCGCCTACAGCAGTTCGGCTTACCTAATCACTATGAAGAAAGTGCCTCACAAGCGGCGAACATCCCAGCCGGTCGAAGCGACAATCTAAAACGCCATGCGCAAGACGAATAACGCTATGCCTCAGCTGTCAACTCAATGGTTTGACCGGGCTCGATGATGATGCGGCCAGGAGCTTTGAACGACTCGGCCTTATTGCGATCGAACAGCTGGGACGGGTCGTTGGGGTCGTCCATCGGCACCAGGTGCACGGGGATGCTGTGGCGTGCGTCGACCAGCTTGGCGCATTCGCTCGCTTCGTCGATACCCATGTTGTAGAAGCCGTCGCCAGGGAAGACCGCGTAATCAATGCCCATGGCGGCGAGCTTGCCCGAACGCATGTCGTCGGTCATGCTCGTATCGCCCGATGCATAGAACGTCACACCATCGAGTTCCAGGATAAAGCCAACGCATTTGTCGATCGGGTGGTTCTTGTTGCAAGCTTGAACGGCAGTGATCAGCACGCCGTGCGACGTTGTCGAGAGGTATGCGTCGGCAAGGGGGTGAAGGTCTGCTGCGCGGATGATTTCGCAATCCAGTGCATGGGGCATCTTGTTCACCTGATTGTGGTCGAAATGCTCGTGAGTCACCAGGATGAGATTTGCGGCGAGATCATAGCCATCGCCTATGAACGGATCGACGTAGACGACGGTGCCGTCATCGAGTGTGAGTCGGTACGAGCCGTGTCCTTGGTAGAGCATCTTTGCCATGTTGGCCTCCATCTGCCGGTGGTTGCCGAGCTTTCGGCGAACTCGATTTCACAACGCAGACTATAGCGCAGCTTTCGTTCGAGCTCCATTGCTATGTGATGAACAAGGCAGCCTCGATAAGACTTCCTTTGATAGAATTGCCGAGTTAAGCGCATAAGAAATAGGGGTTTTCAACTCATGGGCAAGTACACCTCCAAGCAGCTCATCGGCTTCATCCTTCCGTCTGTTGTCGGCATCCTGCTTTTCATGATTCCAATTCAAGTCGATGACAGCTGGACGATCGTCGTAAAGCTGATCGCCGATATCATCGGCGATGCGTTTGCTGGCTTCCTGCCGATTCTCTGCGTGATTATTGTCACGGTATCGGCGGTGCTCGGCGTGGCGTCGCTCGGAAAACCGTCGTTCATCACGAGCTATCCCATCATCAACGAGACGTTCACCGCTACGCCCATCTGGGCGATTATCCGTGTGATTGGCTGTCTTTTCATTTGGATTACGTTCCTTGGCCTGGGACTTGATGCCGATGGTGAAATCGCAGGGCCACTTGGCTACATCTCCACGGGTGATGCTGGTGGCTTCGTGCTGGACGAACTGCTCACGGTGCTCGTCGTCATCTTCCTTCTGGCCGGGCTTCTCTTGCCGTTGCTGCTCGATTTCGGCTTGCTCGAGTTCATTGGCGCGTTGCTTACCAAGGTCATGCGACCGTTGTTCAAGATTCCCGGCCGCGCGGCCGTTGACTGCATCACATCTTGGATCGGCGATGGCACTCTGGGCGTCATGCTCACCGCCAACCAATACGAGGGCGGCTATTACTCCGAGCGCGAGGCTTCCATCGTGTCGACGACGTTTTCTGCTGTGTCCATCACATTTTCTATCGTCGTGCTCGCGCAAGTTGGTCTCATGGACTATTTCGGCCTGTATTACCTGCTCATTTGTGTAGTAGGTATCGTTTGCGCGCTCATCGTGCCGCGCATCCCGCCGCTCTCGATGAAAAAGGACAACTATCTGGTAGAGGGCAAAGCGATGCCTGACAGCTTGCCCGAGGGTTATAGCTCATCGGTTCAATACGGGCTGAGCTTGGCCGTGCAACGTGTTGACGAGCATCGTGGCATCGTGCAATTCATCGAGAACGGTGTCAAGAATTCCGCTGGCATGTGGTTCGGCGTGATGCCTGTCGTCATGTGCATCGGCACGCTCGCGCTCATGCTGGCGAACAACACGCCTGTATTCGATTATCTGGGCATGCCGTTCATGCCGCTGCTCGAGCTGCTGCAGGTGCCCGAGGCGTCCGAGGTGTCGAAGACGATGATCGTCGGCTTCACCGATATGTTCACGCCTTCGGTCATTGCGGCTGAGGCTGTGACCAGCGACATGTCGCGCTTCATCGTGGCAGTGATTTCGGTCACCCAGCTCATCTACCTGTCCGAGGTGGGCGGTTTGATCTTGGGCTCGAAGATTCCGGTGAATCTGCTCGAGCTGTTCATACTGTTCCTCGAACGGACGATCATCAGCCTGTTCATTGTGGCGCCATTGGCCCATCTCATCTTCTAAGATAGTCTCGTTGTGCAAAACCGAAGCAAAGGGTGGAAGACATGCCGTTGAATCCCATTCCTCAGCAGCGGATTGTCGAGAAACTCGACGAATACATGAGCCACCGTGATTACGCGGGTGCCGAACGGCATCTGCTGTACTGGCTTGATGAGGCGATTCTTGCAGGCGATCAGCGTGGCGAGTTGATGGTGCGAAACGAGCTCGTGGGGCATTTCCGCAAGACGGGGGACAAAGCGCACGCTTTCGAGCATGCCGAAGAGGCTCTTCGTCTAATAGATGAGCTGGGGTTCGATCAGACCATCAGCGCGGGAACAACCTACACGAACACGGGGACTGCGTTCAATGCGTTCGGGGACAACGAGCGCTCGCTCGATCTGTTCCGCAAGGCGGCCAAGCTATACGAAAGCAGTTCGCACACAAGGCCGGAGCTTCTTGGTGGCCTCTACAACAACATGGCGCTTGCCTGCATCGCGCTTGGGCGGTTCGAAGAGGCTGACGAGCTGTATGCACGTGCGCTCGAGATTATGGCGGACGTCGAAAACGGTCAGCTCGAGCAAGCAATCACGTATCTGAACATGGCGGATGCAGCTGTCGCGAAAGCCCGCGTGGAGAACGGGGGAGACGAGTCTGCGGCGATGATGGACGCGGCGTGCGACGAGGTGGTCGAGGAATACCTCGATACCGCGCTCTCGTTACTCGACACGCCCTCGATTCCGCGCGATGGTTACTATGCGTTCGTTTGCGAGAAGTGCGCGCCTGTGTTCGCGCATTACGGGTATTTCCTAGCCGATGAGGATTTACGCAATCGGGCGAGGGAGATATACGGGTAACTGTTTGGGTGTGCCAAGGAGACGGTTCTCTTAAACAGTTGCCACAAGAAAGGACGAAGTCGACCCATGAACGGGCTTGAGATATCGCGAGCATACTTCGACGAGTGTGGCATGCCGATGCTCGAGGAGAAGTTCCCCGAGCTGTTGCCACATGTGGCGGCAGGGTTGTTCGGCAGTGGGTCGGAGTGTTTCGGCTTCGACGACGAACTATCGCGCGACCATGATTTTGACCCTGGCTTCATGTTGTTGCTGCCTGACGAAGACGTCATTGATCGCAAACAAGAATTTGCGCTTGAACGTGCCTACGCGGCCTTGCCCAAAGAGTTCATGGGAGTCGAGCGGCCCATGATGGCGCCCGTCGGCGGCTCGCGACGTGGTGTTATGCGAATGGCCGATTTCTTTAAGGAAAAAACCGGCAGTACATCTGGCAATCTGACGATGGAGCAATGGCTTGCCGTGCCGTCGTATGCGCTTGCGGAAGCGGTGAATGGCCAGGTGTTCTTCGATGGCTCGGGCGAGCTCACAAGGGTTCGCGAAGCGCTTGCACATTACCCCGAAGACGTTCGTCGCAAGAAGCTCGCAGGTAATCTGCTGCTCGCGGCGCAAGCGGGGCAGTACAACTATCTGCGTTGCTTGCGCCATGGTGAAACGGCTGCAGCTCAGTTGGCGGTCATCGCCTTCGCGCAGAGCGTCATGGAGATCGTGTTCCTGCTGAACGATGCTTACCAGCCATTTTACAAATGGCAATTCCGCGCAATACGGGCGCTGCCGAAGCTTCCGTTTGCGGCCGAGCTCGTCGAGTATCTCATCACGACGAACAACGACGGCCATCTCGCGCAGGACAAATACGAGGTCATCGAGGATATATCCGCTGACATCATCGCCGAGCTCGAAGCACAAGGGCTTACGGCAGCTGATTGTGTTGACCTGGAAAAACATGCCTATTCCGTCAACGACGGCATCGCAGATGGCAACTTGCGCAACCTGCACATTTTGGCTGGTGTATGATGCAGGGCAAGATGAACAGGGGACGGGTTTGGCGTTCAGAAATGAACAGGGGACGGGTTTGGCGTTCACGCATTTTGCGTGAACGCCAA
>CACZAR010000071.1 GCA_902779135.1 uncultured Coriobacteriaceae bacterium | reverse complement strand
CCGATGAGTTCCAAGGCTGGGGAGCGAATCATCAGAGAGGGGACAGATTCCCATGGCAACAGAAGACATCGTAGCCCGACTTGACAACATCGACGTACGCGCTCCGCGCGAGTTCAGCCACACCGTACCCGAGTGGGCCAAGGAGAATGGCCGCATCGACTGGCGTGTGCGCAACACCGAGAACATGAAGAAGATGGCGGCCGGCGAGGTCACGCCGATCTACCAGCAGTAACGGATTACAAGGCGCCTGCCGCCCGCCCGCCCCGGGCGGCATGGCGAGCACTATCCGGGCGGAGTGGTGGCTTACCCCGTCAACAGGTGGGGCCGGATGCTGACGAAAAGGATGTTCGCAGCGTGCCAGTTCGGCTCCAAAGCAACTCTTATAAGGAGGAAACACATGGCAGAAGCAAAGAAGCAAAGGGTTATCGACGACAATATGCACTTTTTGCCGACGGACCTGTTCACCAACGAGAAGGTGCTGAACGGCTTCCTGTACTCCGCACCCATCACCATGGGCGTGAAGGCCTACCTCGACAAGACGCCTGACGGGACCAAGAACCAGGTCGTCCTCGCCACCGATTCCGGCGAAGAGATCCTGAACTACGTCGAGGGCGACTACACGCTCGAGACCAAGATCCAGGCTATGGACGACGCTGGCGTCGACATCGCCATGCTGCGCATGCCGGTGTGGCAGGAGTGGCTGCCGCTCGAGATCTGCAAGATCGTCAACGACCAGGCTGCCGACATGTGCAAGCGCTCCGAAGGCCGTCTCGTCGCCAACGCTGTCGTGCCGCCGTACGGCCGTCCCGAGGACATCGCCGAGCTGAAGCGCTGCGTCGAGGAGCTCGGCATGATCGGCGTCCAGTTCGCCTGCGCTTATGGCAACAAGTTCCTGGACGACGAGCTGTTCGCGCCCATGATGAAGGTTCTCAACGAGATGAAGCTCCCGGCTGTCGTGCACCATACCCCCGGCCAGAACTGCTTCCAGAACTTCGAAGAGTACACCATCATGCGTCGTGAGTTCGGCCGCGTCACCGTTCAGGCAACCGCTGTCGGCCGCGAGGTCTACTCCGGCATGTTCGAGAAGTATCCGAACCTCATCTTCGTGCACACGATGCTCGGCGGCAACTGGTTCGGCCTGCGTGAGCTCCTCGCTCCGCACAAGTCGACGAAGAAGAAGGAGGCAATGAACCGCCTCGCTTCCAACGTCGGCCGCGACGAGTACGAAGAGTTCCTGAAGAACAACATCTTCTTCGACGCATGCCATCCGATGTCTTGGGGCAAGGATCAGCTCGAGTGCGCCGTCAAGACTTGCGGTGCCGACCACATCCTGCTCGGTTCGTCCTTCCCGGTCTTCTACGAGTGGCTTGCCCGCTCCGTTGAGACCATCAACGGCCTCGACATCACCGAGGAAGAGCGCGACCTCATCCTGGGCGGCAACGCCGAGCGCATCTTCAAGATCTAAGTTCGTTTCATCGGTGGGGCGGGGAAGCCACCCGCCCCACCTTTTGAGGGAATTGCGCATCGTTTGCTGACCAACAGGGGGGAAGCGATGCGCAGCGCCCTCGAAACTCGACAAGGTGATAGGCACCTTGTGTAGTTACAAGATAAGGGGAAAGAAAAATGGCAAATCCCAATGCCAACGCGGGTACTCCGCAAAAGACGCCGTCTTATGCATGGCCGTGCTTGTTTGCATCGCTGTTCATCGCTGTCACGCTCGTTTGGGAGTGGCAGTGGATGCCCGGCGTCACTGGTGGTACTGCCACCAAGTGGTTCCTGTTCCACAATCCCGACATCCAGGCCATGTTCGGCTTCAACCCTGCTGAACTGCAGGGCGAGGCCCTGGGCGCTTGGTTCGGTCAGAACCTCGGCCGCGCCATCGGCATGGTCATGAGTAACTCGATGAGCTGGGTGCCCATCGGAGCTATCATCATGGCGTTCCCGACGACGTTCCTGGTTCAGAAGATCGGTCCGAAATGGGCTTCGATCATCGGCGTGTGCATCGCCATCGTTGCTGCTGTTATCACCACGCTGTGCCTTACGGGCAGCTGGACCGGCTACCAGGTTGGCCGCTTCATCTTCGGCCTTGCCCTCGCATGCACCATCGTTTCCGGCCCGACTTGCGTGTCCATCTGGTTCCCGGGTGCCACCCGCGGTCGCGCCATGGCCATCTGGTCCACGTGGGCTCCGATCGGCATCTTCACCGTCAACATGTGGGGCGGCAACGTCCTCGACCTGTTCGGTGGCGACATCGTCATGCTGAACTGGCTGTGGATCATCCTCATGGCTGTTGCCGGCGTCGTCTTCCTGCTCGTGTTCCGCGAGCCGCGTGGTGACGAGGTTTCCGAGGTTTCGCCCGAGCGCAAGAAGCTGCGCGAGGTTCTGCCGTTCTTCAAGAGCCGTCAGCTCTGGTCGCTCATCGTCCTGTTCGCAATCTTCAACTACATGAACTACGCGTTCTCGCAGTACCTGAAGACTTGGCTCGCCATGGACACCGCTTCCGGCGGCATGGGTTGGGACCCGACCATGGCTGGTCTCATCGGTGGCATCCTCTGTGCTTGCGGCATCCTTGGCCCGATCGGCGGTTGGATCATGGACAAGCTGCCGCGTGACAGGAAGTGGATCGCCCCGCTGCTCGGCATCATCTCGCTGACGGCATGCATGGTGCTCTCCTTCAAGGCCAACACCCCGATCTTCGCTCTGTATGCTCTGTTCTTCTGCATCGGCAACATGTTCCTCAACGGCTGCTGCCGCCCGATGGTTCCGACCTACGTGTTCAAGGGTGGCGCCACTGCTGTCGCGTTCGGCTTGTCGTTCCTGACCTGCGGCCAGTACCTCGGCCAGATCCCGACGTCGTACGCCTTCCAGTACGGCACCTCCGTGGGCATGTCCTACAGCGACATCATGATGACGTTCTTCGTACCGGTCGGCGTCGTGGGCATCATCTTCGGTCTGCTCATGAAGCCTTCCAAGCCCAAGGGCGAAATCGCCGAAGCTGCAGCTGGCAAGCCCGAAGGCAAGTAGTTCGCACAAGCGACTGAAAAGCGCTAAGCTAGAAGGGCCGCTCCATCGGGGCGGCCCTTTCTCTAGGAGATTGCATGAATGAAGATAAAGACAACAAACCCGATGAGACGGTTGACGACACCGACGAAGAGCTCGAACCTGATGCCGTGACCGGTGCATCGCCCGGTACGGCACAAGCGTGCAGCGATCTCGGGCTCAATTCGCTCGAAGCAAATCTGAAACGCTTGGGCATCAAACCGCCGGGTGTTGCCTGATTATTTGCTTTTCATGTTGAATGGGAACGCGTGAATGAACGTTGGCGGTGATTCGATGCGTTTTTCGAGGAACGGTACCGTCGCAGCGATATAGAAGAGGGCGACCAATTTGAGCATTACGTTGAACATCATCGAGCATGAGATGAAATCGTGCGGGCAGGTCATTCGGCCGCTCGAAGGCAATCCGCGCTTTTCCGACGTGCGGTTTTTCATTCCTGGAAACGATGTTCGGAATCAAACTCTTTACGTATGCGATCAGATGGAAGCCGTTGCGGCAATATGCGAGCAGGGTGCATTCTCTGTTTTTGTTGGGTCTGCTGCGCTCGATTCCTCGTCCAGTTCTTCTGACGGAATAGCGCTCTTCATATGCGGCAGCCTGTCCCCGATGGCCGTTTTCGACAGGCTCCTCGACGTGTTCGATAGGTACAATGCTTGGCAACGTGATATGGATCGTATATGCCATACGGGCGGATCGCTTCAGGACTTGCTTGATGCAAGCGAGCCGTTTCTGCGCAACAACGTCGTCGTGCTCGACCCCGCTCTCAAGCTCATAGCCTATACGCGCAACACTCCTTGCGATGACCCGATCACGATGGAGCTCATCGAGCACGGTTATCACACGGAAGACAACATTCGCAAATTCAGATTGCATAAACGCTTCCAGCCTTGGATGGAAAGCGATGGGTTCGTCGTCAACGATTCGCATGAGATATGCAAATACACCACCGTCACGAAATCTTTCAAGGCACACTCGTCGTTTTCGCTCATTTCGGTCATGATGTGCAACGTCGAATCACCAAGTCGATATCTCTATGACTTGTTTGAAATGTTCACCGACGCCGTCGAGTTTTATGCGTTACGCGATTATCCCGATGGAAAGCCTTCGGGCAATGCGGTCGATTCGTTCCTGAACGACCTTGCCAACAATTTCTCGCCCGACGAAGAAACCGTCATCGAGCGTTGCCGTTTCGTTGGGCTTCCGTTCGAGACGACGTTTTGCTTGTTCTATATAAAGCCAGCTAAAGACTCTGTCCCTCGCTCGCGCCTGCTTGCAGATGCTTCCCTTGCCGTTGCGCCTGCTAAGACGATATCGATCGATGATGCGGTCGTGGTTCTTTGCTTCAATTGCTCAGTAAATCACTGCAATGCGCAACATGCTTGTCGTCATTGCGCGAAAGGTGGAGCGACTATCACGCAACGCCTGAATGCCATGATGCACCGCTACGATTTGACGTGCGGTCGAAGTTCGAGGTTCAGCAAGCTTTCTGGTTTTGCAACTGCATTCGCCCAGGCTCGTGCAGCGTACGAGTTTGGATTGAATTCCAAACGTGACGAAGACGCCGCATGTCGAGCCGCTTTAGAAGACGGTGCTGCTGACGCGAATTGCGACAGGGTTTTCTCGTTCGATGCGTATTGCATGGATTATCTCGTGCGACAGCTTACGGCCGAGCAAGTCTCGCTCATCACTTCGAGCTATGCCGGATCGATCGTAGGGGCTATTGCAGAGCACGATGCACAAACGGGAACCGACAACTACGAGTTTCTCCATAGCTATCTCATGCTCGAGCGGCGAACCTCGACGGTGGCCGACGCGCTTCACATGCATCGCAATAACGTAAGTTATCGCATCGGCCGAATCGAGGAGCTTTACGATATCGACCTCGACGATGCAGCGCTTAGGATCGATCTGCTTGTCGCCTACCGGATTCGTGCCGCTTTGCTGAAGCAGCATTGACGCGAGCGCTGCGAAAACAGCTGCTGACGCTAATCCAACAAAGCTATTGTTCAAAATGCACAAATACCTGTCGGCAACTGGCTGCAGGTAGCCCAATGCCGCCATATTCCAAAACGCTAAGCTGGGTTAATACCTGTACAGCGAAAACGAACCAACAGTCCGAAGGCGAGGGGATTTGCATGGATATGAAACAGTGGGTTGCCGACCAGATTCAGGCTAAAGAGAAGAAGGCTCTTCCGGTTCTTACCTTCCCGGCGGCGGAGAAGCTCGGTATCACGACCAAGGAACTAATCTATTCCCCAGACCTTCAGGCCCAGGCCATGAAATATATCTACGACCACACCGACATGGCTGCAGTGTTGGCATTCATGGATCTATCCGTTGAAGCCGAAGCGTTCGGGTCGACGATTCGCTACAGTGATGATGAAGTCCCTACCGTTGTCGGCTCCATTGTGGACGAGGATAGCAACGTTGACGAGCTCGTCGTTCCCGATCCTCGCGAAGGACGCACGGGCTTGTGCATCGAAGGAGTGCGTCTCATCGCGGAGCAGATCGATGACAAGCCGGTCATAGCTGGCTGCGTCGGTCCGTTTTCACTGACTGGACGTCTGATGGACGTCAACGAAGTCATGTTCTTGTGCTACGACGAACCCGAGCTCGTGCATGCCGTTCTTGAGAAAACCACCAGCTTCATCATCTCCTACGTCAAGGAGCTGAAGGCGGCGGGTGCTGATGGCGTCATGATGGCCGAACCGCTTGCCGGACTTCTTTCGCCCGACCTGACCGAGGAGTTCTCGAACCCCTACGTCAAGCGGATCATCGACGAGACCCAGGACGACGAGTTCATCGTCATCCTCCACAACTGCGGTTCGAGCGTGTCGCACACCATCGACAGCATCGTCGAGACCGGTGCTGCTGGATTCCATCTTGGCAACGCCATCGACATGGCGGAAATGATGCCGCATATTCCCGCTGATCGCCTTGCGTACGGCAATATCGACCCTGCTGCGACCTTGTGCCACGGCACGCATGAAGCAGTGTATGCTGCCACGGCTGAGTTGCTCGAGAAATGCTCCCAGTATCCGAACTTCGTAATCTCGAGTGGTTGCGATATTCCCCAGCTTACGCCATGGGACAACATCGACGCGTTCTTCGCGGCAGTTCACGACTTCTATGCAGAAAAGGTCGATGAGGAGAAGACCGCTGCTGCCAAGGAGAGCCAGCCTGCCGTCATCAACGACATGACGTCTCGCGAGCGCTTCTTTGCCGCAGTCAACCACGAACCGGTCGATCGCGTTCCCGTTCATCCCTTCGTTGCCGGCTCGAATCGCGTGCTCGTGGGGGCGACGTTCCCCCAGTGGTCGCACGACGCAAGTCTGGTCGCAGGCAGCTACATCGAGATGGCCAAGATCTATCCCGAGGAAGACTGCATCATCATCGCCGTCGACTTTACAGTCGAGGCGAGCGCCTGGGGCCAGCCGATTTTGTTCAAGCGCAACAACCCCGGGCGTCCCGACTATTCGAAGATGCTGCTCAAGTCAGCTGACGACTACGCGAGTGTGGAGCCGGCCGATGTCGCCACGTGCGAACGTATGACAATGCTTCGAGATGCCTGCAAGATGGTCGTCGACGAGCTCGGTGCCGAAAAACCGATTTTCGCTTACATCATGGGTCCGCTGTCCACGCTCTCGATGCTGCGCGGGCAGACGAAGCTTGCTCGCGATGCAGAGAAGTATGCCAGCGAGATTCGCGGTGCAGCTGAGAAGATTTCAGAGACGCTCGGAGAGTACGCCGACATGCTGATGGACACCGGCATTGACGGTATCCTTTGGGACGAGTATTTCGCCTGCTCGGCGCAGATGACGCGCGAACAATGGCGTGCGACCGAGTTCGATTGCCTCGCCTCGCTTGCCGAGCGAGTTCGCAGCAAGGGCGGTATCAACCTCACCCATACCTGCCAGAAAGGTCCGTATCTCGATTTGCTCATCGAGTCGGCCAAGCCCGAAGTCATCTCGTTCTTGCGTCCAGCCGACGGGTGTGCCACACTCGCCGAAACACGCGAGAAGTACGGTGCCGAGGTTGCGCTGATGGGCGCCGTCACCCCATGGAACACGGTGCTTGGCACCGACATCGAGTGGGATCGTGAGTGCCGTGAAGTCATCGACGAGCTTGGTGGCCCCGGCTTCATCCTTTCGCCGGGTTGCTTCCATCCTGCAAACGCCTCGCTTGGTCGCATCAAGCGCATGATCGATATCGCCGTCTCTACGAAGATTGAAGCGTAATTAAGGGAAAGCCGCCCATCTCCCCGGACTCTTGACGTTCGCGCGGTGGTGGGCGGCTTTCCTTTCTGTCGCATCGCTTAATGGCAAATTGACCAGAGCCTTTTTCTAATGCATTGAGTTACAATACCCGTGTTGCATGCGGCACGAAGCCCGCGATCGGCGCGAGCTCGGGGCATCGAGGGGGGCGACGCATTGGAGAACGAGGAGAAAAATTCCTCGATTAACGTTTCCTCAATGGAAATGATCGCAATGGCGGGCTTCGGGCTGTGTACAGCCTGGATGCTCATCTGCTTCTATTGGTTGTTCTGCGAGTTTCCTCCCGGAGTACCCACGTCGACGCGCGATTTTATTCAACTGTTCATATTCTTGGCAGTGCCCGTTGGCTATATAGCCATTCATTTCATGGCTAAAAACCCTTCATTCAACTTGTTTGCAATGCCAATGAAAGTGGTTGCGACGATTTTTGCCGTCGTGCAGCCAATCATCGCATTGCTCATGTACCAGGGCGTTTACATGCCCATTGCGGTTGTGTGTGTGGCAAATGTCCTCGTAGGAATGGCATCTGCCAGCATAACGCTTGCGTGGCTCGACATCTGCTCGCGGCTTGGCACCACAAGTTACGGTCGTTTCACCGGGCTTTCTCTCTTCTTGGGTGGTCTGTTGTTTGCGTTGGTCGCGTTCACGCCCACGACCATGCAACCCGTGTTTGCGCTTGTGTTCATCGTTGGCAGTTTCGGGTTGCTGTCGTATTCGTCGAGGCATGCGCCGGGCAATTCCGAGCGTGCGCCACTCGAGTCTGTTGCTGATACCTGGCGGTTCACGAAAGAAATCGAGCCGTCGTTCTTCATGTTTGGCGTCGTGTTCGCGCTCACGTTCGTGTTCCTATTCAACAGCGGGGCAGAAGCAGTGTTGCTCGGCCTCATCTCGAGCCTGGTCGGCGCGCTTGCCGTTGCGATTCTTTCGATTGCCGATCGGCAATTCTCGATCATCGTCTATCAACGCGCGCTCGTTGTGGTGACCGTGATAGCCTGCATTATCATGCCTTTTGTCGAGTATACTGGTCAGCTCATCTGTTCGTGCATTGTTACGGCAGCGTGGGCGTTGTTCACAGCCGTCAATTATGGCTACTTGGTTAAAAAAGCAGTTATCGCTCGCAATGCTCCGCTGTTCCGCCAAATTCCCTCGCGTCTTGCGATTCCTGCTTCGGGCTTCGCAATCGGTTGGCTTCTAGCGGTCATCTTCACCATGACGTTTGGCGCCCATTCGCCCATGTTCATGTATCTCAGGCTGGGTGTCGCTATCGTGCTCGTCTTGACCATCATGGTGTTCCTGCCCAACGCGTCGCACCACCCGGCAAGCGGCGAATCGCCTACGGGTGAGAAAGTCACCACCACGGTGGTCACGGTCGACACGTCTGAAAGCGAATTGTTCGAGGCGCGTTGTGCGGCGGTCGCCAAGCTTTACCAACTGTCGCCACGCGAAACCGAGATCCTGGGCTTCTTGGCGAAAGGGCGCAACGCCGCCTATATCCAAGAAGAGCTTTTCATCTCTCCGCACACGGTCAAGAGCCACATCTACAACATCTACCGCAAGCTCGATATCCACTCCCAGCAAAAGCTGATGGACTTCGTGGAACAATTCCCACTCGACTAACACGCCCAATAAAGCCGCAGAATGGCCAGATGCGTACGCTCTGCTTCCTCGAAGCTAACCGTTCGTCGTTCAGGCACAGCAGCTGCGGAACTCGCCCGCTT
>CACZAR010000070.1 GCA_902779135.1 uncultured Coriobacteriaceae bacterium | reverse complement strand
GGAAACAACGAGTCTCAATTCACAGGCTCAAATCAGCCAACGCAGGCATTCAGGTCAGGCACCACTGATACGATGCCGCCTGTTGCTGAAGCACAGTCAGCACAACGTCAAACATATTCATATGGTACTCCCCAGAGCCAAGGCTACAGTTACAAGAACACGACTGCGCAGAAGACAGCCTCTCCAGGCAAAACATTCCTGTTTGCCTTCCTTGGAGCACTGCTTGCCTTCGCTCTTGCATTTGGCGGATTTGCAGCATGGCAAGGCATGCAAAACACGAACGTCATATCTAACAACACAGCGCAAAGCGATCGCACGCTTGGCTCCTCTGACCCTTCGGTCATCAACGCTATCGATGAGGGCTTGACGCTTCCTGAAGCGGTTGCAGCAAAAGCATTGCCCTCGGTTGCTTATATCGGCGTGTACGCAACGCAGTCGAATGCGTACGGCCTCTACGGCTACAGCATGGGTGGACAATCAAGCGAGCTGCAAGAAGTTGCACTTGGCAGCGGTGTCGTATTGAGCGATGACGGCTACATTTTGACGAACTACCATGTTGTGGAAGGCGCCGAAGCAATCAAGGTGACGATCGAAGGCGTCGAGTACGACGCAGACATCATCGGCACTGATCCGAGCAGTGACCTAGCTGTTATCAAGGCGAAGAATGCAACAGGTTTGACGCCTGCTGATATTGGCGATTCAGACAATCTCGTCGTTGGGGAATGGGTAATGACGGTCGGTTGCCCGTTCGGTCTCGAACAATCTGTTGCAACCGGCGTGGTCTCCGCGACTTCTCGCTCCAGAATCGTCGACGACAGTCAGTATGGTTACGGTTCTGGATATGGCTCCTCTGAACCCACACTGTATCCGAACATGATTCAAACCGATGCAGCTATCAACCCTGGTAACTCCGGTGGAGCGCTCGTCGATTCTGACGGCAAACTCATCGGCATCAATACGCTGATAGCTTCCTATTCTGGAAACTACTCAGGTGTTGGTTTTGCGATTCCGATCAATTACGCAATCAATATCGCCAATCAAATCATTGACGGCAAGACGCCTACCCATGCGAAACTTGGGGTCTCGCTTGTAAATGTGACTTCGCAAGTTGCAAAACGCTACAATCTTGCATCTGACTACGGTGCATATGTGCAGGAAGTTGCAGCTGGCTCCGGTGCTGAGAATGCAGGCATTGAAGCAGGGGATATCATCATTGCGTTTGATGGTGAGAAGGTTGCCTCGTCAACGGATCTTACGCTCGACGTCCGTGAGCACAATCCAGGCGATACCGTAACGGTTACTGTGAACCGCAATGGTGAGGAAAAGTCGTTTGACGTAACGCTCGGATCAGACGAGCAAGAGCTTGCAGCAGTAAGTGCGCAAAGCCAGCAATCAGGAACTGAGCAACAGAATCCTTATGGCAGCAATGGAAACGGCGGCAACGGGGGCAACGAAGGGTATAGCTACGAGGACCTCCTTCATTTCCTCGATCTCCTGTAAGGTGTTGACTCGAACTTCGAGCAGCTGAAATATCCAGTCCAATTAGACTAACTGAAACCCCGTTTTCAAAGACGGGGCTTACCTTTTCGGGTAATATTGTTCGTGGTTCAAAACGAGCGAACAGGAGGAAGTCCATGCTCGACGACTACAAGTACAAACGCGTTCTTTTGAAAATTTCCGGTGAGGCTCTTGCAGGCGATCAGGGCTACGGAATCGACCCGAAGGTTGTTGACGATTTAGCTGAAGAGATCCTCCCAATTGTCAAGGATGGCGTGCAGCTGGCCGTTGTTGTCGGAGGCGGTAACATCTTCCGCGGACTTGCTGGCTCCGCAGAGGGCATGGATCGCGCTCAGGCTGACTATATCGGCATGCTTGCAACCGTGATGAACGCTTTGGCTTTGCAAGATGCATTCGAGCGTCATGGCATTTTCAGCCGCGTACAATCTGCTATCAACATGCAAGAGGTTTCCGAGCCCTACATCAGGCGTCGTGCAATGAGACATCTGGACAAGGGCCGCGTGGTCATTCTCGCCGCAGGTACCGGCAACCCCTATTTCACGACCGACACCACGGCTGCACTCAGGGCCTGTGAGCTCGATGTCGATTGCCTCATGAAAGCCACTAAGGTCGACGGCGTCTACGACAGCGATCCTGTCACCAACCCGGACGCGAAAAAGTTCGATCGCATCAGCTACATGGAGGTGCTCAACAGGGGCCTTCACGTTATGGATGCGACTGCGACATCGCTTTGCATGGACAACGACATGCCGATGATCGTTTTCGACCTCACGACTTCAGGAAATATTTCGCGCGCGCTCAAGGGCGAGAGCGTCGGAACAACGGTAGAATAGGAAAGATTAGTCATCAATGTTGATGGAATCATAGAAGGGGAATGAAATGGATGTCGATGAGATTCTGCTTACTGCAGAAGAGAAGATGGGCAATGCGGTAGAAGCTTTGGGCAATGCCTTTGGAAGCGTACGCACGGGTCGCGCAAACGCACGTGTGCTCGATCGAATCAAGGTCGATTACTATGGCGCAGCAACGCCCATCAATCAACTTGCCGGCATCAAGACCCCTGATGCACGATTGCTCGTCATCGAGCCATGGGACAAGAGCTCTTTGAAAGCCATTGAGAAGGCGATCATGGAAAGCGATCTTGGTGTCACGCCTTCGAATGATGGCATGTGCATCCGTCTGCCGTTCCCAGCACTGACCGAGGAGCGTCGTCGCGAACTCGTGAAGCAGTGCAAAGGATATGCCGAGGATGCCCGCGTTTCCGTCAGAAATGCACGTCGCGAAGCTAATTCTCAGCTTGGCAAAGCCGAGAAGGCCGGCGATATCACCGAAGACGATCAGCGTGATGGCGAAAACGATGTCCAGAAGCTCACGGACAAGTACATCACGAAGATTGATGAGATGTTCAAGAAAAAAGAAGCTGAGGTAATGGAGATCTAGGTTCGGTCCATGTTCCATAAACCGATCGACGAAATATTTCCCAACCCGCCGGAAGGGCTCGAAAGGGCCCTTCTTGATGAAACGCGCATCCCAAAGCACGTAGCCGTCATCATGGATGGTAACGGGCGATGGGCGAAGAAGCGTGCGCTCAACCGCCTAAAAGGTCATAAAGCAGGCATAGAAGCCGTGCGTGAAACAATTCGTGCTGCAAGCGATTCGGGTGTCGAATTCCTCACGATCTACTCGTTTTCAACTGAGAACTGGAAACGCCCTGATGAGGAAGTCGAAGGCTTGATGAACTTGTTCGCAAAGACCATGTTGGCCGAGGTCGATGGTCTTCACGAAGAGCATGTGCGCGTCATGACCATCGGCGACATTTCGCGTTTGCCCAAGGAAACGCGCGATGCGTTTGACGACGCATGGAACAAGACAAAATACAATGATGGGATGACGTTGCTCGTTGCAGTGAATTACGGGTCTCGTCAGGAAATACTTCATGCGGTGCAGCAAATAGTTGACGAAGTTCAGGAAACCGGTGTTGCGCCGCAAGTTGATGAAACGCTTTTCGAGCGGGGTTTATATACCGCTGATATTCCCGATCCTGAGCTCCTCATAAGGACGTCAGGGGAGATGCGCATCTCGAATTTCCTTCTTTGGCAGCTCGCGTATACCGAGATATACGTCACGGATGTGCTTTGGCCTGATTTCAATAGATACGAGTTCTTGCGTGCATTGCTGGACTATCAAGGACGCGATAGAAGGTTCGGGGCGGTGTAGACATGTCCGAACTTTCCCCAGCTCCTAAGCGAACTACGCGTACGGGCAAGCCAAAGCCCAATTCCGGCCAGAAGGCGCAACGCGTCAAGGAAAAGGCGTACGAGAAAACTCCGGAGCGCTTCAAGAACCCAAGTAGCTTTCAGGTTCGTTTACGCACGGGAGCGATTTATATCACGCTCAACATCGCGGCCATTCTCATCAGCGATGTTACAACGATGATCATCCTTGCTCTGACCTCTGCCATTTGCGCCGGAGAGTTTTACTACATGCTGAGGTCTGATGCGAAAATGCCTAACGAATTCATCGGGATCATTGCATCAGCTGCCTATCCGGTGTTTGCATTCTTCCTTGGAATCAACGGCTTGATCATGGTTACGTTCTTCTTCACGTTCGCATTGACATGCTGGTATGTTTACTGGTTGCGTGCACGAATATCGGATGTGGGTGTGTGCATGTTCGGAGCCCTTTACATCGGCATGCAACTCACAGGGCTTCTATTCATTCGCATGTCGATTGATGGGATCTGGGGCGGCGTGCTCGTGCTCGTCATCTTCGCAAGCATTTGGTTCAACGACGCTGGGGCATACGTGTTCGGATCGAAGTTCGGAAAACACAAGCTTGCTCCTCGCACATCTCCAAACAAAAGCTGGGAGGGTTTCATCGCCGGTCTGGTGGTCTCAATGGCGTTTTGGTGCATCCTTCTTGCAATCCCCGGGGTGACAATCACAGTTTGGCAATGCCTGCTCTTTGGATTGATTTGTGGTTTGACGAGTGTTTTGGGCGACTTGTGTGAAAGTCGAATCAAACGTTCGGTTGGGTTCAAGGATTCAGGCACCATCATGCCTGGACATGGTGGATTATTCGATCGATGTGACTCGCTCATGCCTACATCTGTGGCTGCTGCGATTCTGTTGTTCACGTTCGGTTGCTTACCGCTCCCGTTCTAAAGCGTGTTTTGAATAACGCTCAATCACAACTAACAGTGTGAGGAAGTGCTGTATGAGAAGAATTGCCGTTCTCGGGTCAACCGGTTCCATTGGCACACAGACGCTTGACGTTGCGCGCAGACATCCTGGCAAGATTGAAATCGTTGCTCTTGCAGCTGGTAGACGCGCGCATGAAGCGTTCGAGCAAGCAAAAGAATTCAATGTGAGAACCATTGCGCTCGGCAAAGAACCTGATTTCGAAATCCCTGACGGGATCGAAGTGTCTGTCGGTCCGAACGCTGTTGCCGATCTCGTCAGCCTTGATGAGGTCGATGTTGTCGTGAACGCGCTCGTCGGCGCAGCAGGTCTACGAGCGAGCTACGAGACGCTCAAAGCGGGGAAGGTGCTTGCTCTCGCCAACAAGGAGTCGCTCGTAGTCGGCGGTGATTTGATAATGCCGCTCGCTGCAAAAGTTGACTCACAGAGGCGTGAATCAGGTCTTGCGCCTGAAACAGGGCCTGCAGGTGCGTTGATGCCTATCGATTCTGAACACGGCGCCATCTACCAGTGCCTTATCGGTGAAGAGCATCGAGAAGTCGAGCGATTATGGGTAACGGCCTCTGGTGGTCCTTTCAGAGGCAAGAAACGTGATGAGTTGAAGGGGATCACTGCCAAGGAGGCGCTCGCTCATCCCACGTGGAATATGGGCCCCAAGATCACCATCGACTCCTCGACGCTGATGAACAAAGGTCTTGAGGTTATCGAAGCGCATCATCTCTTCGATATGCCGTATGACAAGATAAGTGTAGTCGTGCAACCGCAAAGCGCTATCCATTCCATGGTCGAATTCTCTGACGGAAGCGTGAAGGCCCATCTCGGCACAACTGACATGCGTATACCAATCCAGTATGCGCTCAGTTATCCCGAGCGCTGGGATGCTCCTGTAGAGCCACTCGATTTCACAAAGCTCGGCTCGCTTGAGTTTGCAGAGCCAGATACTGAAACGTTCAAATGTCTCGCCCTTGCCCGAGCAGCTGGTATGCAAGGCGGCACGCTTCCTTGCGTCATGAATGCGGCAAATGAGATTGCGGTAGCCGCCTTCCTTGCAGGAGAGGGCACATACCTCGGCATCGCTGAATGTGTCGAAGCCGTAATGAACATGCATGATGTTCAGAGCGTAGAAAGTATCGATCAACTGCTTGGAATCGATACTTGGGCACGTGAGCAGGCAAAGTCAAACATCAGATAAAAGCTGAAACGAATTATTCAATCACTCTACAAAGTGGCCAAAAAGGTCATATGATCGCTGTGCGCGTTTGTCTACCGTTTAGTTACGTGAGCTGTAAGCCGATATAATAGGTTTCATGGATATTCTCATCATGATACTTGCAGCCACGATTGTGCTCGGCTTCCTTGTTTTCATTCACGAGGGAGGTCATTTCGTCGCCGCGCGTGCGTTCGGCGTGAGGGTCACTGAATTCATGCTCGGCCTTCCAGGGCCGTGCATCGGAGTGCAGCGTGGCGAGACGAAATTCGGTGTCACTGCCATACCGCTTGGCGGGTATGCACGTGTTTGCGGCATGGAGCCGGGTGAGATGAGCCCTCATCTGCGATCTGCGATGTCAAGCGTTTACGAGCGCGGTACGGCCATCATGGAAGATGTCGCCGCCGATTGCGGAATCACCGATGACGAGGCTTACGAAGCTCTCGAAGAGCTTGTTGAATGGGGTACAATCGCCGGTCCTAAAAAGACTGACGAGTACAACGTGTATCGCACACCGGAGCGAAAGCCGACGCGCATGCAGGAGAAACGTGCAGCTCGTCGCGGCATTGTTCTGCAACATGGAGTTGAGGGTGAGCCCCGGCCGCTCGACGATACCCAAGAGTTCTTCATGAACGAATATCGTCAACAGTACCGGTCACTTCCATTCTGGAAGCGCACGGTTATTCTCCTTGCTGGCCCTGGAATTAATCTCCTGTTTGCCATCCTTGCGTTTGTCCTCATCTACTCAGTTCTCGGATTTGATTACCAGAACACGCAGACCGGCGAGATCACGCATGTAACCGTGCCGCCGCTTCGCGCACTTGAAGCAGGCTTTATGTACATCGGCATGGTCGTACAAGCTGTCGTCGGATTGTTCAACCCCCAGACCGCCGCTGAGACGGTTGCCAACTCCACATCAGTAGTCGGCATCGCGGTCATGTCGAAGTCGGCATTCGAGGCGGGGTTCACAAACTCGCTCATGTTCACATCGATGCTCTCGGTATCTCTCGGCATCATGAACCTCCTTCCCATTCCACCGCTTGATGGGGGGCGCTTCGTTGTCGAGGTTTACCAACGCATTCGTCGGAAGGTCATCTCTATCCGCGCAATGAACTACCTATCCTTTGCAGGAGTCGCTTTGTTCACCTTGTTCTTCATTGTCATGATGAACCAGGACATCCAGCGTTTCATCTTTGGCAACTGGAGCTGATCTTTTCTCATACGAAGAAACAATCAAAAGAGACTGACCCTCTTCGTGTCCTCCGTTTGCCGTACAATCGAACCATCGAGAACGGGGGAGTTATGAAACCGAACGAGAGCACACATCAAGTCATGGTTGGCAACGTGCCAGTTGGCGGAGGAGCGCCAGTCGCGGTGCAGTCGATGCTCAATGCCCAAGCTGACAGTGCTGACGCGAATCTTGCGCAAATTGAGACGCTCGCCGAGGCTGGATGCGAAATTGTTCGCATGGCGATTCCAAGGCGCGATTGCCTTGATGCATTCGAGGCGGTCTGTTCCAAGTCTCCCTTGCCCGTGGTTGCGGATATTCATTTCGATCCCGTCATAGCTATCGAGGCAGCTCATCGTGGTGCGGCAAAACTGCGCATCAACCCCGGAAACATCGGCGGGCTTGATGCAACTGTTCCCGTGCTCGACGCGGCACGGGAAGCTGGGATCCCCATCCGCATTGGTGTTAATGCAGGCTCCCTTGACCAGGAGCTGGCAAGCAGGGAAGACCTAACGCTTCCTGAGAAGCTTGCTGAGTCGGCGGCGCAATATGCCATCTTCTGCGAGCAAAATGGTTTTAACGACCTCGTTGTTTCTGCAAAAGCACACGATGTCATGACGACGGTGAACACTTATAGGATTCTCTCTAAACGCGTTCCACATATCCCTCTGCACATCGGCGTCACGGAAGCTGGCACTCAATTCCAGGGTATCGTGAAATCAGCTTCTGGCCTCGGCATCCTTCTTGAGGAAGGCATCGGTGACACGATGCGCATATCTCTCACCGACGATCCTGTTGTGGAAGTGCGTGCGTGTTGGACCCTTCTATCGTCGCTTGATTTGCGTCGGCGTGGGCCTGAAATGATCAGCTGCCCGACATGTGGCCGATGCCAGGTCAACCTCATTGAGTTGGCTCAAGCTGTTGAAGAGCGTCTTCAATCCGTCAAGACTCCCATTAAGGTTGCTGTTATGGGATGCGTAGTGAACGGCCCCGGAGAAGCAAGGGATGCCGATATCGGTGTTGCTTGCGGAAAAGGTTCCGGGGCGGTTTTCGTTCGAGGGGAAGTCGTGCGTAAAGTATCCGAAAACGATATCGTGGATGCATTGATGGAAGAGATTGATAAGATGTAACAACCAAAAAGGACCGATCCTATTTGGTCAATGCTGTTATTTGTGGAGGAGTACTAAATTATGACGAACGTAATGCGCATGAGCAAAGTGTATGCGCCAACGCTTAAAGAAGATCCGTCCGACGCTGAACTCGCAAGCCATCGCCTGCTCCTTAGGGCTGGCATGATGCGTAAAAATGGCGCAGGTCTCTACACGTTCCTGCCGCTCGGAATGCGAGTGCTCAACAAAGTCGAGTCTATCGTCAACGAGGAAATGGACAACATCGGTGCAGAGCGAATCCTGATGCCGTTTGTTCAGCCTGCAGACCTTTGGCATGAATCGGGACGATGGGACGACTACGGACCTGAACTTGCGCGTTTACACGATCGTCATGGCGTCGAGTACTGCCTTGGGCCCACACATGAGGAGCTCATCACGTCCCTTGTGCGCAACGAGCTGCGCAGCTACAAGCAGCTTCCCGCGTATCTCTATCAGACGCAGGTAAAGTTCCGTGATGAGATTCGTCCGCGTTTCGGCCTCATGCGTGGACGTGAGTTCCTCATGAAGGACGGCTACAGTTTCCACGCAACGCAGGAGTCCTTGCAGCAAACGTATGACGAAACCAGTGAGGCATATGCACGTATGTGCGACCGCATGGGCCTGGAATGGCGCGCGGTCGAGGCTGATTCCGGCCAGATCGGCGGCAAGGTGACGACCGAGTTCATGGCGCTTGCCGAGTACGGCGAGGCCGAGATCGTGCATTGCACCTGCGGCTATGCGGCCGATGCCGAGGCGGGGGAGTGCATCTGCGCAGTCACCCAGTACGAGCGCGACGGCATC
>CACZAR010000069.1 GCA_902779135.1 uncultured Coriobacteriaceae bacterium | reverse complement strand
TCTTACAGAGAGTGGTATAGATGATATTATTCCCAGTGATATTACAAGTATCGTATTCGATATGGGAAATGTCTTAGTCACATCAGATATGGAGCATGCTATAATAAATGGATTACATGTAAGCGACCATTTAGCGCATACTATAACAGACTATGTGGAAGAGATACTATTCCATAATGAGAACATCCTCTCCCGGAAGGGCGGCGCGGCGAAGCCCTGCCAGAGCTTTCCCCGCAGGCCAGCCGGCGCGCGGCCGCCCCGCGTCAGCGTTGGCGTGACCAGGATCAGGCCGAGCAGCGCCCATGTCATGGCCAGACGGTGGTCGCCATGCGCATCGAGCTCGATATCGTCGGGCACCTCGAAACCGGGCTGACCCTCGACGTACAGGTCGTCGCCCTCGTTCCAAGCATCGATGCCCAATTGGTCGAGCGTCTCGATGATGGCCTGCAAGCGGTCGGACTCCTTGGCGCGCAGCTCAGCGACGTTCCTGAACACCGTAATGCCGCGCGCATGGGCAGCCACAAGCGAAAGCACCGGCACCTCGTCCACAAGACTTGCAATCTTGTAGCCGGGGATCTCGCAACCATGCAGACCCGCCGTATAGCATGCTGAAATGATGCCGACCGGCTCCTTGCCGGCGGAACCCGTCGTACGCATGGCTACGTCTGCGCCCATGCGCTCAAGCGTCATGAGGAAACCGGTGCGGGCGGTGTTCAGGCTGACGTTTTCAACCTGAACCGCGCTACCAGGCTTCAGGCAAGCCGCACACAGCAGATATGCCGCAGCAGACGGATCGCCAGGAATGCGAATCTCTGCGGAGTGCATGGCGCTCGGCCCTGTGACCGATGCCGTGAGCTCGCCGGCAGTCGTCTTCACGCCGTACTCGGGCAGCATGAGCTCGGTATGGTTGCGTGACACCGACGGTTCGGTGATGGTCGTCGTGCCGTTGGCGCAAATGCCTGCCAGCAGCACGGCGGTTTTGAGCTGTGCGGAAGCCATCGGGGATTCGTATGTGATGGCCTTGAGGTTCTTGCAGCCGCGCTCGGTGATGGGAAGCGTCTCAGCCCCTGCGGGTTCGAAATCGACGCCCATCATCATGAGCGGTGCCGTGATGCGCCTCATTGGGCGCCTGGAAAGCGATGCGTCGCCCTCGATGCGCACTTCGATGTCCCACGGCGCGAGTACGCCCATGAGCAGGCGCGCAGTCGTGCCGGAATTGGCGCAATAGATGGGCCCGTCCGGCTGCTTGGGGCCAGCTGCGCCCCATCCTTCAATACCGCCGGACAAGCTGCCGTCAGGCTGCTTCTCGAGCGACACTTTGGCACCAAGCTTTTGCACCGCATCGATGGATGCGCGCACGTCTTCGGAATCGAGCATGCCCATGATGCGCGACGTGCCCTCGGCCATGGCCGAGAACAGCACGGCGCGATGCGAAATCGACTTATCACCCGGCACGGTAATGCATCCGTCAAGCGGACGGCCTAGCGGGTTGATCACGCGAGACTCCGTGGCAGCCATGATACGCTCCTTCGCTCAAACAGCTTGGCTGTACATGGCTATTCTACACCAGACACTGGCGCGTGGCTTTTCACGATGAGAGCGACTCGATTTCCTGGGGGGTGAGCTCGCGCCATTCGCCCTGTTTCAGCGAACCGAGCTCGAGCGTTCCAAAGCGCTCGCGATGAAGCTTCATGACCGGATAGCCGATGGCATCGAACATGCGCTTCACCTGGTGGTAGCGCCCCTCGTGAATCGTGATGCGCACAGTCGGATGTTTGCGGTCGACCACCTCGACTTCGGCGGGCTGTGTCATGCCGTCGTGGAGTTGAATGCCTGCGCGGAGCTTATCGAGCTCGCTTGCCTTCGGTATGTCCTTGAGCCGAGCGCGATACGTTTTGGGAACGTGGCTGCTCGGATGCAGTAAACGGTTGCCGAGCTCTCCGTCGGTCGAGAAGAGCAACAGCCCCGTCGTATCGGCGTCGAGACGCCCAATTGGGTAGAGCCCCGGATAACGGTCCAGCGGAATCAGCTCAGCCACTATGGGCTTATCGGATTGGGCTTTCATCGTCGTGATGACGCCCGCGGGTTTGTTGAGCATGATGGTCACGGACCCATCGGATAGCGAAACCACTTTCCCATCGACGGCTACGACGTCGACGAGCGGATCGACTTTTGTCCCGAGCTCGGTCACCACTTCCCCGTTGACCGTCACACGACCGGCGGTCATGAGGTTTTCGGAAGACCTGCGTGAGGCAACACCTGCCCGAGCGAGGAACTTCTGAAGCCGCATGGGCACGATCTTGCCACCTCGCCCGTCATCGGGCCGCTCTTCGTAAGGAACGTCACTCATCATCTGTATCGAACGTCAGCGAATCGAAGTCGATCTTGTCCACCACACCGAGCAAGCTCGCCTGTGCATTTGCCGCAAGACGTTCGGGCTCTGGCAGGTCGCGCACATCGGGAACGGATTCCTCGAGTGCTTGAGCCGACGCGCCGAGACGCTCGCGAATAAGCGCAGCGGTCTTCTCGTCGGGCGCGAACTCCTCGAGTGGCGGCAAGTCGTCAGGTGAGCGCAGGCCGTACTTCTCGAGGAAGACGCGCGTGGTCGCATACTGCATGGGGCTTCCCGGCGCGTCAGCGGCGCCGGCTTCGCGGATGTAACCGCGGTCGATGAGCGTGTTGAGCGGTGTGTCGGACATGACGCCGCGTATGGCGGAAATCTGCGCACGCGTGATGGGCTGACCGTATGCCACGATGGCGAGCACCTCGAGGGCGGCCTGGGACATGCGGCGCGTATCCCATGTCAATACGTACTTTTCTACGAGCTCATGGAACACGGGATGCGTGTACAGGCGCCATCCGCCCGCAACTTCACGCAACTGGATGCCGCGTGCTTCGTCTTCAAGTTTCGTAGCCAGCTCGATGAGCGCGTTCTCGACATCGAACACGTCGGCCTCGATCATCTTCGCAAGCTCGACGGCGCTCACTGGCTCGTCGGTCACGAACAGCAGCGCTTCGAGCGCGGCCGGCATCTGCTCTGGTTGCAAGCCTTCGATCATCGTTTCATTTCCTCCGTATATCATGAGTGAGTCGGTGCCCTGGCCCCTGACTCATTGTGCACAATGAGTCAGGGGCCAGGGCACCGACTCACTCATCTTGCGTGTTGGCGACGGAGTCTTCGTCATCGAAGACGAGATCTCCGGAACCTTCGATGTATTTGATGCTGATATCGCCAAACTGCTCGTCCTGCTCGAGGTCGACCATCGCGCGCTTGTAGAGCTCGAGCACGGCCAAGAACGTCACGACGACGATCGGCGTGGGTGTCTCGGCATTGACAAGCTCAGAGAAGCGCAAGTTCTTGCGATTCTTGATGCGCGCATGCAGTGCTTTGATATGCACCTCGACCGGAATCGGCTTCGCAGCGATGTGCTCGCTTTCGAGCAACAGAACCTCGCGGCGCGCATACGCCCCTGCCGCCAAGTAGCCAAGCGACTCGAGCGGCACATCCTGCAAGAAATCGGGCATGGCAGTCGTGAACTCGGCGTCGGGCCCGAATGGACGCGGATGCATCCGCTCCTGAGCCTTCCCGCGGGCATCGAGCATGGCTGCCGCGTTCTTGTACTTCTTGTACTCGAGCAACCGTGCGATGAGCAACTCACGCGCCTCGCTCGGCGCCAGATCGGCAATCTCCTCGTCTGTTTCGTCCCGATCGCGCGGCACGAGGCTTGCAGCCTTGAGCTCGAGCAGCGTGGAAGCCACCAACAGGAAATCGCTCGCCACGTCGAGATCGAGGTTTTCGAGCTTTGCGATTTCCTCGAGGTATTGGTCTGCGATTTCGGCAACAGCGATGGTGCCGATGTCGACTCGCTGCCTGCTTACCAGGTACAGCAGGATGTCGAAAGGCCCTTCGAAGTTGTTTGTCTTAACGTGGTACGACATGGCTTCCTAATATGGAAATGCGAGATCGAACAGATTATAAGCCGTGACGTTCAGGTACGCGCCGATTGGGTCGACGTGGAACAACTGTGGAACGAGAATCACCACGATGAGGAAGATCGGGAATGCGTACTGCTGGATCCTGTAATAGGTCGGCAGGTGTTTCTTCGGACAGAAGAACGCGAAAATCGACGAGCCGTCAAGCGGCGGAATCGGCAGCAGGTTGAAGAACATCAGGAACAGGTTGATGAGCACGTAGTACGGAAGGAACAGCAAGAACAGGTAATAGAAGAACTGGTTCGAATTAACCAACTGCGCGAGCGGCAGAGCCAAGTAGCAGATCCAAGCTATCGCGATGCCCAAAAGCGCCTGCAAGAGATTCGCGGCAGGGCCTGCAAGCCCCACGATGAGGTCACCCTTGCGCGGGTCCTTGAAATAGCGCGGGTTGTACGGCACGGGCTTCGCGTAGCCGAATATCGGCATGTTCATCGCCATGAGCATGATCGGCATGATCACCGTGCCGAATGGATCGATATGGTTGAGCGGGTTGAACGAGAGCCTTCCCTGGCTCTTCGCCGTGGGATCGCCCAGCTTGTAGGCAGCCAGCGCATGCCCCATCTCGTGCAGCACGATGGCGGGCACAAATGCGAGGATCGAACAGATGACGTATGGAATGGAAATGCCTGTCATGCCTGTAATGATACCCTTCGGACGCAAAACGGCCCGACGCAAAGAGCATCGGGCCGCGAAACTACATCAACCTGTAAGGTTTCCTACTTGAAGAAACCATCGTAGTTGTGCATCTTGAGCTGACTCTCGACCTTGGTCATGGTGTCAAGCGCAACGCCGATCATAATCAGGATCGAAGTGCCGCCGAACGCCTGGATGAGCTGATTGCCCGTGAAGGAGAACAGGATCGACGGGACGACTGCGATGATGGCGATGAACAAGCCACCGGGCAACGTGATGCGGCGCAACACGGTGCGGATGTAGTCGGCCGTGGCCTTGCCCGGACGAATGCCCGGGATGAAGCCGCCCTGTTTACGGATGTTGTCTGACGTCTCATCGGGATTGAACACCATCGAGGTGTAGAAGTACGCGAAGAAGACGATCAGCGCAACCGTCAGAATCCAGTTGAGCCAACCAGACGACACCGCATCAGCAAACGCGGAGAGCCAACCGACGTTGAACAGCGCCGCAAGCTGAGCCGGGAAGTAAATCAGGCAGCTCGCGAAGATGATCGGGATAACGCCTGCCGCGTTGACCTTCAGCGGGATGTAGGTGTTCTGGCCACCCATCATGCGACGACCCTGAACACGCTTGGCGTAGTTCACCGGGATGCGGCGTTGAGCGCGCTCCACGTAGATGATCGCCGGGATGCATGCCAGCACCACGAGCAGGATCAGAATCGTGATGGCGATGCCCATGCCCTGGTCAGCCTGAAGGTTGATCGAGCTGAAGATGGCAGAGGGAACGCGTGACACGATGCTGATGAAGATGATCAGCGACATACCGTTGCCCACACCACGCTGCGTGATGAGCTCGCCCATCCACATGATGAACGCAGTGCCCGCGACGAGCGTGAACACGATGACGACGCAGGTCAGCGCATACGGAACCTCATCGCTGAACTGAACGCCATACGCAGAGGACTGGAAGAGCAGCAGATAGCCGATCGCGTTGATCAAGCCCAGCACCAGCGTCAGGTAACGCGTGATCTGGGTGATGCGACGACGGCCCGTCTCGCCTTCCTTGGCCCAACGCCCGACGGCCGGGATGACGCCCTGCATCAGCTGCATGATGATCGATGCGGTGATGTAGGGCATGATGCCCAGCGAGAACACCGAGAAGTTCGACAACGCGCCGCCCGTGAACAGGTCGAGCATCGTCATGGACACGCCACCGACGCTGTCAGCGTTCTGGTCGACGAACGTGGTCGCAAACTCGTGGAACGGGATACCCGGAACCGGCAAGTAAGCGCCCAAGCGATACAACGCCAAGATGGCGAGCGTGAACAAGATCTTCTTGCGGAGCTCAGGTACCTTGAATGCGTCGACAATTGAACTTAGCAAGGCTCTTCAACCTTTCCGCCAGCAGCCTCAATCTTGGCCTGCGCGCCAGCAGAAACCTTGTCAACCTTGACCGTGAGGGCCTTGGTGAGCTCGCCGTCGCCGAGAACCTTGATGAGGTCTTCGTAGTTCTTGATGATGCCCTTTTCGATGAGGGAGTCGCGATCGACAACGTCGCCAGCCTCGAAGCGCTCCTCGAGCAGCTTCACGTTGACCGGCACGTACTCGACGCGATTGATGTTGGTGAAGCCAGGCAGCTTCGGCAGACGACGCGCGAGCGGAGTCTGACCACCCTCGAAACCGGCGCGCTTGCCGCCACCGGAACGGGAGAGCTGACCGTTCTCACCACGACCCGCAGTCTTGCCCTTGCCAGAGCCAGGACCGCGACCAACGCGCTTCTTGCGATGATGCGAACCAGGTGCGGGATAGAGATCCTTCAATTCCATTTCAAAACTTCCTTTCGCTATACGGGGCTTTTGGCCCCGTGCTGGCAGCTCGCTCGCCAGCCAACTTGAACAACGTTCGGGATTATACCCTATTGAGAACTAACCAAAAAGGGTCGGCCCTTTTTGGTTAGCTACTCGAAATCTTTAGAGCTCCTCAACGGTGATGAGGTGCTTGACCTTGAAGATCATGCCGCGCACGGACTCGTTGTCAACGATGTCGTGCGTCTTGCCGATGCGGCCCAAGCCCAGGGACTTCAGAGTCTGGTCCTGGTCGTACTTGCGGCCGATCTGGCTCTTAACCTGCGTCAAACGCAGCATCTTCTGCTCTGCCATTATTCGGCCTCCTCAGCATTCGCGGCCTTCTCCTTGCGGCCCCAGATGTAGTCGACGGAGACGCCACGGCGCTCAGCGACTTCCTCGGGGTTCTGCATGTTCTTGAGACCCTCAGCCGTTGCCTTGACGATGTTCATGGCGTTGGAGGTGCCGAGCGACTTCGTGATGACGTCGGTCACACCCGCAAGCTCCATGATCGCGCGGACCGGGCCGCCGGCCTTGACGCCGGTACCACGGACTGCCGGGCGGATGAGGACGCGGCCTGCGCCGTACTCGCCGACGATCTCGTGCGGGACGGTGCCCTCGGGGGTGAGGGACACGTTGAACATGTTCTTCTTAGCATCCTCGACGCCCTTGGAAATGGCAGTCGGGACTTCCTTGGACTTGCCGAGGCCAACGCCGACGCGGCCATTGCCGTCGCCCACGACGACCAGCGCCGTCAGCTGCATGCGGCGGCCGCCCTTGACGGTCTTGGCCACGCGCTTGATCGAAACGACGCGCTCCTGAAGCTCGGGTACTCCGGCTTCCTGCTGTTGCGTTTTACGAGCCATGTGTACTTCCCTTCTAGAACTTCAGTCCGGCTTCGCGGGCAGCCTCGGCGACAGCCTTGACGCGCCCGTGATACAGGTGGCCACCACGGTCGAACACGACCTCGGTGATGCCTGCTTCGATTGCCTTCTTGCCGATGATCTCGCCGATGGCGCTAGCGCCCTCGACCGTGCTGCTCTTCTTGCCCGTTGCCTTGAACTCGGGGCCGAGCGTGGAAGCACCGACGATGGTCTTGTGCGCCACGTCGTCGATGACCTGGACGTAGATGTTGTTGTTGCTGCGGGTCACGCACATGCGGGGACGAGCAGCGGTACCGGAAATCTTGCCGCGTACACGACGATGGCGACGCGCCAGACCGGTCTCCCTCTTTTTCGCATTTTGAGTCTTCATAGATGAATCCCTTCAATCTGTCTGGCTGATTAGTCGCTCTTGGCAGCCTTGCCGAGCTTACGACGGATGTATTCGCCCTCGTAGCGGATACCCTTGCCCTTGTAAGGCTCGGGCTTACGCCACTTGCGAATGTCGGCAGCTACCTGGCCAACTTGCTCTTTGTTAGCACCGGAGACGACGATCTCGGTCTGAGTCGGGCACTCGAACGTGATGCCTTCGGGGGCAGCCACGATAACCGGGTGCGAGTAACCGAGCTGCATCTCGAGGTCCTTGCCCTTGACGGCGGCACGGTAGCCGACGCCAACGAGCTGCAGCTTCTTGGAGAAGCCCTTGTCCACGCCTTCGATCATGTTGGCGATGAGGGTGCGGACCAGGCCGTGCTGGGCCTTGGCTTCGCGGGAATCATCGATGCGGTCGACAGTGATGGTGTCGCCGTCCTGAGAGATGGTGACATAGGGGCGGAACGTGCGGTTCAGTTCGCCCTTGGGGCCCTTGGTTGTCACCGTTGTGCCGTCAATCGTCACGTTGACGCTAGCGGGAACGGTGATGGGCATTTTGCCGATACGAGACATAACCTATCGCTCCTTTCCTACCAGACGTACGCGATGACTTCGCCGCCGACGCCCGCCTTGCGCGCGTCGCGGTCGCACATAACGCCCTTGCTCGTCGAGACGATTGCGGTGCCGAGGCCGCCGAGCACGCGAGGCAGCTCGTCGACGCCTGCGTAGATGCGCAGACCCGGCTTCGAAACGCGCTTGATGCCGCGGATCGTCTTGGACTTCTTGTCGCCATACTTGAGAGTGATCTCGAGAGTGGCGCGGGGCTCGCCGTCGATAACCTCGTAACGCGTGATGTAGCCTTCCTCGGCCATGACGCGGGCGATCTCGACAAGCTTCTTGCTCGACGGCATGGAAACCGTCTCCTTGCCTACGGAGTTGGCATTACGCACGCGCGTAAGCATATCTCCAATGGGGTCGGTCAGTGTCATTTTCGTTTCTCCTTTGGTCCTTGATGAACCCTACCGTCCGGTTCACAGCCGCCCTTAACGACCATGCCTTTGACGGAGGTACACCCGACTTTCCGTTTTCCTACCAGGAGGCCTTGGTCACGCCGGGAAGTTCGCCCTTGTTCGCAAGCTCACGCACGCACACGCGGCACAGGCCGAACTTGCGATAGTAAGCGCGGGGACGACCGCAACGCGTGCAGCGGTTGTGCTGGCGCGTCGAGAACTTCGGCTCGCGCTTCGACTTGGCGATCATCGATTTCTTAGCCATGCATTTCCTTCTTTCCTAATTCTCCGCGCCTCTGGCCGAGACGCGGTTTTCACCAATCCGGTTCGTTTGAATTACTGCTGCTGTCCGCGGGCCTTGAACGGGAAGCCGAGGGCCTTGAGCAGAGCGTAAGCCTGCTCGTCGTTCTCGGCCGTCGTGACGACGGTGATGTCCATGCCACGGGTGCGGTCGATCTTGTCGTAGTCGATCTCGGGGAAGATCAGCTGCTCGGTGATGCCCATCGAGTAGTTGCCACGGCCGTCGAAGCTATCCGGCGAGATGCCACGGAAGTCGCGGACGCGGGGCAGCGCGGTGGACAGCAGACGGTCCATG
>CACZAR010000068.1 GCA_902779135.1 uncultured Coriobacteriaceae bacterium | reverse complement strand
TTGCAAGACGAGGATTTTCATCGCCCTTCCTCCTTCAGGTACTTCGCATTGGCGAGCCACACGTGTTCCTTGCCGGCATCGGACGGTTTGTTCTGTGCCATCACGCCCACGATCGCATGTGGGACATAGGGTTCTTCAAGGTAAGCGATCTCGTCGCTGGAAAGCTTCAGGTCAACGGCCGCTACCGCGCCATCGATGTGGTGCGGTTTGGTCGCGCCCACGACTGGCGATGCGACCTTGGTGAGCAGCCACGCGAGCGACACCTCGGTCATGGTGACGCCGCGTGTGGTTGCGATTTCGGCCACGCGCTCGATCACGAGCGCGTCGGCGTCGGCCGTGGCGTCGTACTTGAACTTGGCGTAGGAGTCCTCCTCGAAGCGCTTGCTTGTCTCGCCGGGCTTGCGCGACAGGCGCCCGCTCGCGAGCGCGCTGTACGGCGTGAGGGCGACGCCCTCTTCGGCACAGCACGGCGCCACCTCGCGCTCGTCCTCGCGGAACAGGAGGTTCATGTGGTTCTGCACGCTCACGAATTTGGGGAACCCTTCGCGTTCGGCCAGTGCGTTCGCTTTCTCGAGCTGCCAGGCGTACACGTTGGCGATGCCGATGTAGCGTGCCTTGCCAGCGGCGACGATCTGCGTGAGGCCTTCCATCACGTCATGCAGCGGTGTGTTGTAGTCCCACATGTGGTAGATGTACAGGTCGACGTGGTCCATGCCCAAGTGCGACAAGCTCGAATCGATGCTGCTCGCGATGTGCTGCTGGCCGGTGACGCCTTCCGCAATCTCATCAGCCGTGCGCGGCAGGAACTTCGTGGCGACGACCACATCGTCGCGTTGCGCGAAGTCGCGAAGTGCGCGTCCTACGTATTGTTCGGATGTGCCGCCTTGGTAGGCAATGGCCGTGTCGAAGAAGTTGATGCCCGCGTCGAGCGCGCGTTTCACGATGGTGCGCGTCTCGTCCTCGCCGACCGTCCAGCTGTGCTGGCCGGAGGCCGGGTCGCCAAAACCCATGCATCCCAAGCAGATGCGCGAAACCTCGAGATCCGACGGGCCGAGCTTTACGTATTCCATAGTGCCTAAGCCTCCAGCGCCTTCTCGGCCCATGCTGCAAGCTCGGCCTGCGAAGGACGTCCGTTCAGCAGGCCGCCAGAAACAACCTTGGAGCCCGGTGCCAACTTCTGCATGCGTTTCGGTGCCTGGCCCAGACCGCTGCCGCCGCTCGTGGCGAACGGCACGATGGTCTTGCCTGCGAAGTCGTAGCCCTCGAGGAACGTGTCGATGATGCGTGGCTCAACGTACCACCATACGGGGAAGCCCACGAACACCACGTCATAGGCGTCCATGTTGGCGACCGTTCCCGCGATGGCGGGGCGGCATGCCTCGTCGTTCATCTCGATCGTGGTGCGGCTTTTCTTGTCCTGCCAGTTCAGGTCGGCGCGCGTGTAGGGTTGCTCGGGTGCAATCTCGAACAGGTCGGCATCCGTCGCTGCCGCCAGGTCCTTCGCAACCTTCGCCGTCGTGCCGCTTGCGCTGAAGTACGCTACCAATGTCTTTGCCATCTCAGTGTCCTTTCTTTCCTTGGACCAAACGGGATACCCTTCTTTGGGTTCCTTTGGGCTAATTGCTAATACCTGTTGATCCTGCATTTCGCCTTGATGCGCTGTATCCGCTCGGGCAGCTCGTCGAAGGGCATGTTCTTAGGTGTGTCGCACGTGCCCGACTCGCGCGCCACGTCGTAGTACCAGCACTTGTAATCGATGAAATCGCGGGCGAGTTTGAGCTCCTCGAGCTGCGCGTCGATCGCAGCCCGCCGCTCATAGACGATGCGGCGACGTTCCTCGATGGTCGAATCGCCCTCAATGTACAGCTGGATGTACTCGCGGATTTCCTTGATGGGCATCCCCGACACCTTCAGCCGCTCGACGAAGCGCATCCACTCGAGGTCGTCCTCGTCAAACAGGCGCCGCCCGTCGCTCGAACGCTGCTGGTTGGGAATCAGTCCGTTCTTCTCGTAGAAGCGGATTGTCGAAGCTGGCATGCCCAGCTCTGCGGCCGCGTCACCTATCGTGTACAGCTTTTCCATCCTTCACCTTTCCCGCGCCATTCGCTTCGGCGCAAACGCAACGGCTAGTCGCGCGATCTTGTTTTCCCGATAGATGCAATTCCCTGTCGAACATAATGGAAAACACCCGCCACCAGCACCGCGACGCTTGCGTAGCGGGCGAATGCGAGCGCGAGGGGGACGCTGTAGTCGGCGAAAGCAAACTGGACCTGACCCGTGAGGTATTGCCACAAGCCGAGTTGTGCGAACGAGAACGCCCCGAAATATGCCACGGCCGCGATGATGATGCGGACCGCCCATTTCTGCCATGGCGCCATGTTCTTCGGCGCTCTCGCGTGCAGTCCCGCATGGGCGAAAGCGAGCACGAACGCCCAATATGAGCAGAGCATGTGGATGCTTCGCGCCCATCCCGCCCCTGGGAATGCCGGCAGGAAACCGAACGCGTGCTTCGAGAGCACGAGGCTGCTCGCGAATTGCCCGATTATGCACCCAGCAAGCCCAACGATCACAACGATTTGCACGATGCGCAACGCACTGTGGCGGCCTCGAAATATTGAAGCCAGCCATTTTCTATTGAGCACGATGTGAATTGCCATGAGCACGAACAACGTCACGCCCAACCATTCGTGGGGAGCCTCCTGCACGAGCGCAGTCGTCATGATTGCCACGAGCACCAATGCCATCGCGATGTCCAGCACGACTTTTACTGCCTTTTTCACCTTCACGCGCAAATCCCTCTGTTAAGCGTTTTCCGCAAGCCAACCAGCGACTTGCCGGGGCATGTCGGCCCCGCCTGAGTTGCCCCAGGCCCATGCGCCCAGTGCGATTTTGGGGAGTTTGATGTCTGCCATGATGCGATTCCTTTCCGATGTCTTTACTTTGTTGATGTCATTGGAGAGGATTCTGCAACTTAAACTATGGTTTAAGTCAAGCGACTTTCTTGAGATTTTTTCGATAGCGTCTCAACAAGTTGTTAACTCATTATGGCAATTGAGCTGTGCTGGTCTCCACAGCCATGATCGGTTAGCTTTTCTGCTGCGGATCGCCTGCAAGCGCAGCGCCCTCGCTTTGGTTTACCATAGGGGCGAACGATAGAGGCGCCGACCAATCGGTCGGCGTGGAAGGACGATGCAAACATGGATTACGCAGCAGTTGCTCAAGGGCTCCTGATTCCCTTCTTGGGCACGGCGCTTGGCGCATCGCTTGTGTTCTTCCTGCGCCGTGATATGCCCCTGCGGCTTTCGAAGGCGCTTGTGGGGTTTGCGGCTGGCGTGATGGTTGCCGCATCGTTTTGGGGCTTGTTGCAACCGGCGCTCGAGGAAGCGGTTGACATGGGGATGGGCACGCTCTCGTTCGTGCCTGCCGTTGTAGGGTTCCTTGCTGGCATGGGATTCCTGCTCGTCATCGATGTGGTTACACCGCACACTCACTTCAATCTGCAAGATGAGGGGCCAAAGACTGGTCTCAAGCGCACGACGAAGCTCGTGCTGGCCGTGACGATCCACAACATTCCCGAAGGCATGGCGGTCGGCGTCGTGTTCGCCGATTGGCTCGCCGGCGGTGGCGCGACTCAAGCAGGGGCGCTTGCGCTGGCAATCGGCATCGCCATCCAGAACTTCCCCGAAGGGGCTATCGTGTCAACGCCCCTGCTCGCTGAAGGCATGCCGAAGGGACGCACGTTCTGGTGCGGGGTGCTGACCGGCGCGGTGGAGCCCGTTGCTGGTTTTATCACGATTCTTGCGGCGAGCGCCGTCGTGCCAGTGATGCCCTATCTGCTCGCGTTTGCGGCGGGTGCGATGGTCTATGTGGTTGTGGAAGAGCTCATACCCGAGATGTCCGAGGGCATTCACAGCAATGTTGGCACGATTGCGTTTGCGATAGGGTTCGTGCTCATGATGGTTCTCGACGTGACGCTCGGTTAGCGGAACGGGAAGAGGGCGGCGAGGCAAAGGTTTTTGTCCCATAAGAACGTGAAAGCATGCAAAACCTCATCGAGCATATGGCGGAAATCGAGCTTGGACGGTTCTCGGTCAACGATTACCGAGGATTGACCGATGCGCTGCCGTTTAGCGTGGTCGAGGGCGAACTGCCCGTCATAGTGTCTGCGCCTCATGCAGTGTCTCAGTTGCGCGAAGGGCGCGTGAAGCCTTCCGATGACTTCACGGGCGCCATGGCGCTCGTCGTGGCCGAATTGTCCGGGGCGAGCGCAATCGTCGCGAGCCGTTACGATGCTTGCGATCCCAATTGGGATCCGTTCGAGCGTTGCGTATACAAGCAGGCGCTTGCAGAAATGGTGCGTGAACTCGGCGCCGTTGCTGTTATCGATTTGCATGGCGTGCCCGCCGCTGCGCCCGATGCGATAGAAATCGGATCGGCTGACGGTCTCACCGTAAAGGCCATGCCGGGTGTTGACGAGTTCGCTTGCCGATTCCTGCGTGAGCAATTGAGCGAGCATCTGGGGCGTCGGGGCAAGACCGTTGGCTTGAATCGGCGCCATGGCGCTCGAGGTGCAAACACGGTAGCGCATGCCATAGCGCGCGAATGCGGTGTGGCAGCTCTGCAGATCGAGATATCGTCGCCGTACCGGGTACCGATTGACGCCAAAGGTCACGTTCCGCCAGGCGAGGCGATTCCATTCACGAGCGATCAGATTCCCATCGAGCTTGAGGTGCGTCGCAACCCCGATCCAGCTTGCGTGGAAGCAACCGTTCGCGCTCTGGCTGATTTGGCGCGGATTGCGTCTGGGGGACGGCTCTCTTGACACAAAATCCTCCCTCGAAGCGTTAAAGTGGAAACAAGCTTTGCGACCGGACAGGAGAACACCATGAAACTGCTCGTCATCGGTGATGAGAAGCGCTTCAACAAGTATTTGCCCGACCTCGACATCGTCTCGCAAGTCGAGACGGTCGTGGCACCGCGTGGCGCGACGGATGATGAGATCATCGCCATGACGGGCGATGCTGACTTCATCGTGGCCGACGCCATCAGCCCCGTGAGTGCGCGTCTCATGGACGCATTTCCGAGCTTGAAGCTCGTGCATTCCGAAGGCGTTGCCTACAACGCCATCGACGTTGCGGCGGCGCGCGAACGTGGCATTGCCGTGTGCAACAACGCTGGCGCGAATGCAGGCGCCGTGGCCGAGCAGGCAGTGCTGCTCATGCTGGCATGCTTGCGCCATCTGCGCGAAGGTGATACCGCCGTGCGCACGGGCCGTCAAATCAAGGTGAAAGAACGCCTGATGGTCGAAGGTATTCGCGAGCTGGGCGACTGTGTGGTCGGTCTTGTGGGCATGGGTGCCATTGCGCAGCAGACTGCCATACGCCTGCATGCGTTCGGGTGCGATGTCGCTTATTGGAACCATCGCCGCCGCCCGGCTGATTTCGAAGAGGAATTCGACGTGCGCTACCTACCGCTCGACGAGCTGGCGCGCACATGCGATATCGTAAGCATCCATGTGCCTGTCACACCCGAGACTGCGAACATGGTCGATGCCGAATTCCTGGCGTCGATGAAGTCCGACGCAATCCTGATCAACACCGCGCGTGGTGAAATCGTCGACCAAGTTGCGCTTGCTCGCGCGCTTGAGGAAGGCGCCATTGGCGGTGCAGGGCTCGACACGCTTTCGCCCGAGCCCGTCCAGCTCGACCATCCGCTCGCGCAGCTCGAGGGCGATGCGGCCGACCGCCTTGTGCTCTCGCCCCACATCGGCGGCGTGACCGAGGGCATGTTCCGCCGGGCGTGGACGACCATCTGGAGAAACATCGCGCGTGTTGCCGAAGGCGACCAGCCAGTCAACGTGGTTTCGTAACGTTGTTGAAGTGGCACAGAGTTCCCTGGGAGCAGTGTGCCACTTTCCCATTCAATGATTCGTTGTTGTTAAGCTGTCTGGAGTTCACGGCAGCGCAATGCGCAGAGGTATACAATTGCGCCCATGGCCGCTCTTAAAGACACATTGGACATGAAGCGCGTCGGATGCGCAGTGCTCGGCGTTGTGCTGGGCGTTGCGTTCGCGCTCGCATGTCCCACCGATGTCGGGCTCACCGAACAGGGCATACGGTGCCTGGCGATTCTCATCCTTGCCGTCGTGTGGTGGGTCGGAAGCGTGTTGCCGACATATGCGACGGCTATCGTCATGGTTGTGCTGTTCGCCGTCATCGGAGGCGTCGAGTCGTCGGTTGCCCTTTCGGCGTTTACCTTCGACACGTGGTGGCTGCTTCTGGCGGCATTTGGGCTAGGGGCTGGCATGAAAGTGTCGGGTTTGCTCAGGCGCATCGCGCTCGCTGTCGTGCGCACGTTTCCCAACACGTTCGTCGCACAGGCGGCAGGTCTCATGTTGGCCGGCACCATCGTCGGCCCGCTCGTTCCCAGCATGGCCGCCAAGGTCTCGATGCTCACCCCGCTTGCGATGGGCATCGGCGACGAGCTCGGTTACGAGCGGTTCGGCAAATCCATGCAAGGCCTGTTCCTCGCCATGTTCTGTGGCGTTCGCAGTGTTGCCCCGGCGGTTCTCAGCGCGTCGGTCATCGGTTATTGCCTGTTAGGGCTTTTGCCCGCTGATGTGCAAGCGCGCTTCGACATGCTGCATTGGCTTTTGGCAGCGCTGCCGTGGTTCGTCGTGGTCGTTGTGCTGACGTATGGTTCCATCGTGTTGCTGTATCGACCGAAAGGGGAGGGCGCCTCGAAGGATGCACAGCCTGCTCAGAAGAGCGAAGCCCTCGGGCCGATGTCGCGTCATGAGAAGCAGATGTGCGCAATCATCTTGGCAACGGTCGTATTGTGGGTGGCCGAGCCGTTGCACCACATCCCGGCGCACATCGTCGCCCTTGCGGCGTTCGTGCTCGTCATCGCGTGCGGAATCTTGGGGAAAGACGGTTTGCGCAAGGACATCGCATGGGAGCCGCTCGTGTTCGTCGGCATCGCCATGGGCCTTCCCAATGTGTTTGGGGAAGTGGGCATCCAGGATTGGGCCGTTCAGGTGGCTGGTCCCGCATTCGAGGCGCTTGCTGGCAATCCCTATCTGTTCGTGTTGGGCGCAGCGGTCATCACCTTGGTGGTTCGTTTCCTCATCGTCTCGGAGATGGCCTACCTCAACATCGTGATGGTCTTCCTCGTGCCGCTCTGCGCAAGCGTGGGCTTCAACCCATGGGTCGTCGGTTTCGCGATGTATGCCGTGATCACGCCTTGGTTCGTCCTCTATCAGTCCGCAACATACCTAGCTGCTTTCTACTCGGTCGACGGCCAGATGGCACATCATGCCGACCTGGCGAAGTATTGCGTCGTTTACACGCTCATCTGCATGCTTGCCCTCGTCGTGAGCGTGCCGTATTGGCAATGGATGGGGTTGCTGTAACAGAATCGAATCAAATGGGGCAGCTTCCACTGGTTTGGCGTTGCTATGCTACGATTGCCAGGTAATGTTGACGAAATAGTCAGGGTGGTGTCACGGACGTGAGCGATGAGACGATTTACGGCGAGAACCTTGCACTGATGGAGCAGCTGCGCAGCGATGTTGCCGCCTCGCTTGACGAACTGCGCCGCACCATGAGCGCGGGCATGGAGTTCGATCCCATCGAGCACTGCCTTTCGCGCATCAAGGCCGAGGACTCCATGCGCGAGAAATGCCGCAGGCAGGGCCTTCCCGAGACGACCCACTCGGCGCTTGTCGAGATTCAAGACGCCATCGGCTTTCGCGTGGTTTGCGCGTTTCGCAGCGATGTTTACCTGGTGCGTGACTTTCTCGCAGAACTTCCCGGGTTCGAGGTGGTTGTGGAGAAGGACTACATCAAGAACGCCAAGGAGAACGGCTATCGCAGCTATCACATGATCTTGCGAACGGTTGACGGGCGCAGGCCAGTGGGATGCGATGCCGATGGTGGCTTCTTCGTCGAAGTGCAGCTGCGCACGATCTCGATGGACACGTGGGCGGCGCTCGAGCATCACATGAAGTACAAGAAGAAGGCGCCGGCCAACGAGCGGCTCATCGTGGCCGAGCTGAAACGCTGTGCAGATGAGCTGGCGTCGACTGACGTATCGATGCAAGCGTTGCGAGATTTGATTTTGGAAGAGCAGTGAGCGTGAGCCCAGAGCGAGTCAGGGGCCAGGGCACCGACTCATTGTGCACAATGAGTCAGGGGCCAGGGCGTCGACTCACTTTCAGGACACCGACCCATTTGGAGGAAACAACATGGCATTGAAGATTCTGTATGCTGAAGACACGGTCGACCTGAGCCGGGCGGTCAGCGTAGTGCTGGAGCACGAGGGGCTCGAGGTAACGACATGCTATGACGGGATCCAAGCTTCCGAGGCGCTGGCAAGTCAAGTGTTCGACCTGGTCATTCTCGACATCATGATGCCGGGGAAGAGCGGCATCGACGTGTTGCGCGAGATGCGCGCCACCGGCGACGTGACGCCGGTCATTCTACTCACGGCGAAGGCAGAGGTCGATGACCGCGTCGACGGGCTCATGGCCGGTGCTGACGACTACCTTCCCAAGCCGTTCGCTATGAAGGAGCTCGTTGCGCGCGTGCATTCGCTTGCACGGCGCAACACCGACTACGGCACGGGCAATCTCACGTTCGGCGACGTCGAGCTGAACGCCGAGACGTACGAGCTCAAGGCGCACACGAGCGTGCGCCTCTCGCATGTCGAGTTCGAGTTGCTGCGCACGTTCATCTTGAACCGCAACCGCGCCCTGTCGACGGATTTCCTGCTCGGACGCGTGTGGACCGACGATGATGAAGCGGATCAGGCAAGCATCAGCAATACAGCCGTTGATGCAAAAGCGGCTTGCCGGCCTGTTTTCCTCACTTGACCGTCTTGGCAGACTGCGTCCGTCACTCGCGGTCGGGTACGTGCTGCACGCCCTTTCCTATGAAAGCCATCTGAAGCAGTCGCTGGATTCCGGAGCGCTGGACATGGCGTTTCACCTGACCGTAGATCAGGTAAACAGCCTGTCAAACGGCTACAATGTGCTCGAGGGTGAGATGAACCTCGTGCAGGCGCTCTACCTGAACAATGCGAGAGCCCCGTTCGATGACGAGAGAGTCCGTCAGGCACTCTGCTACGCCATCGATATCGATACACTTCTGGATCTGACAGAGGACGGACACGGGGCGAAGCTGGGATCATCGGTTTATCCGAGTTTCCAGAAGTACTTTGACGAGAGCCTGGTCGATGCATACCCGTATGATCCTGCAAAGGCGGCGGAGCTTCTTAAGGAAGCAGGTGCGGAAGGCCTGACTTTCAGCATCAAAGTGCCCGGCAATTATACGCCGCATGTAGATACGGCCAAC
>CACZAR010000067.1 GCA_902779135.1 uncultured Coriobacteriaceae bacterium | reverse complement strand
GGACGGCATATTCCGGCATTGGCGACCTCGAGTTTTGGTGAGCGTATAATAGAACCATGTCAAACGAACTACTGAAATGGAGCATCGGGCACGATCCGTGCCGCGTAGGCGATCGCTCGCCGCAAGGTGCGCTTGCCGGCGGTGGAGCGGTCAGCTTGCTGCTGCGTGCTGCCTCGCAAGTGCGCGAGACGGTGACATCGGTTGATGTGCTGGTTTGCGAAGAGGGCTCTTCGTGGTTCGAACTCCCGATGGCGCCGCTCGATGCAGGATATGCAGCAACGGTCGAAGTTGCTTCGCATCCCCACGTCGTGTTCTATGCGTTCCGCCTGATGCTGACCGACGAAGCAATAGCTTATTACGTGCCATGCGCCGACGGTCGTTCCACAGCTGGCGAGCTTGTGATTCCCGGCGTTGACGGCGAGTGGGGCGAAACAGGCTGGGTGTTCGCAGAATGGCGCCTGGCAGGACGCCCAAGCGGTGCGTTCGGTTTGCCCGAAATCATGCCTGGGTTCCAAATCACCGTTTACGATCCCTCGTTTGCAACGCCTGATTGGATGGCCGGTGCGGTCATGTACCAGATTTTCCCTGATCGTTTCGCGCGGGGCGAGGAGGGTATTCGCCAAGAGGGGCTTGCCTACCATGAAGCGATGGGCCGTCCCATGCACTTGCATGAGTCCTGGGACGAGCCAGTCGAATGGTTGGGCGAACCTCCCGTCGATGATGCTCCTGATGATGATTTCGATGAAGATGCCGATGATGAGGAAGCGATCGTCGAGACGCCTGAGGAAAAGGCGCTGAAGGCCGCCATGAAAGCCTATGATCCGATTGACTTTTTCGGCGGGACGCTCGAGGGCATTCGCGAGAAGCTGCCGTACCTCGAATCGCTCGGCGTTGAGGTTCTCTACCTGAATCCAATTTTCGAAGCGCGCTCGAACGCTCGGCGACGAAGAGGATTTCAAACGTTTGGTAGCTGATGCGGCCGACCATGGTATTTCAATCGTGCTGGATGCCGTGCTTTCGCACACAGGCGACGACAGCCGCTACTTCAACGCACGGGGCACGTATGACGCGCCTGGAGCGATGCAGGGCGAGTTGTCGCCGTTCCGCGCGTGGTACGACTTCACCGAGCAGGAGAACGGCGTACCGTATCGTTGCTGGTGGGGTGACCGCACGCTTCCCGAGGTCGACGAGCGCAATTGGGCTTGGCAGGATTACATTCTCGGGCATCCAGGGCAGGGCGATGGCGTGCTTGCCCATTGGCTTGCTGCAGGTGCGCGTGGCTACCGACTCGATGTGGCAGATGAGCTGCCCGATGACGTGCTATCCGGCATCCGGTCGACCGTGAAGGCGGCGAATCCCGAGGCGATTGTCATCGGGGAGGTTTGGGAAGATCCCACGACGAAAACGAGCTACGGGGTTAGGCGCAACTATGCATTGGGCTTTTCGCTCGACTCTGTGATGAACTATCCGCTTCGTTCTGCTCTGCTTGGGTTTGCGCTCGGCGACATCGATGCGCATCAGCTTGCTGCGCATCTCAGGCAACAACAGGCGAATTATCCAGCGCCGTTGTATCGGGTGCTCATGAATCTGCTGTCCACGCACGATGTCGAGCGCATGCGCAGTGTGCTTGCGTTGGGCGGTGCAGTGAAGAACCTTCCTCGCAACAAGCAGCTCGCTGCGACCGAGTCTATTACGGCTGCCCAGGACGCGGTGGCGGCTCGTTTGCAACGCATGATCGTCACGCTGCTGTATGCGCTGCCGGGCGCTCCGTGCATTTACTACGGCGACGAGCGCGGATTGCAAGGTGGTGGGGACCCGTTCTGCCGTGCAACGTTTCCATGGGCGGGCAATCGGGCTGATTGCGGGGAAGATCTGACCGAGTTCTACCAGGCAGTTGGGTCGTTGCGCAAAGGGTCTTCCGTGCTGCGCCAAGGAACGCTTGCATGTGCTGCTGCCGATTCCGATGTTTTGCTTGCCGTGCGTGCGTTGCCCGATGGTGGGGTAGCGCTTGCGGTGACGAATCGTGCTGACGAGCCGAAGCTTATCGCAGTTGACCTGCGCAAGCTCGGAATCGAAGCGCCCAATGGCGAAATCGATTGCGTGATGTGCTCTGAGCAGGGTGTTTCCGCTTCGGCACGTGTAAGGGATTGTCTTGCCGAAGTGCAAGTTCCTGCTTGCTCGACGTCCATTTTCGAGTGATGCCCCGATTTTGCCTTGCGTTGCACGGTTTTCAAGTAAAAATGCCAAAAAATCGAGGATATCTGAGGATTTGGGGTCATTTTTCGCACCCTAAGAAATACATGTCTCCTAAAAGACCAGTTCAAAGGGGTTGTCTTTTAGAGGTAACATTTGTCACCTGTAAAAATCTTCAGACATCGTCAATTTTTTGGCATTTTCACTTTGAAACCGTGCAAGGGGCGTGCTTCTCGTGCTAGTTCTTCGTTTGTTCCGAGGCGAACCAATGGTTTCGGCTATTCGATTTCCCTATTGTCAATCCGAACCAGGAAGGGTAGTGCGCTCGGGGGATGCGCCATAGCAGCGTGCATCCATAGCAAGTGCGAGGTTGTCTGCATGGCGGAACAGCCCCACGAACAACGCGATGAAAGCCGAGCTCCAAACTTCCAGCGTGCGTTTCAGAGAACCGGTGGCGTCGGCGCCGCGCGCTTTCTGCGCCATGCGGATGCGTTCGAACTCGTCTTCGACTACGGGGATGAACCTTACCGAAAGCGCAAGGGTGAGCGCGATGTCGTCAACTGGCGCATGCAGGTGGCGCAAGGGCGCGATAAGCCACCTGAAGGCTTGCAGCAGTTCCGAAGACGACGTCGTGAAGCATACGACGAAACTTGCCGCGATGAGCGCAACCATGCGTACTGCCACAAGCAGGCCTGCGAGCACGCCGTCGAGGCCGGGGGAGTACAGCACGTTGAAGAACAGCGAGAATGCCGCCATGATGTATACGGGGACAAGCGAGCTGTTCATCACCGACAATGGCAACTTCGCTACCCCTACAACTACAGCGACCGCTGCTGCGAGGATGCCCACACTCCACCAGCTGGGTGCGGCGAGCAGCGCAATCGAGAACACAAACAACAAGACAATTTTGATCCGTGGATCGCATCGATGCACGGGCGTTTCGCCCGCGATGTATGTCATGCCGAATCGTGCCATCGTTCAAGTATAGTCAGAATCACTTCCCCTGGGGAAAATGATTCTGCGAATGCTCAAGCGACCGCACTCTCCGCAGGGTTATGGTCGCTTCTCCGATGATCGTTTTCACTCCAGGAAATCGGTTCGACGATCACGTTCCCCGCGGGAAATCGATTTCCTCCGGGGAAAGTGATTCTTGCTGCAATTTGCCTTGTGCGGATTGCAAGTATCCGCTTGACTGGCAGCGCTCAATAGACGAACATATGTACTATGGAAAACTCTCAGGACATGAGTGCTCTCGAGGGGTTGAACCCTTCGCAAACCGAGGCGGTCACGACGACCGAGGGCTACGTGCGCGTAATTGCCGGTGCTGGTTCGGGTAAGACGCGAGCGCTTTCGCAGCGGTTCGCATATCTCGTCAACGACCTGGGCATCATGCCTGGCAATATCCTATGCGTCACGTTCACGAACAAGGCGGCCAATGAGATGCGTCAGCGCATCCGCCGCCTCACGGGCGATGCCGACACGGGTTACGTCAACACGTTCCACGGTTTTTGCGTGTCGGTGCTGCAAGAAGATGCGGCGGCAGTGTCGTTCCCCAAAAGCTTCTTGGTGCTCGACAATTCCGACATCGATGCCATGTTGCAGATCATTTACGACGAGCGTGGGCTCACGTTGCGTGATTACTCGTTCGCCCGTGCGCGCGACATGTTCGAGATCCGCAAGACGTTCACCGAGAAGAGCTACTACCTCGACCTGATCGATCTTTCGCCCGAGGCACTCAAGCTCAAGTACGATCTAGCCGAAAAGCCCGACGACATCCTGTTCTACGGCTATCTCTATCAACAGAAGAAATGCTTCGGCCTCGACTACAACGACCTGATCATATTCACGCTCGAGATTTTCCGTCGCCGCGAGGACTTGCGCCTCAAATGGCAGAAGCGTCTCGAATACATCATGGTCGACGAATTCCAAGACATCGACGGGCTTCAACACGAACTCATGGAAGTGCTCGCCGGTTATCACGGCAACTTGTTCGTCGTCGGCGATCCCGATCAGACTATTTACACCTGGCGTGGGGCCAACGTGAAGTACCTTCTCGAGTTCGACAAGCGCTTTGCTGGCACGCACACCGTCATGATGAACGAGAACTATCGCTCGACTCCGCAAATCACCATGACGGCGAACTCGCTCATCAGCGCAAACAGGCATCGCATGCCGAAAAGCCTCACCGCCATGAGCGGTCCGGGACCCAAAACGCTCTGCTATCACGCGAAGAGTTCTGCCGACGAGGCTGCTTGGATTGCAAGTCAGGTTGAAGATCTCGTGCGCGAAGGCGTGCAGCTGCGTGACATCTGTGTGCTGTACCGCGCCCATTACGCATCGCGTTCGATTGAGGAAGCGCTCGTCAAAGAGCAAATTCCCTACGTCATCTACAGTGGCGTGCAGTTCTTCGACCGAAAAGAGGTCAAGGACGCGCTCGCATATCTGCGCATGGTCATCTTTCGCGATGACTTGTCGTTCGAGCGCATTGCGAATGTGCCGCGGCGCAATCTGGGCCAACGCCGCATGAAGTTCCTGCGCCAATACGCCGAAGGCAATGGCATGTCGCTGTTCCGCGCGTTGTGTGACAACCTCGACAACGCCATCATGAAGGGCACGAAGGCCCGTGAGTTCGTCGACCTCATCGAGCGTTTCTCGCCCCAGGCCGACAAGCGCCCGGCTTCCGAGCTGCTGGCCGATCTGCTCGACAAGAGCGGTTACGAGCAGGCCTTGCGCACCGAAGGCAGTCAGGAGCGCCTCGACAACCTGGCCGAGCTGCGCCAAGCCGTCTACGAGTTCGAGACAACTTGCGGTGAGGAAGCAACGCCCGACAACTTCCTGGCGCACGTGTCGATGATGACGAACCTCGACAGGGGGCTTTCGTCCAACAAGGTCAAGCTCATGACCATTCACGCGGCAAAAGGCCTCGAGTTCCCGCACGTGTTTTTCTGCGCGATGAACGAAGGCGTCATCCCTTCGCGCAAGACGAAGACTACCGAAGCTATGGAAGAAGAGCGCCGTCTTGCGTTTGTGGCCATCACGCGCGCCGAGAAACGGCTGTTCCTCACGTGCGCCGACGGTACGAGCCACGATGGTATGCCTCGCTATCCAAGTCGTTTTGTTCTCGACATCGACCCTGATTTAATCGATTTCGTCACACCGCTCGAGGATTCGCTCGTCAAGGACGCCCGTGCCTACATGCGCGTTCGCGATGCACAGCTCGACCAGGCTGAGGCAGGGCCTGTGTTTGAGGTGGGGTCGCGCGTCAAGCACCTCGTGTTCGGCATAGGCACGGTTGTGGGCATCGACACCGAGCGCAACGCCTATGAGGTGCATTTCGATGGCATGGACACCCCGCGCAGTCTTGCCATGCGGGCGAAGCTCGAAAGAGCGTAGCTATCTTTTGCTGCGACCATTGCAAAACGACTAACCGATGATCTTTCGTCCATATGAGGTGGTGAATTTCCTATAATCTCGTACGATGATCAATAGTTGGCAAGATCGATAAGTATTGAAGACGAGAAGAGCGAGGTTAGCAGGGGCTCATGCGTTGCATGAATAACATGCAAGCGAATATCTGCCTGTTGGCAGTGACGCTGTGCTGGTCATGCGAGATTGTCTTGCTGGCGCTTGTGCCAAAAGAAGTGAACCCGTTCGCTACGAACTGCACCACATCGCTCATCGCCGCACTGCTGCTCGGTGCATGCTTCTACAGAAGGATCGTTGCGACATTCAAGCGCGATGGATTTGTGTTGGCGCGTAGGATTGCGCTGCTCGGCGTTTTGTATGCCACATACAACGTGTTGATCGAAGAGGGGATTGATTACTTCGACGTTTCGGCAAGCGCATTCACGCTCTCAATGACAGCGGTGGTATTGCCTGTTCTGTTGTTCGTTTTACGGCGCGGCGTCGATACGCGCACGTGGGTCTCGGTGATATACGTAACTGCTGGTATTGCAATTGCGATGTATCCATCGTTCGAACATGCGCAAGCGCCGGGCATTGTGATTATGATCGTGAGCTGCATCCTTCGCGCTGTGTTCATTGTGAAACTGAACGACTACGCGCAAGAGCACGAAGCTGTGACGCTTGCAGCGGGATTAACGTTTTGCAGCGCTGCCGCAACGTTCATTCCCTGGTGCGTTATGGAGCCTTTGACGTTTATGGCAATGCCCTGGACGGCGGAACTCATTGCCGTCTACGTGATTCTCGGCTACTTCGTCGTTGCGTTTGCGACCGTGATCAACATCTTCGCGCAACGACGAGCCACTGCCGTCCATTCCACGATCATCTATTCGACTGAGATCGTGTTCGCAACCATTTGGGCGACATGCCTTCCGAGCAGAATTGTCGATCGTGTCGAGCTCACGCCAGCCATCGTTATCGGATGCATGCTGGTCATCGTGGGCAGCTTGGTGAAGATCGCTCCATTTGGCAAAGGGTGGGAAGAGCTTGTCGAAGAGCCTAGCGCGGCGGTCTCCGAGTCCATTTGGCATGTCCACGCAAAGCGCATGCCCGATCTTGTATCGGCGCTTCTTTTGCGCATTCGGTTCACCTTCGCGCGCAATGCGACGTTGTTCGTCATTTTGCTCGTGGTCTACCTGGTAATCTCACTGCCATTCAAGGCGCTTGCAATCATTCCTGGATTCACCGATGTTCGACCGGTGTGCATGCTCATGCCCGTATACGGCATCTTTTTCGGCTTGCCGGGTTGTTTCGCGTTTGCGGTGGGCAATGTCATCAGCGACATAGCATCGGACAGCCTGCGGTGGTCTTCGATTGCAGGCTTCATCGGCAACTTCGTCTATCCCTATTTGATGTACTTGTATTGGACTCAGATAAGAAAGAAGCAGTTCAACCTGCGAAGCAGGCGCGCGGTTGCGTTATTCATAGTTTCGATCCTCGTTTGTGCTTGCGTCGAAACGCTGATCATTACGCCAGCGGTTGCGCTGATGTACCCCGAGGTCGACGCTGTGGTGTTCGCGTTGTCGTGTGTTGGGAACTTGACCATCTTCCCCATAGGGTTTGCCATACCGTTCATCATCTTGATTCAAGATGAACTGGGGTTCGTGCCAATTACCCGGGGAAGCTTGTATCCGGAGCCGTACGACTATCACACCAAAGAACGTTCAACAGCATAAATCCGTCAAGCCAGCGGGCATTCCACACTTTATCGAAGCACATCGCCTGTGCGACAGTCGGTCACAGTGAACAGCCGTTGACCTGTATGCTTCGATTTCCACCGAAGCATCGTTGAAGCATATGTGACGAGTGCTATCATAGAAACGCTTAGTAACCAATCGCCCCAAGGAGGCACCACATGAGCATGATTATCGATGTGTACGGTCGCGAAGTTCTCGATTCCCGCGGCAACCCCACCGTCGAGGTGGAAGTCACCCTTGAAAGCGGCGCCATGGGGCGTGCGATGGTTCCGTCCGGTGCGTCGACCGGTGCGTTCGAGGCTGTCGAGCTGCGCGATGGCGACAAGGACCGCTACATGGGCAAGGGCGTCCAGACTGCGGTCGAGCATGTGAACACCGAGCTTGCCGATGAGCTCGTGGGCTACGAGTCCGACGACCAGCGCGCTATCGACGATGCCATGATCGCCCTCGACGGCACTGACAACAAGGGCCGCTTCGGCGCCAACGCCATCCTGGGCGTCTCGCTGGCAACCGCTCGTGCAGCTGCTGAGGAAGCAGCTCTGCCGCTCTACAAATATGTTGGCGGTCCGAACGCTCATTTGCTGCCCACTCCCATGATGAACATCCTCAACGGCGGCGTACATGCTGACAACAACGTCGACTTCCAGGAATTCATGATCATGCCGGTTGGCGCTGAGACGTTCGCCGAGGCTCTGCGCTGGTGCGCCGAGATCTACCACACCTTGAAGAAGGTTCTGCATGATGCTGGCCTGGGCGGCGGCGTAGGCGACGAAGGCGGTTTCGCCCCCAACTTCAAGACCAACAAGGAGCCGCTCGAGTACATCATGAAGGCTTGCGAGGCTGCTGGCTACAAGCCCGGTTCCGACATCATGTTCGCCATGGACCCGGCTTCCACCGAGTTCTACAACGCCGAGACGGGCAAGTACGTGTTGGCGGGCGAAGGCCGCGAGCTCTCGAGCGACGAGATGGTCGACTACTGGGAGGCCCTCGTCAACGAATTCCCGATCATCTCGATTGAGGACGGCATGGCCGAGGAAGACTGGGATGGTTGGAAGAAGCTCACCGACCGCATCGGCGACCGCGTGCAGCTCGTCGGCGACGACCTGTTCGTCACCAATTCTCAGCGCCTGGCCAAGGGCATCGAGCTCGGCTGCGCCAACGCCATCCTCATCAAGGTCAACCAGATCGGCAGCCTGACCGAGACCCTCGAGGCCATCGAGCTGGCCAAGACCCATGGCTACACCTGCGTCATGTCGCATCGCTCCGGCGAGACCGAGGACACCACGATCGCCGACCTGTCCGTGGCTTGCAACACCGGCCAGATCAAGACCGGCGCTCCGTGCCGTTCCGACCGTGTTGCCAAGTACAACCAGCTGCTCCGCATCGAGGAAGAGCTCGAGACGCAGGCTGTCTACGCCGGCATGTCCGCCTTCTACAACATTAAACGCTAAAAGAAACATTCTCGTTTCGAGATAAATAGCGTATGATGGTTGCGCTCCGTTTTATCGGGGCGCAACTTTTTTGTTGCGTTTTGTACCAAATCGTTGTGAATGAGGAGAAACACGGTGGCTATTCCCGAAATGATTTCCCTCGAGGATGCTCGCGAACTCGTGCTTTCGCATGTGAGCTCTCTCGAGATTGAAGAGGTAGGCGTGCTCGATATCATCGGGCGCGTGGCGGCAGAGGATCTGGCGAGCGATATCGACATCGCACCGTTCGCACATTCGGCGATGGATGGTTTCGCCATGCGTGCGTCTCAGCTTGCTGATGCAAGTCCCGAAAATCCCGTCGAGCTGGACGTCATCGCGGAAGTGCCTGCAGGCAGCTTCTACGAGGGCGAGCTTGCCGACGACCAGTGCGTGCGCATCATGACCGGTGCGCCGCTTCCCGATGCAGCTGATTCCTGTGTGAAGTACGAAATCGTCGATATCGTTTCGGGTGACGGTCGTGAAGGCAGCCGCGTGGCGTTCACGGCGCCTGCAGGTGTGGGCGACAACATCCGCGCAGCGGGCGAGGAAGCCAAAGCCGGCGAGGTCATCGTGCATGTGGGCGAGGTCGTCCACTCAGCAGGTGTGGGCTTCTTGACGGGTTGTGGCGTGACGCGTTGCAAGACCTACCGCCGTCCGCGCGTTGCCATCATTGCGACCGGTTCCGAACTGGTCGATCCCACCGAGGTTCCCACGCAAGGCAAGATTCGCAATTCGAACAGCTATGCGCTCGCAGCTTGCGCAATCGATGCAGGCGCCATTCCTGAAATTCGTCCCATTGCGGCAGATGATTTCGAGGGGTTGAAGGCGGCTGTGCTCGAGTGCACGCGCGACTTCGACTTCGTCGTCACGAGCGGCGGTGCTGCCAACGGCGACTACGACTTCATCAAAAAGGTCGTCGACGATGCAGGTGAGCTGCTCATGACCACCGTCAACATGCGTCCTGGCAAGGCCCAGACGTTCGGCATCGTCGAGGGCACACCCGTGTTCGGCCTGCCCGGCAACCCGGCGGCAGCCTATCTCGGCTTCGAGATGATCATCCGCCCGGCTCTGCGCAAGATGCAGGGATACTCGCATTTCGAGCGTCCGCATATCACGGCGAAACTGACGGGTCCCGCCAAGAAGAAGGACCCGCGCCGCATCTTCAACCGCGGCACACTCACGAAGAACGAGGCGGGGGAGTACGAGGTTACGCTCGCCAAGAACCAGAGCTCTGGCTTGTTCGGCCCCATCCAACGCTCGAACTGCTTCATCGTCTTGCCCGAAGGTCCTGGTAAATTCGAAGCGGGCGACACCGTCGATTGCGTGTTGCTCGACATTCCCGAGGAGGTGCTGCTCTAATGGCAGACTTGAGATTTGCGATCGTGACGTGCTCCGATACCCGCTCAATCGAGCAGGACACGGCAGGTGCTGCTCTCGAGCAGCTCATCGCTGACAATGGTTGGGAGTGC
>CACZAR010000066.1 GCA_902779135.1 uncultured Coriobacteriaceae bacterium | reverse complement strand
GCCCTTCACTTTCCTGGCCAGCTGCTCTTGCGTGAGCCCCGCATCGGTGCGCGCGGCCTTTATGAGGTTCCCCAGCTTCTTGCCCATGACGACATCCTTTCGCAACGCCTTCATCCCGCAACGCCTTCACTCGCAGTTTAGCATTGCCTAGAGCAGCTAATACAGCTCGCCCCCGTTGTCGCCTTTGTCGTCATGGTCGTCGCACTAATCGCATTCCTCGTGCTCATCGCAGGAGCTGTCCAACCCGCCATGCGTATGCCAGCCGAAGTGCTCGCTTAGCACCGTCAAGCCGAAGCCAACCGCCACGCATAGAACCGATGCGATGTCCTGCCCCAAGCCGAGCTCAAGCGGCACGATATAGGCAATACCGCCGAAAACGCTCGAGATTCCGTAGAACTTGCCGGGCAAAAACACCTTCGGCGTGTCCCCTGTGCAGATGTCACGCATCGCACCGCCGCCAACAGCCGTGACGCTTCCCAGAATGACCGTGATGACCGGACCTGCGCCGGCAAACCACGTCTTTGCTGCACCCGCCAACACGTACCATGCCATCAAGAACGCATCAATGTAGAACAGATGCTTGTAGAAATCGGGCAAGTAGCGCCTGAGCAACGACAAGACCACGCTCAGGCAGATCCCCGCCAAAATGACGAGCGGGTGCTCCATGAAGAATATGCCCTGGTCTTGCAGAAGCAGGTCGCGGATGATTCCGCCACCGAAACCCGTCACTATGCCGAGCGCCACCGCTCCGAGCGTGTCCATCTTGCGGTCGATTGCGTAGAGTGTTCCCGCAATGACGCCGATCATCACGCCGAGATAGTCAATGATTGTGGTAATCGGAACCTGACTGAGTAAGGGCATCAGCTCTTCCCACACGTCGCACCTCGTTCTCTCGTTCTCACGTTCGTCCTGTTCGCCGCTTGCGCGATTGCCCGGTTGTGCTATCGCGCCGTAGGTGCACATACGATATCACCAGCGTGCTTCGTGCATCAGGAATCTACGGCGCCTTTAAACATTGGACATTTTCCAGCGGCTTCGAGCATTAGGAATTCCGTAAGACTCGGCTGTTCATCTTCGTGATCGCGAGCCACCAGTTCGAGCCCGTTGGCCTCCCCCGCTGACTACTTACACCGAAGTTGGATATTGCGCATTGTGAAAACCTACAGTGCGAATGGCTCGGTTTGCGGTTACTATATGCGCAGTCATAGGAATGCCCAGCAAATTTGGAGACCGCAAATGATTGATGGCAAGTATAAATTTGAAGTCGACGTTCCGTTCGGCCGCAAGGAAGGCACGATTGTCTTGCGCGCTGAGGGCAATACCGCATTCGCAGACATCGATGCGCCCGTTATCGGTAAGAAGCACATGGAAGGGCAAGTCGACGGCGACACCTTCACCGCTCAGGGGTCGGGCAAGGTCAAGTTGATGGGCAATATCGAATTCACCGCTGTGGGCACCGTGTCAGGTGACAACTTGCACGTTGACGTCAAGTCGAACAAGGGCGATTTCGTAATCGAGGGCGTCCGCGTTTAGCTTGTGACGACGTTAGGGCATACGAGGCCTTCTCCTCTTATGTCGGATTCGCAATCTAGGTTTATCAAGCTATCGGAAAGAACCGAGGCGGTTTCACTGTCTTCGGTTCTTTGCTTGCCGTGCCCGGTTCCTCGCTGTCGCTCTGCAAAAAAGTGGAGCTTTTGATTAAAAATCGCACTTTTGAAAACCAGTGTGTCAAAAAAGTCGAAGATATGATTCGTTTTTATTATTGCGAATCGCGCATAATCTAGAAAATCCCAGCTCACAGAGTTGCTCACGATTTTTTCTCGTCATATCCTTAAATTTTTTGCAGACATGCAGCGCCGACTTGCAGATTCGAGTCATATCCTCAACTTTTTTGCAGCCGAATCTCGGCAAGACACTGATTCGTGTTAAACCAGCAGCCTTTTGCAAAAGACTTCTGTCGACTTACAAACCGGAAACGCACATAAAGCTCTTTTCAAAAAGATTTCTGCAGAATACCAGCTTCAATCCGTGAGGTATCGACCCTCCCCTTTGTCTCACGCTGCCTTAAACTACGCATATGAACACAAGGGAGTTTTGCAAAGAGCTCGGTGGGCAAATCACGCATGCCGAATGGGATGCGCTCGACCGTTGCGACCCGTCGCTGACGATCAACAGCCACAACCGCGAGGCACTGCTTGAAATGCGCGCGTTGTGCATGGCGCCCAATGCGGCTGAAGCTGCCGACAAGCACGTGCAACTCGAACTAGAAGTCGACTTGCAAGCTGCCGAAAACCTCGCTCGTTACCTGCAGGATTACCTCGACGAATACATGTCAGACAACCCTGAAGGCCACAAGTGGATTGTGCTCGCCAGCCTGTACCTCGCGTTCGTGGCGCGCAGACCCCTGCACCCAATCGATCGAGCTGGCGTGGTTGTGGAACAGCTCGACGGAAGAACCATCTATCGCTGCCCTCTCAAGGTGCCAGGCGACAACCCCATCTGCGACGCCTGCGTCTGCCTTGAGAAATAAGAACTCGCGCATCGCAAAAGGAAATGGACCCCGCTTGCGTCTGCCTCGCGAAATAAGCGAGCGGCACCTCTGCTTTCCAACTCGAAATGCAGCAACCAAACCCTCTCAGACCCACTACCCAGAAGCGACCTTCGTGGTCATTGCGAAGATGATGTCTGTGATTTCCTCCGGTGACTTGTCGACGTCGTTGAGGATCCAGTACCGAATCACATTGAAGATGCCGCTGGTCAAGAACGATGCTAAGTCGCTTGAGGGCATCGAGGGCTCGATCACCGTTGGTTCCATCGAGCCGTCGACGGCATCGTTCGTCAAGGCCATCGATGCCAAAGCGGTGATTGCCGGCATCATAGGCAGTTCCGTGCTCGCGTTCGTCATGGGCAAGATCTCCCTGCGCCGCATCCCGAACATGAGCTTGACCGACATCAACAAGGCCTAAGCCCTAAGGGTTCTTGCAAAACAAGCCGCCGCGTCTTTCCAGGCGCGGCGGCTTTCTGTGTTCGGATGAACGGGGGACGGGTTTGGTGTTCAGATGAACACCAAACCCGTCCCCCGTTCATTTCGCCCTCTGCCCATTCTCAGAGTTCAATCCAGACAATTATCTTCGCGCGTATTCGTGCGCCACGCCTGGTTCGCCCGAACTGTGAGTAGTGCCGGCATCGCTATGAGCCAACGCGCACGGGGCGAGGCATAGCATGAGAACAAGCCCTATGAGCAGCGCCATGAGCGATGTTCCCATACCATCGAGAACGGTGCCTTTCTTATGGGTGATTTCTAGTGTGTTCATGGCTCCTCCGTTCTGCCGTAGCCGGTTACTTCTAATCGGGTTTGGCAGAACCTTAGCGAACCAGCCTTTAAACCACCTGAAAGCTTCGCTGCTTTCAGATTAGCGAGCCGCCCTCCTCTTGCGGAAGCCGATCGATGCCAACACGAAGAACGCAATGGCAAAGCCCCACACGACGGCCAAATCGAGCCCTATCTGCGTAAAGCCAGCACCGCGCAACATAATTGCGCGTAGGGCGTCCACGCCATACGTAAGTGGCAAGCAGGCGCTGATAGCCTGAAGCCATCCAGGTGCGGCAGAAAGGTCGAAAAGCCCCGAAAGCAGAATCTGCGGAACGACGAACAGCAGCATCAGCTGGATAACCTGGAACGCGCTCGATGCCAAGCCGCTCACCAACAAGCCCAACGTCACGCTGACGATGGCGAGCGAAACCGCGGTAAGCACGACCAGGGCGACGTTCCCCTCACAGGGGAACCCGATAAGCGTGAGGGCAATCAGCACGATAATCGCCGACTGCACGAGCGCCAGAACTCCGAACCCCAGCGTGTAGCCGCCAAGGACCTCCGCAGGCTTCACGGGAGTTGCGAGGAAACGCTTCATGGTTCCCGCACTGCGCTCGTTGACCAGCGACATGCCGCTCGTTATGAACACGAACACGAATAGGAAAATGCCGATGAACACAGGCCCGTAGAAGTCGAACATCTTCCATTCGTCGTTCCCGTGAAGGTACGAAACCTCCACGCTCGACACGGGCAGATAATCAGACAGGTCGAACCCGAAATCATCCAAGTTGGGGAACTCGATATCGTCGAACTCAGCAGCGATGTCCAGGTCTTCCTCGCTTACGCCCAGTTGCTGTTTGAGCGCATCGGGCACGTCGTCGAACGCCGAGCGGAGTTCATCCGTCCTGTCCAGAACTTCTTGGCGCTTTTGCTCGGCTTGCAGCTTGAGGTCCTCAATCTCGGCACGCTTCGACTCGACATCGGCCTTCATCCTGTCAGCTGCGTCGGCGCGCATGTCGGCCAGCGCCTCAGTTGCCACGCGAAGCGATGCGGACGTCTTCGTGGAGTCGGACCCTTCAGCCCAGACCACCAGTTCGTCACCTTCCTCGCCTGTACAGTACAGTACGGCATCGACCTCGTTGGCACGCAGCATGCGCTCCGCTTCGTTCATGTCGGCGATCGTGACGGTCGCGTCCTTTTCGACCAAGCACGTCTCGAATTCGGATGGAAGATCGACCGCGGCAAGTTTGGGTTCGTACTCCCCTTGACCGAGCAGGACGGTGAGCAACCAGAGCACCACTATCGGGGCCACGAACAGCAAGCCGAGCGTGCGCTTGTCATGCGCGAACTGTACGAGGATGCGGCGGGCTATGGCTAACACATTACGCATCGGTGGCCTCCTTTCCCGCATCGGACCCCTCTCCTGCTCCAGGCTCACTTTCCACGTCGAGTGCGAGGAATGCCGACTCCAAATCGGAGGTCCCAGTTTGCGCCAGGATATCCGCCGGACTTCCCTGGGCGATGATTCGACCGTTTTGCAACATAACGATGCGATGGCAACGAGCTGCCTCATCCATGATGTGCGTGGTCACCAGGATCGTCGTCCCCTCGGCAGCCAGCCGGTCGAACTCGTCCCAGATGACGCGCCGATGCGCGGGGTCGAGGCCGACGGTCGGCTCGTCGAGCACGAGCAGCTCCGGCTCGTGCAGCATTGCAACAGCAAGCGACAGCCGGCGCTTCATGCCGCCGGAATAGTGGGACACTAGCTTCTTGCGATCATCCTCGAGCTTTGCGAACTGGAGCAGCTCGGTCATGCGGTCCGACAATCGCGCACCGCTTAAGCCGACCATAGCGCCAAAGAATCGCAGGTTTTCCTCAGCAGTGATATCGTCGTAAAGCGCCTCGTCTTGGGGCATGTAGCCCACCTTCTTGCGGGCATGCGGGTAAGGGGCCTGTTCGCCGAGCACCGTCACCGACCCCGCCACGGGAATGGTGTTGCCGATGATGAGGTCGACCATGGTGGTCTTCCCGCAACCGCTCGGCCCGAGCAGGCAAACGATCTGCCCGCGCGGAACCTCGAAATCGATGCCGTCGAGCACTGTCTTGCGCATGTCGGCAAAGGGCGTCTTCCTGCCGAACGCTTGGCAAACGCCTGCGAACACGATGGCCGAACCGTCGTGACATCCTGTCTCGAGCATAGGCTCCCCCGTTCTCTGCTTCTGATTCGAATTGTAAATACGCAAGCGTTATACTTAAAGAGAACAAATAGAATTCTCGTCTAGTTTTATAGGGTGAACATGGCACGACCGAGAAAAGACCAGGCAGGCCCCGATGCGAGGACACGCATCATCGACGCGTTCTGGAGCATGCTTGCAGAAGGACCCTACGACAGCATCACGGTCAAGGGGCTCGCATCGAAGGCGCAGGTCAACCACAACACTATCTACCGTTATTTCGACTCGGTCGAGCACGTGGCCAAAAGCGCCGTTTCGGAAGTCTATTCGATTGAAGCAGCCATGCAGATAATCGCGTTGTTCGCCCATCCCGAGCTGATAAACGTTGAACGCATCGCCGAACAAGGCCTCGACGAGCGCTTCAGGAAGGTGATTCTGGCGATGCGCAGCGGCTCGCCCATGCTGATAGCCACGATTCAAGAGTCCATCAAGGATTGTTGGATGCAAATCACCGGAACCACGTGGGACGAGCTTCCCGATGAGACGAAGCTCGAGCTTTCCTTCATCCTGGGCGGCATTACATCGACGCTGAGGACGTTCAACAGCATCGAGGACATCATCACCGCTAAGGCGCTCGCAACAAGCCGCATCGGAATCGCAGCACGCCAAACCCTGACTGCGTTGAGTGAGTGAGCAAGCAAGTTGCGCTTGTGTCAGGGAACGGTCTTCTTGACACAAGGATGTACGCAATGAGTCAGGGGCCAGGGCACTGACTCATTGTGCACCACGCATCAAAAGCCAGGGCGCCGACTCATTCTTGTGCCAAGATGACCGTCCCCCTGACACGGACACTATTCGGGTTTCATCACGAAATCGCCGACGATCAGACCAGCGTCACCCACGTACATGAAGTGAAGCAGCGCGCTGAAGGCGTACACGCCCAACAAGGCAAAGAATAGCCCGTCAGTGAACAAACGCGGCATGCGGCGCAGACCGCGGTCCATCAGCGGGTAGAAGATCCACAGGATGAGCGACGCCGCCACCGTGTAAACGGTGGAGTTCTGCAAGCACACCTGCCCCATGAAGTTGAACGGAAGCGCGCGGTAGTCCCACACCTCGTAGTTTTGGTTGCAGATCATGCCGCACGTGAAGTCGATGGTCGTGCACACGGCAGCCGTGATGACGATGCTGACGAGCACTGCCGGAAGGACGCGCCCGCCAAACTTCTTCAGCAGCCACTCTTTTACGGGCGTCAGCAGCACGACGATGAGCACGACGGCCACGCCTTCGGCAAAGTACGGGAACAGCCATTGATGCCAGAGCATGACTTCGGAGAAGTCGACGTCGCCCATGAAAACACCCAGGTAGATGTTGTAGCAGAACAACATCTCAGCCCAATGCCCCGCGAACGAGAACACGATGAAATAGATGCCGAGGTCGCGCCAGAACGGCCACGTGCGCACACGCTGCTTAAGCGGAGCGTCGAAGCTGTGTCCCACGTGCGCGGTCGGCGTGCGGTCGAGCGGCTGGTCGAGAACGTATCGCGCCGTGACCGAAGTGGCCAGGTAGAAAACCACCGCAGCCGCACACAAGTATTGGGCGACCAGGATGGCTATCGTCGCAGGCGTTCCCAGACGGCCAGCTACCACGTCGAACGCACCAAACAAGAACGCGTCGGTAACAGACAGCACAACGCAAGCAACAGCGGCGGCAATGCCGAACGTGCGCGCTTCACGCGCGTGCTTCTGGAACAGCCAAATGCACACCGCGCAAAGTGCAGCCGTGACGAACCCGTGCACGAGGCTGAAATCGTAGGCGAAATCCCCAGGGTTCGTAGCGAATGCATAAGCCAGAGCCGCAGCCAGCACGACAACGAAATACAATTGGCAAGCACGGACCCCCAGACCCAATGCCCAGCTTTTTGACCATTCAGTTATTGGGGCAAAGGCTGCCGCCACCCCGTTCTGCGCGTTTTGAAATACGTTGAGAATGCCGGTGCTTATTCTTTCGCTGGCACGCTGCTTAATGAGTTCGTTATCCATGACATCGGTTCCAGGGTCGCTTTACTGTTACTTACCAGGGTCGTCTCTTGTTGCTATCTATCAGGGTCGTCTTGTTGCTACCTCCAGGTTCGCCCTGCCGTCACTTTCAAGATCTTCCACTGTTGCTTTCAAGCTCGTCTTGGCAATAGTTTCCAAGGCCGTCTTGGCATTTAACCCATTATCACCTGGCGAAACGTCCCTGATTATGCAAGCCAGCCGTTCGTTTTTCGAGCGTAATCCCCTTGTTGTGATTTTGACAACAAAGACGGTTGGCGCAAAGAAAACGATGCTAATCCCTCTCCTCGACGTCTTGAAAAAGGTGTTTGGGCAAACGCGTGATTTCGGGCATCCGCGCACCCAAACACTCACTCAAAAGCAACCAGTTCTCGCCTTTTAGCGTTCTGTACGGGTCGGAACAGGCTTGAGATCGAGGACGGGCGTTCCATCGAACATGTCTGCGCCCCTGACTAGCAAGCGAAGCCCGTCAACAGCTTGCACCTGGACTTCCGTGACGCCGATGGAATTCGGGCGCATGGGAGCATGCGAGGAGAACACGCCGACCAAAGGTCCGTTACCCATGAGCGGAACGGTGAGCAGCTCCTCGGAAGCGCGGTCGAAGTAGAACAACACCATCAACCTGTCACCTGCTTTGATATCAACGGCGCCTTCTGCATATGCCGGGAAAAGCTCAATCGTCGCCTTGACATCCGCAGCTGGACCGCCTTCATAGGAAGACTCGACCCATCCGATTGGCTTTATCGTGAATGTGGTGTTGGCATCCATGTTTCTCCCCTTTAGCAGTGTGAACAATCGGCCACGTTGCATCGCCGAATTGCGACTGCGCAACGCACTGCCCGTGCTTGATGACAATCATGTCGACATCATACAATGCGAGCAGACCACGGAGCATCACGAAGGGATTGCCATGGAACTGAAAAAGCTGCCACACGAGCTGACCGTTTGCAAGGTCGCGTCGATGGCTGACATCAATCTGGACAGCGATTTCTTCTTCATCGGCAAGACGGACGAGGAAATCTCGCTCGTGTGCTTGACGAGCGATGCACCAGCCCAAACGCTCGAGCGCGAAGACGGCTGGAAGGGCTTCCGCATCGAGGGAGTCCTCGACTTCTCGCTCATCGGCATCCTATCGCGCATCTCGGGCGTCCTTGCGGAAAGTGGTATCGGCATCTTTGCCGTGTCCACGTACAACACCGACTACATCCTGGTGAAGAGCGACAACTTCAACAAAGCGGCAGAAGCTCTGACGGCAGCTGGGTACAGCATCATCTAGCGCTGCACTGACATCTGCCGACATGGCAGAAACTGGAAGCCGTGCTGACATCTGCCAACATGGCACCAACTGGAGACGCGCTGTCATCCACTGGGCATGGCATCTTCCGGCGCAGTGCCAACACACGCCGCGCTCAAGTGTTCTAAAACTGACCCACCCACGCTCTATTCAACTCCGCAAGCGTGATATCATTTCACTCACGGAGATAAAAACACGATCCCGTTGGGTAGTCGGGGTGCGCCTGCGAACTTGTCGCCGACGTCAGTAACCTGCCTCCTTGGTTGTCCCTTCTCCGCGTGGCAATTACATAAAGGAGGATATCGCCATGCGGAAGATCAGGGTATCCTCCACCCTGACCGTATATTACGACGGCCAATTTTGGGTGGGGACGTTCGAGCGCATCGAAAGCGGAAAGCTCAGCGCATGCAGGGTCGTGTTCGGCGCAGAACCTGCGGCCGAGGAAATCCAAGAGCTCGTCTGCGAACAATGGAACAACCTTCGATTTACCGAAGCCATCGGATTCGACGAACCCGTGAAAGTGGCGAGCAATCCAAAACGCCGTCAACGCGAGGCTGCTCGAGAGCTGAAGCAGCGCGGACCTTCGACCAAAGCCCAGCAAGC
>CACZAR010000065.1:9505-10121 GCA_902779135.1 uncultured Coriobacteriaceae bacterium | reverse complement strand
TTTTGAGTTTGCTGTTTTCTTTACCCTCTTTGTCTCCGTCTACTGGACTCTCGGAGTGCGTTTCCGCTGCCAGCGCGGACTCCTCATTCTCGCCGGCTTCCTCCTCTACGGCTCGGTGAATGAATGGTTTGCCGTGCTCCTCGCCCTCTACAGCGTCTTCATCTATGCCTCGGGGAGATGGATTGCCTCCGGCTCCCGATCGAAGTGGCCGGCCGCGGCGTGCATCTCGCTAGCGGTGCTCAACCTTGCCTTCTTCAAGAACTTCGCGGTTCTCCGGGAGAGCCTCGGCAGCACGCTCACGGGCCTCGGGGTATCGTCATCAGTCCCTGACATCATCCTTCCCGTGAACACGATGTTTGAGGAGAAGGACATCGCGGTGGATAACTGGACCGGTCAGTTCAACATGATGTACATCCAGGACGATTGCATCGAGCCTCTTGGCGAGTCCAAATCCGACTGGGAATGCGCCATTGAGGTTGCCAAAAAGCTCGAGAAGTTCGGTGGCATCTACGAAAACCTCGCTGAGCGCTACACGCAAGGCCTCGACGTTGACGGTTGGATCAAGCGCGGTTTCGAGAGCGCCAAAGTCGATCCCAACATGATGACCTACGAGGAG
>CACZAR010000065.1:0-9494 GCA_902779135.1 uncultured Coriobacteriaceae bacterium | reverse complement strand
AACATGATGACCTATGAGGAGTTTGCAGAGAAGAAGATGTGCCTGGCACCGACAGCCGAGGGTTGGGAAGACGATCCAGTTGCGCTTACGGCTTGGTACGAGAACTGGGAAGATCAGCCGATGCAGACTCCGACTGGCAAGATCGAGATTTATTCAACTGGATTGGCAGAGTGGTTCCCCGACGATCCGACGCGTCCCGTTGTGCCGCACTGGATCGAGGAATCTGACGAGCTTAAGGAGCGTCTGTCTTGCGAGCGCGCAAAAGACTTCCCATTCCTCATGGTCACGAACCATCCGCGTTGGCGCGTGCACTCCGAGCATGACGACGTTACTTGGTTGCGTGAGATCGAGACTTGCAAGGTCAAGGGTCCGGATGGCTACATGTATGAGCCGGTGTGGCTGAACCCGATTGATGCTGGCAAGCTCGGCATCGCCAATGGAGATGTGGTTGCGGTTTACAACGAACGCGGTGCTGTTCTGGGTGGCTGCATCGTGACCGAACGCATCATGCCTGGGTCGGTCTATCAGGATCATGGCGCTCGCGTCGATTCCATCGTGCGTGGCACGGGCGGCCTAGACCGCGGTGGTGCGAACAACCTTATCTGCCCGCTTGCGACTGCTTCTAAGAACACGCTTTCCGAGGCGACGAACGGCTTCCTCGTCAACGTCAAGAAGGTCGATGTGCTGGCTTTGGCCGAGCAGTACCCGGAGGAGTTCGAGCGTGAGTACAAGCCTGAGGCCGGCTTACAGGTCAGTGCCTGGATCGTCGACGGCGAATAGAGATTGAGAGGGGATAGGACAATGAAGGTTTTCGTATACGATCTGGACAAATGCAACGGTTGCCACAACTGCCAGATCGCTTGTAAGGACGAGCACGTTGACAACGACTGGAGCCCCATCGCGAAGCCCCAGCCCGATACTGGTCACTTCTGGTGCAAGGTCGACGAGGAAGTGTGCGGCAAGACTCCGCTCGTTCGCGTGAACTATCTGTCGCACCACTGCAACCATTGCGACAACGCTCCGTGTGTGAAGTTCGCCCCCGAGGCCATCTACAAACGCGATGATGGCTTGGTCATCATCGACCCTGAAGCGGCAAAGGGCAACAAGGACATTCTCAAGGCTTGCCCGTACGGTGAGATTTACTGGAACGAGGAGCTGCAGACTCCCCAGAAGTGCACGGGATGTGCGCACCTGCTCGATGATGGGTGGAGCGTGCCGCGTTGTGTGGACGCCTGTTGCACGGGCGCGCTGCGATTCGGCGAGGAAGAGGACTTCGCCGACGAGTTGGCAAATGCCGAAGTGTTGCGCCCCGAATGCGGAACCGCGCCGCGCGTGTACTACCTGAACAAGCCGAAGCGCTTTGTTGCCGCAACCGTAGTCGACATCGATGCTGACGAAGTTGTCATCGGAGCGAAGGCAACGCTTTTTGCTGTCGACGATGAAGCCGAGGTGGCAGCTGTCCAAACCGACGAGCTGGGCGACTTCTTTATCGAGAACGTTGAACCTGGCACTTACCGTCTCGTGGTCGAGAAGGAAGGCTACCTCACACAGAGTCTTGATGTTGACTTGACGGTCAAGGACCAATCGTTCCCCGAGTTTCAGTTCTTCGCTGAGCCAGTTATCGCATAGGAATCTAGCGGCTGCATGAAGCCGTAGGTATGGGTACGGGGTCCGGCTCGCCGGGCCCCCAACAAGGAGGAAAAATGAAAGAAACAAAGGAAAAGGGGAAGATCAAGCGCGGCTACGGCATGAATGAGCTGCCGGCACCCGGAGAGCTCGTCGCGTTCGGCGTGCAGCATATGCTGATTTTCATGTTCTCAACTCTGCCTGCGCCAATCCTCATCGCTGGTGGTTTGGGCCTCAGTGCTGCTGAGACTGGGCTGCTCATCATGTGCTCGCTGTTTGTGTGCGGCGTGTGCACCATCATTCAGAGCTTTGGCGTTGGCCCGCTGGGCGCTCGCATCCCGATGGGTTTCGTTGGCAGCTTCGTGTTTATCTCGCCGGCGCTCCTTATCATCCCGCAGGCTGGGTTCGGCGGCTACATGGGCGCCTGTATTGTGGCTGCTATCATCTGCGGTATCGTATTCGGCTTATTCTCTGATTGGCTGAAGGTGATTTTTCCGCCGTTCGTTTCTGGCGCTGTGCTTATGGTGTTGGGAACCGGTTTGATTGGCAACGCCATCGCGAACGCTGCTGGCGGCAATGGCATCGAGAACTTCGGTGACCCGACGTTCTTGGCTTTGGCTGGTGTCACCTTCCTCATCACGTTGCTGCTCAGCGTGCTTGGCAAGGGCTTCGTTTCCGGTGCAGCTCCGCTGTTCGGCATGATTATTGGCTTCATCATCTGCATCTGCATGGGTATGGTCGATTTCACGCCCGTTGCCGAGGCAGCATGGGTTGGCGTTCCCGAGCCGTTGCATTGGGGTTTATCGTTCCCGATTGATGCGTGCATCATCATGACGCTCATCGCCATCTGCGGCGTCGTTGAAATCTTGGGCACGACCTCCGCAACCACCACGGTCGCCGAGGGACGTATCGCTACCGCCGAAGAGACGAAGAAGACCGTTATCACTCAGGCTGTGACGAGCGTTTTCGCTTGCTGCTTCAACGTTGTTCCCACTATCTCCAGTTCTGGCAACATCGGTCTGATGGGCGTGACGCGCGTTTACTCGCGATTCGCCGTCACCGCCGCAGGTGTCATCCTGCTCATCATGGGCCTGTGCCCCAAGTTCGCCGCCATTTTCTCGATTATTCCCAATCCCGTTTTCGGTGGCGCTATCCTCATGATGTTCGGCACCATCCTGTGCAGCGGCATGAAGATAATCATGGAGAGCGAGCTGACCGATCGCACGCAGACCATCTTGGCAGTTGCTCTGGCAGTTGGTATAGGTTTCAACTCCGTGCCCGATGCCCTCTCGCAGTTCCCGTTCTGGGTTTCGACGCTGCTATGTGGCGTCCCCGGCACCGCATTCGTCGCCGTCATCCTGAACATCCTGCTTCCGGGCCGCAACCTGAAGAAGCCCGAACCCGAGGTTCCGCAGGCTTCGGATGGCGGAGACCTCCCGCCTGCGGGTGCGGAAGCTTAAAGCACCTGTAAGCACCTGATCCGGGTACATGTCTTCCGGCCGGGTGGCAGTAAATGCTAGCCACCCGGCTTTTTCGTACCCGGTCCTTCGAAACCATCATCGATGTTAATTGGAGAAGGAAATGTCCAAAATAAAACAAGGTTACGGGATGAACGAGTGCCCTCCGGTACACCAGCTCATTCCCTTTGGTTTACAGCATGCTCTGCTTATTGCGTTCCAGTCGCTTCCGTACCCGCTTCTGGTGTCTGCCGGTTTGGGATTCGACGCAGCTGAAACTGCGATTCTGGTTGCGTGCTCGTTCTTTGTCGGTGGGCTATCGTCGGTCATCCAGACGCTCGGTATCGGTCCCGTAGGCGGCAAAGTGCCTATCGCCATGGTGTGCAGCATCGTGTTCGTATCACCGGCGTTGCTTATCGCGCCAGAATATGGGTTTGGCAGCTTTATGGGTGCCTGTTTAGCCGGTACGCTCATTTGCTGCGGAATCTTTTTCGCGTTCGCCGAGAAGCTCAAAATTGTCTTTCCGACGTTCATTTCGGGCGCGGTCGTGCTCGTGCTCGGTACTAGTCTCACGAGTGTGGCTATCCAGTATTGCGCTGGTGGAAGCGGTGCCGAGAACTTCGGCGACCCCATCAACTACGCCTTTGCTGGCGTGACGTTCCTGGTTATCTTGACGCTTACAATCTTTGGGAAGGGTTTTCTACGCGGTGCAGCACCGCTCATAGGCTTGACGATCGGTTTCATTATTGCAGCGTTGACAGGCAATGTTGATTTCTCACCCGTTGAGCAAGCGGCGTGGTTCGGTTTTCCCGAGCCACTTCATTGGGGCATTGCGTTCGATCCAGTTGCGATACTGACGATTGCGCTACTGGGTTTATGCGGCATTGCCGAGTTGCTGGGTGATACGTCGGCCATGACGATGCTCGTTGCCGATCGCATGCCCACCAAACGCGAGACGCGGGGCGTCATTTTCACACAGGGCATTACGAGTGCCATCTCTGCTTTGTTCAATGGCGGTCCGACGATTTCCGCGAGTGCTGACGTTGGTCTGTTGGGTGTTACGCGTGTGTTCAGCCGTTACGTTGTCGCAACTGCTGGCGTAATCATGATTCTTGCAGGTCTGTGTCCGAAGGTGAGCGCCGTGGCATCGGTCATCCCAACGCCGGTGTTCGGCGGTGCGGTTCTGATGATGTTCGGCGTCATTTTGGTCAGTGGTGTCAAGATCATCGGAGAATGCAATCCAGATGCCCGTATGAGCTCGATCCTTGCTGTGTCGCTGGCAATAGGCCTGGGTTTCAATGCAGTTCCCGAATCGCTTGCACAGTTCCCCCTGGCAGTTTCAATGCTCCTTTGTGGCGTCCCTGGCACCGCTTTGTCGGGTGTTATTTTGAATCTGCTGTTGCCAGGTCGTCCTAAACTCAGCGATGCTGAGAGCTACCCAGAGGACGTGCTCGACGATAGCGCAGATAATGGGGTTTCTGTTTCTCAAACGGAAGAAGCCTAGTTAGCTTGCCTGATGAATTTGCAGTCGTTTGAGCTCATAGAGTAGAAAGACGTATTAAACGAGGGACAGATACTGATTCGACAATAATGTGGTTTCAGATAGGCCTGGTTCTTGATGCGGCGAGTTGGTCTTCGTCGCGCCAAGAGCCAGGTTTTCTTGTTAGCAAGCACTATGCATTTTTTCACAACTACTGCTTTCAGGTTTTTGGATCCTCTGCGGGGCGGTGTGTGAACAAGGGTTATATGCAGGTAACGGATGGAAGGAAAACCGCCCCGTCAAAGGATGGTTGTATAGTACGTCGGCCACGTCTTGTATGAGTCTCAATAATGGTACATAGAAAGATATGGTTAAAAGTATCCTGTATTACGCTCGAACTCGGTATACTCTGGGTGACAGAAGAAAGGGCAGTCTGTGAAGCCAGATATCGTCATACTTCCCTCGTTTGCCCAGGTTGAAGACTGGCGCAAGCGCCATGCTGCGGCCTCGGCTGAGGGCTTGTTCGCACAGACGGTCACAACATTCAACGCCTGGATTGCCGATTTGTGGGAGCTTCACGGTGATGGCAGGGCAATCGTCGATTCGTTGCAGCGGCAGACCATCATGCAAGCTGTCTTCGAGCGCGGTTCCGAAGAAGATTTCCCGTCCGTACACGATGAGTTGCGAGGCGCGGGCGATGATGGCGGGTTGACGGTTCTTCCGGGTGTCGTCAAGCTTGCAGCCCAGTGTGTGCGCACTGCTGCAGGCGTACCGGTATTCGAGCAAGCAGTTGCTACGGTGTCTGCAGGCGTAGCTCCCGCGAGCGTTTCTGCGCGCGAAGCCGTGTTGTTGGAAGGCATTGGCCGCTATTACGGGCTGCTTGAACAGGCAGGGCTAATCGAAGTCGGGCAAGCTGCGGCTTGGTTGGCCGAACGCTCGGCAGAGGTGTTTTCCCGTACGATGCACGTGCTCGTAGCTGATGCGCCACCGTTTGGGTGGCAGATGACGGCGTTCTTCGATGCGTGCAGCCAGCTCGAGGTTTCGTTTGAGCCTGCCCCGGGCGCCGAGGGCGTCGCTCGCATGCCTGACGGCGTGCGTCTTCGCTTCGGGTTCCCATCGGGACGCTATGCCCAGCCGGCACTTGTGGCCGACCTATTGCGCGAAGTCGCATCGGTGCAAGCTTCGAATGGCATGGTAACAGTGGTGGTTGCATGCAAGGACTCGCTTTCGCTTTACAAGCAGCTTGAACCTGCTTTGGCATGCATAGGCGCAACTGGTTGTGTGCAGGCGCAAGTTCCGTTCTTTCAAACCGATTTCGGGCGTCAGTTCATGCAGCTCGCTCGTGCAGTTCATGACGATGCTTGGTCCAAGCAAGATCTTTCGGATGCGGTACGCCCGCCGTTTTCGCGTATTTCCCAAACCGACGCGCTCGACATCGATTGCGCCTTACGTGCCGACCGGCTTGCCGAACGTGATGCGTGTTTGGTGCGCTTGAGTGCGGAATCGGATACGTTTTCCCAGCTCGAAGAAGTTGTGTCCGACCCTAATGCCGACATTTTGCTCGGGGTGTTCGAGCAGATCGCCTTCACGTCGACTGGTCGCTCCGATTCTTGGCGCGCGGAACAGCTCGCGGCTGTTTCCGCTGTGCGTTCCTGCACGAAAGCTGCGCGTGCTGTGGGTGCTTCCATGGCATCGTGCGTGCGCGTGCTCGAAGACGTCAAGGTAACGGTGTCTTACGAAGGGCTTCCTGCTTTTGAGGAGACCATGGGTGCCGACTTGCGCGTCATCGTGACCACGCAATCAGTCGCATCCCAGATGGGTGCAGGTTCGTGCGACGTGCTCGTGCTCTGCGACCTTACTACCGACGATTATCCTGTTGCCGATAAAGAGGATGCAGCTTCGACGTTGTTCGCCAAGCTTGGTCTCGAGCCGTTCGACACGGCGCTTGCGCGTGCACGACGCACGTTCGCGGCACTGCAGTTCCTTCCCGTTTCGCAGTTCGTCTGTCTTCGCCCCCTGAACGATAAAGATGGCAATCCGACCTATCCTGCTGCAGTCTTGCAAGAGCTCGTCGATGCCTATAGGCTCGATGCCACGTCCGACGACGATCTCGACGACGTTTTCGGTCTTCCCGTCTCGTTGATGGAGGGCATGGTCCAGCGTGGTGAGGAGGACCTCTACGCGAATGCCGTGATTGCCGAAGGCGGGAAAGCCCAGGTGGTTCAGAGTCGTGTTGAAAGCTCGATGGGCGATGTCTCCGTCGATCGCGCGCGTCTCGTAGCCTTGTCCAGGCGTTTGCCCGGCGGCGTCGATCTCGGCGATCCCGCACCTTCACCCTCTCAGGTTGAAGCGTATCTCGAATGTCCGTACAAGTGGTTTGCTCAACGTCGTTTGCGCATCGAAGGGCTTGACGAGGGTTTCGGGGCGCTCGAGCGTGGTTCGTTTGCACACAGCGTGTTGCAGCGCTTTTACCAACGGTTCAACGAGCTTGGTTATGCAAAAGTCGACGAAGACAATCTGTCTCAGGCCAAAGAGCTTATGCAGGTGGTTGCCGATGAAACTGCTGCCGAGCAGCATTTGCTCGCGCCCGGGAAAGGGCGTTATGTTCCAGCAGACCAAATCGAACAACGCGAGCTCGAGGCGTTCAAAACCCAGCTTGTGTCGTTCCTCGATTTCGAGGCAGCGTTTCTCCCGACGTTCCGTCCTGCTCATCTCGAGTTTCCGATTCAAGCAGAAGACGAGGTCACGTATGCGGGCCATCGTTTTCTCGGCTTTGTCGACCGTATCGACGTCGATGGGGCCGGTAACGCGGTCATCGTCGACTACAAAGGCTCGGTCGGTCCGCAGTACGAGATAGCTGGGAAGAGCGCTGAAGACCCTGGCAAGGTGCAGACGCGCATGTACGCTCGGGCCGTCGAGCGTACGTTGGGCCTTCGTGTCGTTGGCGCGCTCTACGTCAGTTATGGCAAAACGTCCGGTTGTGCTGGTGCCTTCGACGGGCGCGTGCTCGAGGCGGCACATTTGCCTGGCATGCGCGTCGACCGGTGTAGATGTGCGGCCGCGAGCCCCAGCGACTTGGAAGCGGTCGACGATTTCTCGCAGTTGACCTTTGCCGATATGCTCGATGCAACCGAAGCGCTCGTTGCTCGCGCCATCGAGTCGATGCAAGCCGGTCGAGTGTGCCCCGACCCGGCAACGCCCGATGCCTGCACGTATTGCCCCGTTGCCCATTGCCCGCATCGGATGTGACGTGGTGAAGTACATGCGACCGAGGGGATTACTTCTCGTCGCGTTTGGAATGGAGTAGAAGATGGCGTTGACGCCAGGACAAAAGAAATGCATCGATACGCTCGATCGGTCCTTGGTCGTGGCGGCGGGTGCCGGTTCGGGGAAGACGTTCACCCTGACCAAGCGCATTGTCCACGCCATCGAAAGCGGTGCCATCGACGGAATCGAGAGCGTGTGCGCCATCACTTTCACGAACAAAGCGGCGGGTGAGCTGAAATCGCGTATCAAGGCCGAGCTACGTGCGAGCGGCCTGACGGAGCAAGCTCTCAAAGTCGATGAGGCGTGGGTGTCCACCATTCACGGCATGTGCGCCCGCATCTTGCGTGCGCATGCTGTCGAGCTCGACATCGACCCGAAGTTCAAAATGGTCGATCCGGCCATCGCTGACCAGCTCGAATCACGCGCCATCGACCAAGTGCTTTACACAGCCCGCTTGGGCGAGTTCGACGGAACGTCCGGTTGGCCATCCCGCGAAGCGGTCGATGCGCTCTTCGACGAGTATCCGGCGCGCACTTCGGCGTTCGGTGGTGCTTCCGTTGAGAAGTTCCTGCAGCAGCTCATGGACATCGCAGGCGCCAACATTCGTGGGTTCGACTCGTTCACCATGATGAAAACACGCATCAATCCCGCTCAAATTGTCTTCGAGGTGCTCGAGTCGTTCGAAGCTTTGGCAGATGCGACGATTGCGCAAAAGAAAAGCGACAAGCGCGAGGCGTTCATGGCTCAAGTTGCGCAGTGCGCAGTCGAGATCCGCAGTGAGATGCAGGGGCCTTGCGCATCAGATCCCATGTGGGCGTTGCGGGCGATTGATAAGCTGCCCGTCCCGCAGAGAGTGGGCACTGCAGATTACAAGGAACAGGTGGCTGAGACACTCGATAGTTTGCACAGGCACATTATGGAATTGCGCCTTGCCGCCGCTGAGCCCCATCTCGAAACGCTCGTGCTGCTTGCGCAACGCGCGTGCGAGGCATTCGATCGAGCAAAGCAGGAAGCGGGCGTGCTCGACAACAGCGATTTGCTGGTGCTCGCATCCCGTTCGCTCGCGAATCACCCCGAAATCGCCGCGCAATACCGTTTCGATGCGCAGAGCGGCAAATACAATTTCCGCGGGCCGCAGATCCAGAGTTTTAAACTCGGATCCGAATACGAAAGCGGCGGCGCGGGATGTATTTCCACGGTGGACGATTATATTGCGTTTCTGGAAAATCTGCGTTCGGGCGAACGGCTGCTCCGCCGCGATACCATCACGCGAATGACTTCCCCCGAGATCAGCAAAGCGGCTGAAACGGTCTATCATCAGATGGCCCGACCGGAATATTCATATGGTCTGGGCGTGCGTTGTCCGAAACCGGGCAGCCGCGCGCTGGATTGGGGCTGGGGCGGCGCCGCCGGAGCCTATCTGGCTATCATTCCGTCGCTGGAAACCACCTTCTTTTATGTCCAGCATGTACTCGGCTCTCCCGTTCAGCAAATTAGAAAAAACTTGACGGACGCTGTGATCCGGGATATCATCTGAACTGAAATACAGGATTCATATGAGCGCAGAAGCAATCGTTTTCGACATCGAAAAATTCGCAGTGCACGACGGACCGGGCATCCGGACCGTCGTATTCATGAAAGGCTGTCCGCTGCATTGTCTCTGG
>CACZAR010000064.1 GCA_902779135.1 uncultured Coriobacteriaceae bacterium | reverse complement strand
GAGAAGGAGCAAGCCATCGCCGACCAAGACTTCGAGACTGCAGCCAAGCTGCGCGATGAGGAAACCCAGCTGAAGGAACGCCGTGAGGCTGCCCAGAAGGAATGGGAGGAGCAGTCGAGCCAATCCGTCCAGGAAATCACGCTCAAGGATATCGCCGACGTCGTCTCCATGACTACGGGCGTTCCGGTTTCCAACCTTACCGAGGCTGAAACCGAGAAGCTGCTGCGTATGGAAAGCGTGCTGCATGAGCGCATCGTTGGCCAAGACGAAGCCGTCACGGCGCTGTCGAAGGCCATCCGCCGTTCGCGTTCGGGTCTGAAGGATCCGCGTCGTCCAGCTGGCTCGTTCATCTTCCTCGGCCCGTCGGGCGTGGGCAAGACCGAGCTTTCCAAGGCGCTTGCCGAGTTCCTGTTCAACTCCGAGGACGCGTTGATCAGCTTCGACATGTCCGAGTACATGGAGAAGCACACCGTTTCGCGTCTCGTGGGTTCGCCTCCGGGCTACGTTGGATTCGACGAGGGCGGCCAGCTCACCAAGGCTGTGCGCCAGCGTCCGTACTCGGTCGTGCTGTTCGACGAGATCGAGAAGGCGCATCCGGATGTCTTCAACATCCTGCTGCAGATTCTCGAGGAAGGTCGCCTTACCGACGGCCAGGGTCGCACGGTCGATTTCCGCAACACGGTCATCATCATGACGTCGAACGTCGGCGCGCGCGACATCGTCCAGACACAGACGCTCGGCTTCTCGTCGGAGCCTGACAAGGGCCTGTCCGACAAGGAGATCCAGAGTCGCGTCATGTCCGAGATGAAGAAGCTGTTCAGGCCTGAATTCCTCAACCGTATCGACGAGATTATCGTTTTCAAGAGCCTGACCGAGGAGCAGATCGTCCAAATCGTCCATCTCATGGTCGGCGACCTGCGCGACCGCATGATCTCGCAGAACATGTCGATCAACCTGACCGACGAGGCGTGCAGGCTCATCGCAAAGGAAGGCACGGACACCACATTCGGCGCCCGTCCGTTGCGCCGCGCCATCCAGCGCCTGCTCGAGGACCCGCTGTCCGAGCAAATCCTCGAAGGCCGTTGGACGAGCGGCATGATCGTCGATGTCGACGCTCAGGACGGCAAGCTCGTGTTCACCCAGGGTTCGGGCGACATTCCCGAGCCGCGCAAGCGCGATACCATCGCTCAAGAGGCGGAGCTGCTGCTGCGCGACTATAACCTCGGCAATGCCAGCATCCCGCAGGGCGGCTTGGCCAGCGGAGGTGCCAGCGACTAGCGAGTGGCACAACCTTCCCTGGGAGCAGTGTGCCACAGCACATGTTGCAGAAATGTATAAGGAGGCGGGTTTCGGCCCGCCTCCTGCGTTTTGTCGTATCATTGTGCGTTAGGAGAAAAATGGCAACCTGATGAGGTGGATTTATATGGGACAAGCCGACTCCAATACTAAGAACGCTCTGTTTACGACGGAAGACGTCGATGTGAAGCTGGACGCGCCGACTTTCATGTCGGGCGCGATTGATTTCGACGAGCTCAGCAGGTCGCTCGTCGGCCTTGAAGGGAAACTGGACAAGAATCCCAAGACCGCAGTCATCATCTTGGCTGGTGGATCGGGTGACCGTTTCGGACGTGAGGGTGGAAAGCAGCTCGTCGAGATCGCCGGCAAACCTGTGCTCACGTGGTCGGCCGAGTCGTTCGACGCGGTCGGCGATGTGGGGCTCATCGTCATCGTGTGCCCCGAGGACCGCAAAGAGGAATACCTCAAACGCGCTATCGACCCGTTCCCGTTCGTCACACCCATCGCCGTGGCTCCGTCGGGTCCGACGCGCCAGGAATCGGCGTTCTCCGGTCTCGAGTGCGTTCCCGACGAGTTCGAGTTCGTCGCACTGCATGATGGAGCTCGCCCGCTCGTCACACCGCAGCTCATCGAGCATACCATCGCCATGGTCAAGGGCAATTTCGACGCCGATGGTGCAGTCGTCGCCCATCCGGCCATCGACACGCTCAAGGTCGTCGAGAACGGAGTCATCGCTGGTACGCCCGATCGCAACGTGTTTTGGAACGCTCAGACCCCGCAGGTCTTCCGCACGGGCATCTACCGACGCGCACATGCTGCTGCGCTTTCCGACGGTTTCGTCGGTACCGACGACTCGTCGCTCATCGAGCGTCTCGGCGGTCGCGTGCTAGTCGTCGAAGGCCCGCGCGACAACCTGAAACTCACGGTGCCCGAGGACTACGAGTTGCTCGAGGCGGCAGTCTACAAGATGTACGGGAAGAAATGAGTCATTGGGACAGTCCCAACGACTCATTCCGTTGAAGAAAGGGAAGCGATGAATCTCGATCCACGCATGTTGCGTACCGGCCTCGGCATGGACGTTCATGCGTTTGCACCTGGGCGCCCGCTCATCATCGGTGGCGTGAACATTCCGCATTACCAGGGGCTCGACGGTCACTCGGACGCGGATGTTTTGACGCATGCCATCATGGATGCGCTGCTCGGCGCCATGCGCGGTGGCGATATTGGCAAGCTGTTCCCTCCAACCGATCCTGCGTTCAAAGACGCTGATTCCATCAAGCTGCTCGAGCAGGTTGCAGCGAAGGTGCGCGAGATGGGCTTCGAGATCATTGATGTCGATTCGGTCATCGCCGCGCAAGAGCCTAAGCTCTCGCCGCATCGCGATGCAATGCGTGCGAATTTGGCGGCAGCTATGGGCATCCCCGTTGACAATGTGGGTGTCAAGGCCACTACGACCGAGCGTCTCGGTTATGAAGGTCGAGAAGAAGGCGTGACGGCGTATGCAACGTGCCTTCTCGCACGATGTAGCTAGCTTTCGGGCGCTCTTTGGAACATGTGTACCTGGTACCGGTGTTCCATCGCGCTGAAATGAAACGGTGGTACCAGGTACAAATGTCTTAACTCGATAAGGAGAATCATGATTCGCATCTACGACACCAGAATGCACAAGAAGGTCGACCTCGTTGCGCTCGAACACGGCAAGATCAAGATGTACGTGTGCGGGCCGACGGTATACAACTACATCCACATCGGCAATGCGCGCACGTTCATGTCGTTCGACATGATTCGCCGCTACCTCGAGTGGCGCAAGTTCGACGTCATCTTCGTTCAGAACGTCACCGACGTTGACGACAAGATCATCAACAAGGCGAACGAGGAAGGCCGCAGCGCCTCCGAAGTTGCCGAGGAATACACGGCTGCATTCATCGAGGACATGCATGCTGTCAACGTCAAGGACCCGACGATCCGCCCGAAGGCAACCGAGGAGATCGACACGATGATCGCCATGGTGAAGGACCTGGTCGATGGTGGTCATGCCTACGCCACCGAAGATGGCGACGTCTACTTCAGCGTGCGTTCGTTCCCGAGCTATGGCTCGTTGTCGGGCCGCAACGTCGACGAGATGGAAGCAGGCCACCGCGACCTTCGCACCGAGGGTATCGAGGACCGCAAGGAAGACCCACTCGACTTCGCGTTGTGGAAGGCCGCCAAGCCCGGCGAGCCTGCGTGGGAGTCTCCCTGGGGCCAAGGCCGTCCCGGTTGGCATATCGAGTGCTCGTGCATGTCGAAGAAGTACCTCGGCCTGCCGTTCGACATCCACGGTGGCGGCGCCGACCTCATCTTCCCGCATCACGAGAACGAGCGCGCTCAATCCGAGGCTGCATGCGGGTGCGAGTTCGCCCATCACTGGATGCACGGCGGTATGTTGCAGATCAACGGCGAAAAGATGTCGAAGTCGCTGAACAACTTCTTCCTGTTGCGCGACATCCTCGAGACGGTCGATCCGAACGTGCTGCGTTTCCTCATGCTGCAGACGCATTACCGCAGCCCGCTCGACTTCTCCGATGAGCGCGTCGACGAGGCCGGCGTGGCGCTTGACCGCATCAAGAACGCGGTAAAGAACCTCGAGTGGGCAATCGAAACAGCTCAAGGCGCCGATGACGTCATCGATGCGGAAGAGGTCAACACATTGCTGCGCGAAACGCGCATGGCATACATCGTTGCCATGGACGACGATTTCAACAGCCCCAAGGCGCTTGGCGAGGTCTTCGATTTTGTGGCCAAGGCTAACACGCTCGTTGCGGGCAAGACGCTTTCCGCTGCCGACGCGAAGCTGGTGGGCGAAGTGCGTGACTTGATCGTCGAGCTCATCGGCGTGTTCGGTGTCGATTTGACTGCTACAGGTGCCGAAGAAGCTTCCGACAGCGGCTATCCGGCCGAGGTTGTCGATTTGGCTGCTGAGCTGGCTGGTTTCGACGGCACTGATGCCGAGGCCGCCGTCCAGGCCCTTCTGGATGCCCGTGCCGCCGCACGCGCTGCGAAGGACTGGGGCTTGGCAGACGCTGTGCGCGACCGCATGGGTGAGCTTGGCTTCACCATCATGGACACTCCGCAGGGTGCCCGTGTGGAATTCGCAGGCTAGCGTGCCATTGGGGACAGGCCAAATGTCTCGTAAACCAGAGTTGCTGGCACCTGCTGGTGGTTGGAGCCAGCTGAAAGCAGCCATCCGCTTCGGTGCCGACGCGGTTTACCTCGCATGCGACAAGTTCGGCATGCGGGCGCGTGCCGACAACTTCCAGTTGGGTGAGATGCCCTCTGTTGTGGCGTATGCACATGACCGAGGTGTCAAGGTGCATGTGACGCTCAACACGCTCATGGACGCGCGTGACATCGCGCAACTGCCCGAATATATGGAAGCACTCGATGCAGCTGGCGTCGATGCGTTCATCATCGGTGATCTGGGTGCGTTCTCGTTTGCACGCACACATGCGCCGCATGTCGAGTTGCATGTGAGCACCCAGGCTTCGGTCCTGAATGCTGAGGCTGCGCGCATGTGGTATGAACTTGGGGCGCGTCGCGTGGTGTGCGCTCGGGAGATGAGCCTTGCCGACATTGCCGAGATGCGCGCGAACGTGCCCGACGACCTCGAGATTGAGGTGTTCGTCCATGGTGCCATGTGCGTTGCCTATTCTGGAAGATGTTTGCTCAGCGCCGCGATGACGGGTCGTTCGGGCAACAAGGGCGCATGCGCTCAGTCGTGCCGCTGGAGCTATGCGCTCGTCGAGGAACAGCGTCCCGGTGAGTATTTCGAGATTGAAGAGGACACGCGGGGGACGTTCATCTTGAACGCGCAGGACCTCAACATGATCGAGCATCTCGACGACCTCGCGAACGCCGGCGTCAACTCGTTCAAGATAGAAGGACGCAACAAGCAGGCGTTTTACGTCGCAACCGTCGTGGGTGCGTATCGCAGCGTGCTCGACAGAGGTAGCGCCGCAGTGGAGGCGGCCAATCGCGAGCTTTACACGATTTCGCATCGTCCATACTCGACCGGCTTCTATTACGGGCGTGCCGAACAGACACCCGAGCGCGACGGCTACGTGAAGGAATGTCTGCACGTAGCGACTGTGGAAGAATGCAGACCACTCGATGGGGAAGACGATGCGTGGCGCATCACGGTGCTGTGCCATAACCGTTTCGAGCAAGGATGCGAGCTCGAGGTTGTGACCCCGCGTGGCGTGGGCGAGAAGCTGACGGTTTCGTCGCTTGTGCGCTTGGCTCCGTCCGATGGCGGTAAACCGTTTGTCGAGCGCGGAGATTTGCCGCTTGAAGAAGTACGCGGTCTTTCCTATGAACAGTCCGAGCTTGTCGCGAATCGTTCGAAGGAGCACTACCTCTTCGAGTCGTCTATACCACTCGAGCCAGGTGACTACTTGCGCAAGCGCATATAATTGACGGCAAGCAATAGACTGAGGATCGTGACACATTGGTACCTGGTACTGATGTGTCAAAGCTATAGGGAGTAACGATGGTCGACAGCAACATGCAGGAAATTGAGGAAACGAATCTAGACGGGACAGGCGTGCCATTGCCCGACGGTCAAGATGCGCGCATGGATGGGGAAGGGCCTGCAGGCGAGAGCCCCAAGGCTATCATCGCGGCTGTCGCAGCCAATATCGCTATCGGCGTCGTGAAGTTCATCGCTGCGTTCATCTCGGGCTCGTCGGCCATGATCTCAGAAGGCATCCACTCGATTGTTGACTCGGGCAACGGATTGCTCATCCTGTTTGGCATGAAACGCGCCGAGCGCCGTCCTGACCTTGCTCATCCGTTCGGCTACAGCATGGAACTGTATTTCTGGACGCTCGTCGTGGCGGTCATGATCTTCGCGCTTGGCGGTGGCGTGTCGATTTACGAGGGTGTTCACCGCATTATGGAAATCACGCCTGAAACGACGCTCGGCAACCCGACGCTCAACTACATCATCATCGGCATATCGGCCATCATCGAGGGCATGTCGCTTTCGGTTGCGTTGCGAGAGTTCAACGCTGCGCGCGGCGACACGAAGCCGCTCCAGTTCATCAAGGAGGCCAAAGATCCGAGCCTTTTCACGGTCGTGTTGGAAGACTCCGCTGCTTTGACCGGCCTGCTTCTGGCGTTCCTGGGCACGCTGCTCGGGCATCTCACTGGGAGTGCATATTTCGACGGCGCTGCGTCAGTGCTCATCGGCGTGTTGCTCGCTCTTGTGGCCATCATTCTGCTTCGCGAAACGAAGGGCCTGCTCATCGGCGAGGGACTGAAAGGCGACGAGCTCGTTCAGGTTGCACGTATCGTCGAAGCTGACCCGCGCGTGCACAAGTGCGGACGCATTCTGTCGTTGTACCTCGGGCCTCAGGACCTGCTCATCAACATCGACGTCACGTTCGAGGAAAAGGCGAGCCGCGATGCCATCGACGAGGCCATCGACGGTATCGAGCGCGAGATCGTGCGTGCATTCCCGCAGACAACCCGCATCTTCGTTGAACCTGAAAACCTGCATGCGACCCATGCGGGGGCAGAGCGCGCAAAGGAGCTCATCTACGGCGGGCAATGATGCCTTACATGGATGAGTTGAAACCATGAATGCGCCCGTTCATTTTGCTATCATGGTGAGCAGTTCGGAAACTGTTGGAGTAGTCGATCGTACAGTGAGGAGTTACCCATGCAGAACAACGTAGTGATTGCCATCTTTGACGTTGAGAGCGAAGCATACCAGGCTTTCAGCGAGTTGAAGAAGACGAATGCAGGCGAGGGGTATGTCGTTCCCGAGGCTGTGCTTTTCAAGAACGAGAACGGCACGATTAACGTGATCGACGGCTTCAGCATCACGCCTGTAGATAGCGGAACAGCGCAGGGTATCGTCATCGGCTCGCTCATGGGTGTCATCGGTGGTCCGATCGGCGTCATCTTGGGGGCTTCCCTCGGCGCGCAGGCGGGCATGGCTTCGGATTCCGGCCGAGCCCTCGGCAACGCTTCCGTGGTGGCTGTCGTCGCCAGCAAGATTTTCGAAGGTGAGGTTGCCATTGCCGCGTTGGTCGGCGAAGACGAACCTGCTTTCGACGCAGCGTTCGCCGACTTCAAGACCACGATCGTTCGTTACGACGCAGCTGACGTTGCCGACGATGCCGACCGCCTGTACGAGCTCGAGGCCGAGATCAGCAATCAGGTGCTCGAAGAAGTCAAGGCTGACAGAAAGGCCGCCCGTGCTGATCGTCGTGAAGAGCGCCGCGCCAAGATCAAGGCTGATCTCGAAGAGTATGCCGAAGCGACCAATAGGACGATGGGCGACGTGATGCCCATGTAGGACGCCGCCAGGCGTCATCGGAAACTGCATGGCGGTGTGCGCAACAAGCCGAGCTTGATGCCATCGCTTCAATGGCAGTTGAACCGCTCGTAAAACAGGAGGGACCTTCCACAGAAGGTCCCTCTTTTTCGTCGTATCGATTTTGCGGTAGACGGCTTTGCCATCTCCAGCATGTTTTGGAAGCGTTATTTGAGGTAGGGCTTTGTTTTCACGAAGACGAATATGCCCAGTCCAATGCCAACGATGAGGCCGAGACCGCCGAACAACGGCACGCCACCGAGCGAAAGAGCGTTGGCGCTCGAACCAAGAATGCACGCTCCGAGGACGAGCCCCATGGCGATGAGTGCAAGGGCGACAAGGCCTGCAGCCGCCCGAATGTCTTTCGAGAGCTTGTCTGTCGCCGACACTTGCATGCCGACCTTCACATGGCCCTTTTGAAGCATGTCGAGCGTCTCGTTCAGCTTTGTTGGCAGCGTCACTGTGGCTGCTGCGCTGTCAATTGCTTGACCGAGCATGTTTCTAGCTGCGCGGTTGATGCTGTTGGGATCGAAACTGCTCTTCAAGTAGTCGACCAGAACCGACATGATGTTCAGCCTGGGGGAGACCAGGTGAATCGTGCCCTCCAGCGTCACTAGGCCACGTCCGAGGTTCGAGAGGAACGGGTCGACGTCCATTCCCACGTCGGTGAGGGAGTTGGTCAGCGACGTGATGAGGGCGCCGGTGTCGAACTCGTCGAGGTCGACGTCGACGAACTGGCCGGTGACGTCCTCGCACATCTCGAGCAGCGCTGCATGGTCGACGGGACCTGTTGGCGTGACGACTTTCAGCACTGCGCGCTTGAGCCCGTAGTTGTCGCCCTTAACGAGGGCGAGTACCAATTGCTTGAGAGACTCGCGTTGGCTCGAGGTCATCGTGCCCATCATGCCGAAGTCGATCCACTCGATGCCGTTGTCTTCGGTCACCATGACGTTTCCGGCATGTGGGTCGGCGTGGTAGAAACCGTCTTCCATGACTTGCTGCATGAAGTTGTGGGCAATGAGGTAGGCCAGCGCATCGCGCTCCTCATCGGTCTTGCCCATCTCGTTGATGCCCTCGATGGCCGGCGCGCTGACGAAATCCTCGGTCAGGATCGCGCTCGTGGAGTACTCTTGGTAGCATTTCGGCGAGGAAACTCCCTCACGAGACTCGTTGTTCGCGTAGAAACGCACGAGATTCGTTTCCTCATTGGCGAAGTCGAGCTCCTCCATCGAGGTCTTCACGAGTTCGCCGACCAGATCTTTCAGCGACAGGCCACCCTTATCCTTGTTCGCGAGCTCCAGGAGTTCCACCAAGCGCTCCATGATGGCCAGGTCGTTCGTCACCGTCTCCACGATGCCAGGGCGCTGGACCTTCACAGCTACGACCTCGCCGGTGGGCAACACAGCCCGATGGACTTGCGCAATGGATGCCGAGCCCAAGGGCGCCTCGTCGAATTCCGAGAACAGCTCGTCCATCGGTTTGCCGAGTTCGTTTTCAACCTGGGCTTTAACGTCAGCGAAATCGAGCGGGCGGGCATGTGTGCGTAGCTCGCCGAGCGCCTCGCAGTATTCCGGTGGGAGCACATCGGGATGCGTCGAAGCGATTTGGCCGAGTTTAACGAACGTCGTGCCCAGGTCTTGGATGAGATCGACCGTTGTTTCGGGCGTCAGGCCGTCCTTCAGGTCGTATTTCTTCACGATGGCGAGGATTTCCTTGAACCGCGCCTGGGAAGCCGCTTTGTCCTCCTTGGAGCGTTTGCGCGCCATCTTCATCAAACGGCTGACATCTGCCATGAATCCATCTCCTTTGTCTATCGCGGTGCAGCGAGATGATGCTCTCGACCGTTTGTCCCACAGTTGTCGTGTGATTGCCGGGATATCAAGTCACCGGCGCTTTCACGGCATTATAGCAAGGTTGTTTGTGTGACTGCGAATCTGAAACCATGATAAACTTGGCAATAGTTCCGATTGAAAGGAGAGGCCATGACGTCGTTGGATGATATCCGTGAGAAGGCAGAAGC
>CACZAR010000063.1 GCA_902779135.1 uncultured Coriobacteriaceae bacterium | reverse complement strand
GCCCTAGCAGGAAACGCCATCGCCAGGGAAACCCGTCAAGCAATCAGCAACGGATCAGTCAGCCAACCTTCCAATTCTCGGGGATCCCGCGCTTACCGCAGCATTGATCGTGTTGACGTTCACAATTCTCGTGTGTGCGATTGTGATAGTGAGCTATGCCCACATGCGAAAGACTTCTTCAAGTGCTGTTTCAGGAGCACATGTGAGCAGTCACGGTGTTATGAGGCGTCAAAGCCCCACATCCGAACTTCAGGCTCAAGCTCTACGCCAAACTCTGAGAGGACACGCGCCTTCACGTCGTAGATGACCTGCGCGATATCGGCGGCCGTGGCGTTGTCGAAATTCACGACGAAACCCGCGTGCTTTGTAGACACCTGCGCGCCGCCGACCGTATAGCCCATAAGACCCGCATCCTGGATGAGCTTGCCTGCATAGTAGCCCTCAGGTCGCTTGAATGTTGATCCTGCCGATGGCAAATCAAGCGGCTGTTTGTCGGCCCTGCGATGCGCAAGCTCGTCCATGCGGGCGCGTATCGATTCAGGGTCGCCTTCTTCAAGCTTCAACATTACTTCTAGGACGGTCATGCCCGCATCCATCATCATCGAATGGCGGTATCCCCATTTTGCCTGATCGGCAGTGATTTCGATGATGTTTCTATCGGCATCGAGGCACGTCACGGAGGTGGCGACATGCTTGAACTCGCCATCGTAGGCGCCCGCGTTCATGATTGCAGCTCCACCAATCGTGCCAGGGATGCCAGCGGCAAACTCAAACCCGGTAAGGCTCGCTTTCAAAGCCTGGGATGCGACTTTTGCATTCGAGATTCCAGCCGTGGCAACGACTGTCCCGTCGTGTCTCACATCAGCTTGAGCGAAGCTTCCCGCAAGCTGTACGACCACGCCGCGCAAACCGTCATCAGCAACGAGCAGGTTGCTACCGCGACCAACTATATAAGTTGTGTCTCCCTCAGCATCGCATGCGCTGAGGACTTCTTTCACTTCCTCGACCGACGAAGGCATGACGAACAGGTCGGCAGGGCCGCCAACGCGAAACGTTGTATGGGCGTCCATGGGTTCATCTCGCAAGACGTTCTGTACACCGACAATTGACTCGAGCTTTCGCTGTAACAATTCGCGACTCATGTTCCTCCGTACTGAAAGCGTCGACTGAAGCATTCGTGCAATTCTATCAGGTTTTCCGCGAGCTGGTTTGCGTTTGGTCATTTGCTGGTTCATAGCAAAACGCTATTATTTGTTTCGATGACAATTTGACAGGAGGAATAGATGGAACTCGGAACAAAATGCATTCGCGCCGGATACAAACCTGGCAACGGCGAGCCGCGTCAAGTACCGATTATCCAGTCGACGACGTTTCGCTATGAGACGTCGGAGCATATGGGAAAGCTTTTCGACCTCGAGGCTGAAGGCTATTTCTACTCACGTCTTCAGAACCCGACTTGCGACCTCGTTGCTGCCAAGATCACGGCACTAGAAGGTGGCACTGCCGGCATGCTCACATCAAGCGGCCAGGCCGCGAACTTCTTCGCCGTCTTCAACATTGCTTCCGCAGGCGACCACGTCGTCGCATCCAATTCTATATATGGAGGCACATATAACCTTTTCGCAGTTACGATGGCCAAAATGGGCATCGAGTTCACGTTCGTGAGCCCCGACTGCACCGCCGAAGAGCTCGATGCAGCTTTCCAGCCCAACACCAAAGCCGTGTTCGGCGAGACGATAGCAAATCCGGCTCTCACGGTGCTCGATATCGAGAAGTTCGCAAATGCAGCCCATGCCCATGGCGTTCCGCTGATCGTCGACAACACCTTCCCCACTCCTATCATGTGCAGGCCATTCGAATGGGGTGCTGATATCGTTACGCATTCTACAACCCAGTATCTTGACGGACATTCTGCAGCACTTGGTGGTTGCGTCATCGATAGCGGAAAATTCGACTGGATGGCTCACGCCGACAAATTCCCAGGACTGTGCACGCCTGACGAGAGCTATCACGGCATTACCTATGCTGAGCGCTTCGGTATCGAGGGCGCTTTCATCACGAAAGCCACTGCACAGCTCATGCGTGACTTCGGAGCAATGGCCTCACCGCAAAACGCGTATATCCTCAACCTTGGCCTCGAGAGCCTTCACGTCCGCATGGCACGTCATTGCGAAAACGCACAAGTCATTGCCGAGCATCTTGCCAAGCATCCGCACGTCAGCTGGGTCAACTACCCTGGGCTCGAAGGCGACAAGTATCACGCCCTTGCAACCAAGTACATGCCGAACGGCACGTGCGGTGTCATCAGCTTCGGCTGCACGGGTGGACGCGAAGCTGCAGAACGCTTCATGAAGAATCTCAAGGTAGCCCATATCGCCACGCATGTCGCCGATGCGGCAACTTGCTGCCTGCACCCTGCATCTTCGACACATCGCCAAATGAGCGATGAAGAGCTTGCTGCAGCTGGAGTGCCGGGCGACATGGTTCGCCTGTCCGTCGGCCTCGAAGATGCCCGCGACCTCATTGCAGACATCGACCAGGCGCTTGAAGCTTAGACTTCTTTTTCGGGTCGATGCATTGATCGACTGGACATCGCATCGTCCCGATACTATGCCGCCAGTCTCTAACGCAAAAGATTTGAAAGCGGTCCGTTCGAAATGAGCGTGACGCGTTGCGTTGCGCGCGATATTGCCGTGTACAGTCGATGACGGCGAAGTGGCTCGTTCGGGAACGCACCTTCTTGCACATCGGGGACGATTACATGATCGAACTCGAGACCCTTTGCAAGCTTCACATCGAGCAGAACGACACCCGACTTGGGCAGTGCGCCATCTTCGCGCACTGTTTGGACGGGCGCCCCTTCAAGCAGACGCATCAACTGCTTAGCACGCGTTCGGCTGTTGGCAATGATGGCTGTTAACGACTCTTCCCCTGCAGCGTTGACCACTGCATCCAAAATCGCCTTTTCATACTCCTCGTCAGACGAGCATTCGGCAATCTCCGGGGGCGTTCCAGGACGCTGGACCGATGACGCCTCCAGGCGTTCCCCTTCTGGGAGAAGCTTGGAAAAGAGCTCCGTGATCTCAGGAGACGAGCGATAGCTGATCATGAGCGAGCATTCATCGACGCTTCCACGCAAACGAACGAAGAGGTCCTTGATTGCCGAGAAGGTTGCCGAGCCCGAATGAACAGCCTGATTTCCATCTCCAAGCAAAAGGAAATGAGCGTTCGGGAAGAATCGCGCCAATACCGCAAGCTGCGTGAGCGTGTAATCCTGCACCTCGTCGACCATGACATATCGAGCGTGGCGCTCACCCCCACCCACGAGGGCCAGCTTCAAATAGAGCCACTCAACCGAATCGAGCGTCTGCTTGCCAAGAATGCGCATGCCAATCCTATCGAGGCGTAACCAACCGCCTTCTTCGATTGCCTTTTCAATAGGCGCGTAACGAGCTTGCAGCCATTGCTTTGTACACGAGACGAGCTCTTCCTCGTCGAGTGGGGCAATTTGCTGACCGAAAAGACGGATTTGCTCTTCGTTGGAGAGGTCCAGCACTCGCTCCTGTACTTCTTCATCCTTCGATAAGCGCAGAATTCGCTGCTCGAGTTTTTCCTTCATATCCTCCATGGCGAGCGTGCACCTATGGGGACCCATTTGCGCGCTCTTGAACTTGTCGAGCGACGCGCGAATCGAGGAAGCGCCGATCACCCGCTCGTCTTCCACCCGCAAATCGCAAAAATCATTCGGCTCGAGGACGAGGTCGGGAATGGCTTCGTCAATCGCGTCGAGCAATTCGATCGACTCCTCACGCGTGATGCCACGGCCCGAAAGACCCAACCTCTCCATCAGATCATCCCAGGTCAGAATTTGCGGATTCGACTCCCCCATGTCTGGTAACACGTTGTCGATGTAGTGCCCGAACACCGGGTTCGGCGTGAGCAGGAACACATCCGATGGCACGAGCGTCTCGCGTTCGGTATAGAACAGATACGCAATGCGCTGCAACAGCACAGATGTCTTGCCAGAGCCGGCTATGCCCTGCACGAGCAGCACCGGTACATCGGCATGCCTGATAACACGGTTCTGCTCCTTTTGGATGGTCGTCGTAATCGCCTCGAGACGTGCCGTTCGGCGCTTCGACAGCGATGCCAGCAGCAGCGGGTCTTCAATTGCGACGGTAGTGTCGAAATAGGCATGCAGCTTGTCCTGGTCGAGATCGAACTGACGTCTCAGCTGCAAATCTACCTCGATGATTCGCCCGTTCGCTTCGTACGACGTTGCCCCGTTCGACTGGTTGTAGTACACCTCGGCAACTGGACTACGCCAATCGACGATGAAGTGCCGGCGCACCTCGTCGGTCATGCCAGCCGCACCGATGTAGATGTCCTTTGGCTCATCGCCTTTTGGGAACTGCAAGCGCACTTTCGCGAAGTACGGCTTCTTAAGCAGCAGCTGCGCTCGGCGGAGCTTTTCAGTATTGATATCGGCTGAAAGGTTGTAGCTCTCGATGATTCGGTTCATGGCCTCGAGCTCTGCGAGCGTCTCGAGTTGAATATCGGCGGCAAAGTCACGCGTCATCTCATCGAACATATCCTCTTTATCCTCGAGAGCCTCGGCGAGGTCAGCGTCGAGTTGCGCACGGACATCTTGCTCGATGTGCAAGAGCTTCTCATACGTATTTGTCAGGTGCTGCTGTTCCTCTTCAAATATGGGGTCCATAGTCATCCTTGGCATTCTCGATGTAAAATAGGCCAAATTATTTTAGCGGAAAGCAGGGGGATAATCCGTGGAACATGAGAAGTTGTGGACCCGCACGTTCATTGTGCTCATGGGTGTCAACTTCTGCTCTGCTCTTTCGTTCTACCTCACGATGGTGAAAATCACCGAGTTCGCAATGGACACGTATGGCGTGACCCACAGTATCGGTGGCCTCATGATCACCGCATATGTTATTTCGGCTCTCCTCACCCGATTGTTCTTTGGAGGCCGCATCGACTCGTGGGGCGTCAAACGCTCCCTTGCCATCGGCACCTCAATCAATGCCATTTCCATGTTGCTATATCTTGTTCCGATGAGCTTCCCCGCGCTCATGGCTGTTCGCATCATCCACGGCTTCGCATTCGCCATCATGTCGGGCTCTGCTGCAGCAGGAGCTGCGCTCGTCATTCCCCGTGAACGTTACGGCGAAGGCATTGGCTACTTTTCGATGATGCAAGCTCTTGCGACGGGTGTTGGACCATTCGTCGCGATTCTTTTAACAAACTTGTTCAACAGCTATGTTGGCATGTTTGCATGCGCTGCAGCCATCGCAGTCATCGCTGTACTAAGTTTGTTTTTGCTCGAAATCCCCCATGCTGTTAAAGATGAAGAACCAGAGCTTCCCGAAACGGGCGGTGCGCAACACATGCATGTCAAGCGTGGCATCTCATCGCTCATCCAGCTTTCGGTCGTGCCGCTTGCATCGATACTGTTCCTTTGCTACCTCGGCTATTCTGGAATCCTCTCATTTGTCACACTCTACGCAGAGGAGCGCGGTCTCTCCGATGCTGTGAGCCTCTACTTCGTCATCTACGCGATCGTGATCCTCATCTCGAGACCTCCTGTTGGCCGCCGCGTCGACCGTACGGGAGAAAACTCCATCATCTACTGGTGCTTCGCTTCGCTGACCATCGGGTTGATAATCCTAGCGCTCGCCTTCAACGGTCCCCTCTTGCTGCTTTCAGCGGCCTTCGTCGGTTTCGGCATCGGAGCCACTCAATCGATCGTCCAGGCGGTCATTGCACGCGACACACCTCAAAACGAGCTTGGCAAAGCCAACTCCACGTTCTTCATGAGTATGGACCTCGGTAGCGGCATCGGACCGATTATCATCGGCGCCATTATCCCCTTCATCGGCTACAGCGGAAGCTATATCGTCCTTGCTTTCTGTGCTGCATTTGCAGCCGTCGTCTACCATTTCGCGCATGGAAAGCGGCAAGGTTAGACGCATCTTGGTCGTTTCTTGATTGACCTGCCAACCAATTGACCAAACCAATTCGCAGCGCTAGAATAACCCTTCGCGTGATTGGGAATGGGCCCTTAGCTCAGTTGGTAGAGCAGGGGACTTTTAATCCCAAGGTCGGGGGTTCGAGTCCCCCAGGGCCCACCAGCTTGCCAATCATGCCCCTTTCTCTGAAGCTGGGCTGTCGTCCAATGGCAGGACTTCGGTTTTTGGTGCCGACTATCGGGGTTCGAATCCCTGCAGCCCAGCCACTACCTCTGAAATTTCACTTGGGTTCGAGCAGCTTTCTCCCTCTTTGCAGCTTCTTTGAACAAGAGGCAATTCGTCTAATTTCCCGCTTAAAACACCATATTTTGTGATATAAGCTAAATAATTAGCGTAAATATTGTGGTCAAGCGATTCACAAGGATCTTGATGGGCGATATCAGCAAAGCGAAGCATGCTTCCAGCAACACGCTCGTTCGCGGAAAACATGCGAAACACGCTCGCGTGGTCGAAAACACGCATCCTTCTCGCGTGCGCTATGCTGCTGGCACGTTCCTTGTATCCTCAGCAATCGCAGTCGGGCTCTTCGCGGTGCTCCCCTTCAGCGCCTCAGAGACTGTAGATGTCGGCGAAACCCAAACAGCAAGCGCGACTCAAGAAAACCTTATGACGAAGAGCGCCCAGGCAACACAGAAGAACGTTGGGGCATCTGCGCAAAATTCGCCGTTGGTTCAATCTCAGTCGACAAACGATTCTGACAATCAAGAAGCAACGACCGCTGATCCGAGCGCAACCGACTCCGAGGAGTCAACCCCGGAGTCGAATGCAGAAGTTGAATCGTCTGACGAAAACAGCGCAGATCAAGTACTTGAAAATCAGGAGGAAAGCGAAGCTACCTCTGAAGTCGGTGCTTCTGACAATACGGATATCGCCGATGCTGAGGCATCGAACGAGCAATCAAGCGAAAACGCCGATGAACCTTCGGCTCCAACTAGTTCGGATTCTGTCTCTGAACCTTCATCAAAGTCCGATTCTGAAGCTGCCATCATCGATGGTTCCAGCAATCCATCATCGCTCATTGCAAGCATGGTGAGCAGTTATGACCCCAACGCCGTAGAAGCTAACATCGCATTTTTCCAAACAGTTATCGAAGACAAGAAACCCATAGCGAAAGACGAAGCGCAAAAGCTCGCTGAAAACCCTGTTAACTACGTTTCACTCGTCGAACCGCAGCTTCAACAAGGTGTTTTGGACAGTGGATGCGAGATCTTCTCGCTTTCCATGGCACTTGAAAGCATGGGCATCAAAGCCGATCCGGTCGATATAGCAGAAGGCTACCTCGATTTCGAAGGCGGCATGGCAGATGGCTTCGTCGGCAGCCCTTACGAAGGAGGCGCCGGCTTCCCAGCAGGCATCGCCAAAGCTGCAAATGCATATTTGAAAGACATCGGCTCGGACCGCCATGCATACGACTTGACCGGCAATTCCTTCGACAAAATCGCAGGCCTCGTTTCACGCGGTTATCCAGTGCTCATCTGGACGACCATCGATTTCTCCGAACCGTTCTTCCATGATGTCGTCGAGGGTGATTACCAATGGTACGGCAACGAGCACTGCGTGCTTCTTTGCGGCGTATCAGATGACATCGTGGTCGTCTGCGACCCGCTCGAAGGTCTCATCGAACGCGATACCGAGCAGTTCATCGAGATTTACGAGCAATGCGGGAGCATGGCGCTCTACGTCCGTTAATTGAGCTCGAATAAAACACGTCATTGGCACAGTGTTCCCAGGGAGCTTTGTGCCACCTACAACGCAAACCCCGCCAGTTCGAAGGCAAGCCCGCAGACCACACTCACAGCGACGAGAGCAACTATGATGAGGGCGTTCTCCCTTGCGCGTCTGTTTGTTCGAAGCAACACCAACATGCCAACGCCTGCAGCGGTCAGCAAGCCAGACATCATTGCACCGAAGCTAAGCACACCCTCGATGTAGAGCTGGGCGATAGCCACACTAGCGGCACAATTTGGAATGAGCCCGACAATAGCAGAGCCGACAACTGCCAGGATCCCATTGGCACTCAAGAACTCGCCAAGTGCCTCTTCGCCAACGATGGCCAACACAGCATTGAGTGCAATCGAGATGAGGAATACAAACACCGTTACTTGAATCGTGTGCTTCAACGCACTTCGCATGATGCCGCCCCAGCCTTCATCATGCGAATGATCATGATGGTGATGCTCATGCTCGCATGATTCATCGCAGTCGTTGTGCTCGTAAACGAGCTCGGGATTATGCTCACACGCCTCGCATCCATGATTGCATTCGCAATGGTCGCGCTCGCATAATTCGTGAATGTGCAAATGCTTGTGATCTCGATGCGTTGCACGCATGACAGCATCAACCGCGAAGCCAAAAGCCATCCCAATGAGTATTTTCAAGCCGATGACGGTGAACAACACGTTCAGCGGCACTTGCTCTGCAATGAAGATGGGCAGCATCTCATCGGATGTCGAAAGAAACACGGCAAACAGCGTGCCGAGCGTAACGACTCGCGCAGCATAAAGCGTTGATGCTGCCGCAGAAAAACCGCATTGCGGCACCACGCCGAGCAAGGCTCCCAAAGCAGGACCGCCAACGCCAGCACGTCTGATGGCCTCTTGCGCCTTCGAACCGGTCTTATGCTCGAGCCATTCCATGAACAGATACGTCACGAACAGGAACGGTATCAAGTACAACGTATCGAAGAACGCATCCTGCAATACGTCAAATGCCATGTCCGCAAAATCGGCTCCATGCTCTATCGCATGCTCGTGCATTCCTTCTCCATTCAAGTAACCAAAAGGGGCGATCCTTTTGGCTGTTGCTCATATGAGCACCTGTTCATTTCGTCATGAAACGTAAGAACGGGACGCCGTTCGACGTCCCGTCCGTTTATCACTGCCACAGGTTAGCCGAGTTTAATAACCTGTGCCGTCAGATTATGACTTGCGTCATAGTTCCTACATCATTCCGCCCATGCCAGCGGCAGCAGCTGCGGCGGCAGCAGCCGGATCGGGATCCTTCGGGATCTCGTTGATGGTGGCCTCGGTGATGAGGATCAGAGCTGCAACGGAAGCAGCAGACTCGAGAGCGGTGCGCGTGACCTTTACCGGGTCGGAAACGCCCATGGCAATAAGGTCGCCGTACTCGCCGGTCGCGCAGTTCAGGCCTTCGCCCTTGGCCAGGCCCTTGACCTTCTCGACGACGACAGAACCCTCGAAGCCTGCGTTGCCAGCAATGGCGCGCAGCGGAGCCTCGACAGCCTTGCGGATGATGTTGATGCCGACCTCTTCGTCCTTGTCAGCAGCCTCGACCTTGTCGAGAACAGGAAGAGCGTTCACGAGAGCCACGCCGCCGCCAGCAACGATGCCCTCTTCGACAGCCGCGCGCGTAGCCTGAAGCGCGTCCTCGATGCGGCTCTTCTTCTCCTTCAGCTCGGGCTCGGTAGCTGCGCCAACCTTCAGCACTGCAACGCCGCCGGACAGCTTGGAGAGACGCTCCTGGAGCTTCTCGCGGTCGAATTCGCTCTCGGTGCGCTCGAGCTCGGCCTTGATCTGGACAACGCGTGCATCGATTGCCGCCTTGTCGCCAGCACCGTCGACGATGAGGATGGTGTCCTTCGTGACCTTGACGGTGCGGGCATGGCCACATGCGGCAACGGTCGCATCAGCGAG
>CACZAR010000062.1 GCA_902779135.1 uncultured Coriobacteriaceae bacterium | reverse complement strand
GGAGACCGCCGATGAGGTCGAATTTGACAAAAAAAAGGCGAGTCACCACATTGATTTGCACATCAGAAAAATCAAAAAACTGATAGCCGCGAAAGTGCTGATTTCCTGCATGTTTGTCGGCAATTTTGTCCTCTTGTATTTCTGGTATCAGCAAGGCGACCCGGACGCGCCGATGGTGGAAGCGCCGTTGACGATATGGATAGAGTTCATAGCAATACTTGTCTTGACCTTCGTGCTGGCTTACGCAATGGACAAAATCGACAAGGAATTCGAGAAACTCTCTCCGTTGTCGGAGATGGAATTCCGCGAGCACCTCGATCGCATCTTGCCTGGTTGGCGTGCGGCCGCCAAGCTGCTTGCCGATAGAGCTGAGCCGTACAGCTTGCAGTAAGGTGCAGCTGCGAAGATTTCAACTAGAGTGATGCTACGGTCGATAGGATGCTGTTCGACCGATGCGTCCTTTTCAATCAGGACAGTAAACCCGTGTTTGATGGAAAAACTGTCATGGTTTGTAAATTAAAAATTAACAAAGATGGGTGTATGAGCGGTTGCGCTATGATACCCCGAAGCGCATAAGGCAAATGGGGTTTGCGCACCCCGAAAGGAAAGGTGGATCAGATGAGCAGACAGCAGGATATCCTGACGCTGCCCCATGATCAAATCGAGGCTATCCAGCTCGAGGGGGTCAAGAAGACAGTCATCAAATGCTACGAGAACGTCGAGTTTTACAAGAAGTCGTTTGATGCTGCAGGCTTTAACCCATACGAGATCGAGAGCCTCGAGGACCTTGCGAAAGCTCCTTTTACCACAAAGCAGGACCTGCGCGATAACTATCCGTACGGGTTCTTCGCTGTGCCTCTTTCCGAGGTTAAAGAGATTCACATGTCGTCCGGCACGACTGGCATCGCCACGGTTGGCGGCTACACCGACCACGACCTCGAGATCTGGGGCGATTGCTTCGCCCGCGGCGTCGAGTTCGCCAACGGCGGCGCTGATGACGTTATGCAAGTGTGTTACGGCTACGGCCTGTTCACCGGCGGTCTCGGCGCCCATTACGGCGGCGTCGCGGCTGGTTGTATGACCATCCCGATGAGCGCTGGTAACACCGAGCGCCAGATCCGCGTCATGCGCGAGCTGGGCACGACCATCCTGTGCTGCACGCCCAGCTACGCCATGCACATTGCCGACACGGCCATTGCAATGGGTCTCGACCCGAAGAAGGACTTCAAGCTGCGCGCCGGCATCCACGGTGCTGAGGCGTTCTCCGACAACTTCCGCGCCGACCTCGAGAAGAAGCTCGACTTCAAGGTGCTCGACGTTTACGGCCTGACCGAGACGATGGGCCCGGGCGTCGCCATCGAATGCTGGGAGCAGAATGGTCTGCATCTCGCTGAGGACCACTTCTTCGCCGAGATCATCGATCCCGACACCGGAGAAGTGCTGCCCGATGGCGAGTGGGGCGAGCTCGTGATCACCACCATCGACCGCGAGGCCACTCCCGTCGTGCGTTACCGCACGCGCGACATCACGCGCATCATTCCCGGCGAGTGCGCTTGCGGGCGCACGCATCGTCGCATTGACCGCCTGCATGGCCGCACCGACGACATGCTCATCATCCGCGGCGTGAACGTCTTCCCGTCGCAGATCGAGGACGTCATGAAGACGATGCCCGAGCTGTCCAGCTGGTATGTGATCGAGCTGACTACAGTCGCGCATCTCGACCGCGTCACGCTCAAGGTCGAGATGGAGCAGGGTTTCGACTTCGACGAGATCCGCCAAATCGAGCGTCTGCAGAAGGAGCTCGAAGCCAAGCTCAAGACCGCGCTGTCCGTCGGCGTCAAGGTCAAGGTCGTCGAGCCGAAATCGATTCCTCGTTCCGAGGGCAAGGCCAAGCGTGTCATCGATTTGCGTGAAGGAGTGAACTAATCATGATCGATCAGATTACCGTCTTCCTTGAGAACTCCGAAGGCCGCCTGGCGGCGCTGTGCCGGACGCTCGCGTGGGCCAATATCAACATGCGCTCGCTCGTCATCGCTGATACGACCGACTACGGTGTCGTGCGCATCATCTGCGATGACCCGCAGCGTGCCCTCGACGTGCTGACCGCTGCCGACTACCGTGCCATTTCGACGAAGGTTGCTGCCATTGGCGTGCCGAACGAGCCGGGCGGATTGGCGAGGCTGCTTGCCAAGCTCGACGAGCTCGATCAGAACATCGAGTACGGCTACTGCTTCTCGCTCAGTGGCGACATGGCGTGCGACGTGTTGAAGATCAGCGGTGCTGAAGAGGCGTCTGCCGCCGCGAAGGCCATCGAGGATGCTGGCTTCAAGCTGCTCAAGCAGGAGGACATCGCTTAACATCTTTCGGCGAAACCGCTGAGTAAACGTTTAAGGACCGCCAACGATTTGCGTGGCGGTCCTTTTGTGTTGAAGGAATGCTTTGTTTTCTGGTCGCGTTGAGATCGAGCATGGACGATAATGCCATTCGCCCTCTAACTTCGTTTAGCGGATTCTCAGGATTTGCGCTTTCAGCTCAAGGTAGTGCTCGGATGGTTCGAGCGTGCCTTGCCACTCGGAAGACGATGCAACGGAAGCAGGGCTTGCAATGCGAATGGCCGGAGGCGCTTGGATGCGCTTGAAAGCTGCTGTGCGCATGCTGCGCGTGACCCACTCGAGGTCGGCCATGAATGCGGCTGGGTCGTTCGCCAGGCCGTAGAACTCGAGCCATTTCGCAACAGGCGTCGAAGCCAGACGGTCATCGAGGTAGCCCTGCATGATGGGGCAGGGGTCTCCTGCCGTCACGTCGAGGAGCTGCGCCACGAGCCAGTCGTGGTAGAACCACTTCATGGGGTCGCGCTGCCCATCGGCCAGCTCGGCTGAAGGCATCGTTTCCCAGATGAAGCCGTCAGCGGTCTCGATGGGAAGCAGGTTTTCGGGAATGACTTCCTGCTCGAACACCTCGTTGATTTGGCGCGACAAATCGAACAGTTGGACCTTCGTCAAATCGCCGATTGGAGCCAGAGCGCCGATTGCATCACCATAGAGCGTCGCATAGCCGAGTGCGGCTTCGATGCGGTTGCCGTTGTTGGCGATGACGCCTCCCTCGACAGCCGCGAACGTGGAAAGCGCATGGCCGCGCAGGCGCGCTTGCACGTTCTCGAGCACAAGGCCACTCAGGGCGTCTTCGCCATAACCGTACTGGTCGAGTGTGGCACCCGTGGCGTGGACGAGCTCTTCGATCGAGCCATTGCGCAGCTCGATTTCCAGCGCATTCGCAAGTGCAGCAGCGTTGGCCTTGGTCGCATCGTTGTTGTAGCGTGTGGCCAGGTTGTAGCCGACGATGCGCTCGGGGCCGAGCGCCATCACGAGCAACGAGGCAACCACACTGCTGTCGAGACCGCCTGACAGGCCGATAACCCATTTCGGCTGCCAGGGTAGGACGAATGCGTCGAAACGCCTGATACTCGAAACCAGGGCCCGCAGCGTCTTCATGTCGCACGGTTCGGCGATGCGGCCGCCGTGCGCGAACGTGAAGGGCGTGAAATCTCCCGTGAAATCATCGCGCAGCTGCGCAATCACGGTTCCGTCGGCTGCGAGCGCACGCGAGGCTCCGTCGAAGACGACGACTCGCTTGTCGGCGTTCTCGATACCGATGGGATTCGAGATGACCGTCGGGCACGCAATGCCAGCGCTCGTGGCTTCCTGCGATGCGCTGGCAAGAGTCCAAGGTTCCCAATCCGAAACCACCGCAAAGTCGCAGTCGTCCTGCGCACTGCCAAGGGCGATGTGGTACAGCTCGCCTTCAGCCGAAAGCGTTGCGCGACCTTCTTCCTCGAGCAAGATGGAGCCGTTCATGGCAACGAGCCTGGGAAGGGCGTCTTTCGAAGGCGCAGGGAAGATGGCCAGATCAGCACCGGTCAACTTGACGCGTGTGGTGAGCTGGCGAAGCGATGTCTCGTACGACGAGGGGCAACTTTGCACCGGCTCGATCTGACACAGCGCAATCTTGAGCTTCGAGAGGTCTGCCATTTAGCGCCTGCCTTTCGCACGGGAAAACTTCAGACGTTGCGTCACGTACTCGCGCACGAGCAAGATAGCAAGGATGCTCATGACGATGAGGTAGCCCACAACGGCTCCCTCGAGCTCCATCATCGTGGTCATCAGGATGAGCACGAGCAGCGAGAAGCCGAACGTGATCAGGTACAGCCCCATGACAACCTGCTGGCGCCTGAGGATGGTGATGACCTGGTAGAGGAAATCGATGAGTGCCGTCACGCCGCCTGCGGCGAGCATGATGTAGGCCAGTTGCGCATACGGCTCGAAATCGATGCCGTACAGGAAGCTCATGATGGGGATGCCGATCCAAGCCATGAGCAGGATTCCGACCACGGTAATCGCAATGATGAGCACGACCATGGCGATGATGATCAGGTCGAACCGGCTGCGACGCGATTCGTCGGCCCACACGTTGGCCATCTTCACGAGCAGCGGCTTGTAGATCATGCCGACGATGATCAGCACGGCCATGGCAGGGAAGTACAACGCGTTGAAATAGAGCTGGTTGTCGTAGGGCAGCCCTGCTCCTTGCATGACGAATTTCGGCATGTTGTCGATGAGCGCATAGAGGAACAGCGCCAGGAACACAGGGAAGCACTCGCGGAACAGCATTTGCACGGACTGGAGGTTTGGCGCTTGCGAGCGCGGCGTTTCGAACATCGTCAGCGGGAACGTGAGGAACAGGAAGCTCGCACCCGCGCCGATTGCCATGGCGATGGATGCGACACCCAGATCGTTCGTTATGACGAGCAGCAGCGAGAAGAGGATGAACGCTGCAACCGACCTGATGGTCAGCGAGATGCCGCCGAGATAGAGCTTGTCGACCTGTTGCAGGCGGCCTTCATAGACTTCGCCGAGCGCGTCGATGGCCTTGTATGCGAAGATGCCGATGCACATGACGAACATTTCGCCAGTGTAGCCGAGCACCTTCGTGATGATGAACCCGACAATCATCATGATGACGCAGGTCGCAATGCGGTTGACCTGGTAATCCGCGAATGTGTGGTATTCCTCGATATCGCTGACCTGGTAGGTGCGAACGCCGTAGTTCGCAAGGATGTAAAGCAGGTTCGCCATGACGAACGCGAACGAGAACATGCCGGCGCGCTCGACACCTGCAAGCTGCGTCACGACAATCGTGAGGATGGGGAAGACCATGCCCCAAGCCGCAAAGCCGATCGTGTTCCACATGAAGTCGCGCTTCGTGCGGCCTGATGCGTACTCTTCTTCCTGGCCTGCGAGGCTGCCGTCCGAGACGGCTCCGACGAGTCGGTCGAACCAGTCGTTGATGAGCTTGCGCACCGGATTGACCTGTTGGATGGTGCGGCGGTTGCGGCGCTCCTCCTCGCGCTGGCGCGTTTGCTTGGTGAAAGTGGGCTCTGCCATCCGCAGCTGATCGCCCGAGCTCCTGCGCTCGCTGCGGCTGCGGCGCTCGGATGATGTTTGTTCGGAGCTGTCGCGATGTAGCAATGGCACGCGATCCATTAAGCTGCGACGTGTCGATGACGTTCGGTCCTGTCTTTCGCCTCGACTTGAGGGCGTACGTTCCCGTCTGCCATCGCGCTCGGTCGACGTGCGGTCTGTATTTGTTCTTCTCGTAGTCATATTTACGATTATAGGCGCGCGTCTGAAACGTCACGTTTCCTCTACGTCATCAGAGCAAAATCATCATGTTGGAGGATTGCGTTTTCGCGCGATAAAAATCGGCGTCACCGAAGGTCAGACCAATCGATTTCCACATGCAACCGTGCACGCAACCGTATTGTTAAGTTTGCATTTCCATGCTCAAACGCATGCTATTCTCTGTTGTGCTAAAGAAATCAAGACCTGCGATCTCAGGAGTAAACATGGCAATCCGCATTGGCATTCTCGGGTACGGCAATCTTGGTCGTGGCGTCGAGCTGGCAGTCTCGAAGAACGACGACATGGAGCTCGCTGGCATTTTCACGCGACGCGACCCCTCCACGGTCAAGACTCAGTTCGAAGGCACTTCGGTGCGCAGCGCGAAAGAACTTGAGGATGGCAAGGCCGACGACATCGGCGTGCTCGTCATCTGCGGCGGTAGCGCGACTGACTTGCCCAAGCAGACGCCGCATTACGCTCAGTGGTACAACGTCATCGACAGCTTCGACACGCACGCGCACATCCCCGAGCATTTCGCTGCTGTCAACGCTGCTGCTCGCGGCGCTGGCAAGACGGCGCTCATCTCGTGCGGTTGGGATCCAGGCCTGTTCTCGATCAACCGTCTTTACGGCAACGCGTTCTTGCCCGATGGCGCCGACTACACGTTCTGGGGCCGCGGCATCAGCCAAGGCCATTCCGATGCGATTCGCCGCATCGAGGGCGTGGCCGACGCCAAGCAGTACACGATTCCCGTCGAATCGGCGCTTGAGGCTGCCCGCTCTGGTAAGAACCCCGAGTTGACGACGCGTGAGAAGCACACGCGCGAGTGCTGGGTCGTGCTCGAGGAGGGCGCTGACATCGATCGCGTGACTGAAGAGATCGTCAACATGCCCAACTACTTCGACGAGTACGATGTGACCGTGAACTTCATCACCCAGAAGGAGCTCGACCGCGACCATGCTGCCATGCCGCATGGCGGGTTCGTCCTCCGCAGCGGCAAGACGAGCGACAACGCTTCGCACGTCATCGAGTACTCGCTGAAGCTCGACTCGAACCCCGAGTTCACCGGCAGCGTGCTCACTGCTTACGCACGCGCGGTCGCGCGCTTGGCTGCCGAAGGCAAGCAGGGTGCGTTCACGGTGTTCGACATCGCCCCGGCATACCTCATGCCGCAAGATGGCGACTACCTGCGCGCTCACATGCTCTAAACAGTTTCCCCCTCAGAATGAGTCACTTTGCCTGTCAAAGTGACTCATTTTTTTATGCGTGCGATAATGGGAACGATGCAAGACGGGGGTACCCCGGTTTTAAAAGAGAGGACATGGAAATGACCAACGAAGGCAAACACGTCAAGGTGCATTACGTCGGTACGCTCGATGATGGCACGAAGTTCGATTCATCGCGCGACCGTGGCGAGCCACTTGCGTTCACGTGCATGGGCGGACAGATGATTCCCGGATTCGACAATGCTGTGCGCGACATGGAGGTTGGCGAGACCAAGACGGTGCTCATTCCCGCTGCCGAAGCCTATGGCGAGCCCGATCCGTCAAAGATCATCCGCATGCAGTTCGAGGCGTTGCCCGGTTCAGAAAAGCTCGAGATCGGCATGCACCCTGTGTTGGCTACGCCCGATGGACGACCCATTCCATGCGTCGTCGTCGCCAAGGACGAGGAGACCATCACGTTCGACATGAACCACGAGCTTGCCGGCAAGGACCTCACCTTCGAAATCGAGCTGCTCGAGGCCGAGTAGGCTGCAATCTGCTGAAGCCGTATGGACTTCAGCCGCCTGAGGTCGAATCGGCTTTGGCTGAAATTAATTGAATCAAACTTTTGCATGGCCCGTTCCAGGAACGGGCCATGTTGTATCTGTTATCATGCCAGGAAACGTGAGAGCAAGTACAAGGGAGCCACCATGAAAAAATGCGACCTGACAGATGTGGTATTAGCGATTTCCGACAACTACCATTCGTCGAACGAGATTTTCTTCACCGACCCCAACCGGCATATGCCCCGACGCAATGTCATCATCGAAATCCTCAAGGACATCCGCAACATCATGTTCCCTGGGTATTTCAGCAACGGTGCCCAAGCGACGCCCGATGCGCAGTACTTTATCGGCAACACCATCCTGCGCGTCGAGCACGACCTTGTCGAGCAGGTGCGCGAGGCTCTGTTGTTCCGCGATGGCGACAAGATGACATTCGAGGAAATCGACGAGCGCGCACGTGAGGTGAGCTCTGCGATGCTGTGCAAGATTCCTTCGATTCAGCAACTGCTCTACAAGGATATCCAAGCAGCCTTCGACGGTGACCCTGCTGCTCAGTCGAAGGAAGAGATCATCTACTCGTACCCGGGCTTCTTCGCAATCTGGGTTTACCGCATTGCCCACGAGCTCTACAAGCTTGATGTGCCGCTGGTGCCGCGCATCATGACCGAGTATGCGCACAGCCGCACCGGCGTCGACATCAACGCCGGTGCTGAAATTGGCGAGTACTTCTTCATCGACCATGCGACGGGCGTTGTCATCGGCGAGACCACCAAGATCGGCAATCATGTGAAGATCTATCAGGGCGTTACGCTCGGCGCTTTGTCGACGCGTGGTGGCCAGCGCCTTGCAGGCGTGCGCCGTCACCCCACGATCGAGGACAGCGTGACGATTTACGCCAATGCCTGCGTACTTGGTGGCGAGACGATAATCGGCGAGGGTTCGGTCATCGCTGGTTCGGCGTTCGTTACGCAGTCAGTACCGCCGAACAGCCGCGTCTCGCTCAAGAACCAGGAGATCAGCGTGCGCATTTCCGAGAAATGCGCCGATGGCGAGCCCAAGGGCGTCGAGCTGGCATAGATTTGCGCAAAGAGGGCAGGCCGATTACTTGGAAATGGCACAGTGCTCCCAGGGAGCGTTGTGCCATAAAATGAGTCATTGGGACTGTCCCTTTGACTCACGCCCCTTTAGTAAACCCTACTTGCGATAGTATGCGCGGTTGTTGGGCGTTTCGTCGCACTCAACCTCGACGACGGGGAAGCCCTGTTTCTCGAGCTCGTTGAAGATGTAGCGCGCGAGGTTTTCGGCAGTTGTGCGGAACGGCAGCACCGTCAGCTTGAAGCCTTCCGACTCGAGCGCAGCCATCGTCTCGGGTTTGAGCGTACCCTCTTCGACGAGGAACGTGTGGTCAAGCGTTGCGGCAAGCTCGCGCACTGCCTTCTTGAACACGCCGAAATCGAGCACCATGTCGCGCATCGTGCCCTCGGTCTGAAGCTCTTCCTGTGCGAGCTCGACGACGACGCGCCAGCGGTGCCCGTGCAGGTTCTCGCATTTACCGTAATAGTCAGCCAGGAAGTGCGCCGAATCAAAAGCTGCTTCTGTTTTAAGCCCGTACATGGTTACCTCCGAACTGTTTTGCCTTGTGGAAATCCATGATAACCATTTCGAAACCTTAGGTGATGTATTCTATGCATCGTAACTAAAACGATAGATGAGCTGTTGTGCGACTCTAATGGTTCATCGCGCGAGGAGGTCTTTGCATGAACGTCGTGTGCCTTGATATGGAAGGCGTCATCGTCCCCGAAATTTGGATCGCTTTCTCCGAAGCGAGCGGTATCCCCGAGCTGCGACGCACGACGCGCGACGAGCCCGATTACAACAAGCTCATGAACTGGCGTCTCGGCATCTTGGCCGAGCATGGCCTGGGCCTCAACGAGATCCAGGACGTCATCGCCACCATCGATCCGCTTCCGGGTGCCAAGGAGTTCCTCGACGAGCTGCGTGCAACCACGCAGGCTATCATCGTTTCGGATACGTTCGAGCAGTTCGCACAGCCGCTCATGAAGAAGCTCGGTTGGCCGACGCTGTTCTGCAACACGCTCGAGGTGGGCGATGGCGGCGTCATCACCGGCTTCAAGATGCGTTGCGAGAAATCGAAGCTCACGACCGTGCGCGGTTTGCAATCTATTGGTTACGAGACCATCGCCGTGGGCGACAGCTTCAACGACCTAGCTATGATTCGCGCTTCGAAGGCTGGCTTCTTGTTCCGCTCGACTGAGGCAATCATTGCTGACAATCCGGACCTTCAGGCGTTTGAGGAGTTCGACGACTTGCTGGCTGCCATCAAAGCCGCGCTCTAAGTCGTTTCTGCAAATACAGCTGATGATTTACGCAAGAAGGCTCTTCTGCTGGTACAAACCGTTGTCCGCGAAGCCAAGCTTGCGAT
>CACZAR010000061.1 GCA_902779135.1 uncultured Coriobacteriaceae bacterium | reverse complement strand
CGATGCTCAGCACAAAGGCATACTTGAACATGAACAGCAATGAGCCACCCACACGGTCGAGAAGGCCCAAATTGGCCACATTCAGGGCTCCCTTGAACAATCGTGCGATTAATCTGATTAACAGCATGACAATAACAAAGGCAAATGCCAGGGAGACCGTTTTCACAGTGATACTTGCCAGTGGCCAATGTTCAGCACTGGGCACTATCGAGAGGAAGATGCTCTGGGCCAATTCGCCGCCTTTGTAACAGAGAACGATGGCGATGGCCCACGATACTATCGATGCCAACTGGCCGATAAGTCCCTTGCGATAGCCCAGCACAAGTCCACCCACTACAATCAATATGATGATGATGTCAACAAGTGTCATAATCTTCTTTTTTTACAGATGTTAGCGCACAAAGTTACAACAAATCCGATGATTTTACTACCTTTGTGGTATGATAATCACAATCAGGCAACAACTATGAACCTGCAACTGACCGCGCCGCCACAGGCCCATGCCACCATCTCACTGCCCATGTCTAAGAGCATCACCAACCGTGCCTTGCTCATCTCGGCCCTGTGCAATGGTGAGCCACAGGTCATGCGCACTGCCCTGTGTGACGACACAGCTGTGATGATTGACGCGCTGTCACGGGAAGGCGGCAACATCAACGTGGGAGCGGCAGGTACAGCCATGCGGTTCTTGACCGCCTACTTTGCCACCCGACAAGGAGTGAACGTCACGCTCGATGGCGTTGAACGCATGCGTCAGCGGCCTATCGGCGGGCTCGTCGAGGCCTTGCGGTCACTGGGAGCACATATCGACTACCTGGGCGATGAGGGCTATCCCCCGTTGCAAATCCAAGGTACTGCAATGCATGGCAGCGACGTGGAGATGGAAGGTGGTGTAAGTTCGCAGTTCATTTCCGCCATGATGATGATACTTCCAGTGTTGGGTGGCGGCACTATCCACCTCAAGGGCGATACCGTCTCGATGCCCTATATCCACATGACTGCCGCCGTGATGAGCGGCATGGGCGCCACCGTTGACATCACCGCCAACCTCATCCACATCGGTCAAGGTTACAAGGGCTACGACTACATGGTAGAAGCCGACTGGAGTGCCGCCGCGCCATGGTATGCACTCGCCGCCCTGTTGACACAATCCACTATTGAGCTGAAAGGGCTAGTAGCCGACAGCATCCAGGGAGATGCCCGCCTGATTGAATTAGGCAACAAACTAGGCATCGTCTCACGCTTTGATTCCCAAGGCGTAAAGCTCGATACCAGCCATTTCATCGGTTGTTGCTGTTCATGCTTTGCCGACATGACTGCGACCCCCGACCTGGTTCCGTCATGGGCCGTGCTGTTGTGCCTGCTGGAACGCTCATTCCGCATGACGGGCGTACGCACTCTGCATCACAAGGAAAGTAATCGCGTCGAGGCCCTGCGTGAGGAATTGCTGAAATTGGGATATGTTCTTAAGATTGAAGGTCAGGATGCTATTTCCTGGTATGGGGAACGGGTGCCTCTCACCCAAACGCCTCCCGTCATCAACCCTCATGGTGACCATCGGTTGGCAATGGCATTCGCGCCCGCGGCTGTCCGTTTTCCAGGACTCATCATCACCGATGCTGCCGTTGTAGAGAAGTCCTATCCCACTTACTGGAAGCATCTGGGCAATGCAGGCTTTACCATAACACCTATTGGCACAATAAATGCTATAGTACGATAAGATTATGAAAACAAGGCTTTTAATCATAATGATACTATCCACATTGTTTGCTCTGGAGAGCATGGCTCACACTGCAGCCAGCCGCATGGTCATCCTCAGTGACCCCCATCTGCTCAGTCCTGAACTCGTGACTCCTGGCAGTGCCATCAACAACATCGACCAGGGCGACAGCAAGATGGTGGTGATGAGTGATGACATCATGGCTGCCATTACCGACAGCATCATCAACATCCAGCCCCAACTGGTGCTTCTTACCGGTGACCTCACCAACAATGGTGAGCGCGCCAGCCACGAGCGTATGGCACAGTACCTGGACCGCTTGGCAAGCCACGGCATCCAGCCGCTGGTCATCCCCGGCAACCACGACTGCAACAACCCCTATGCCTGCCGTTACGACGGCGAGAAGACATCTCCCACCGCAACGGTCACCCGTGAGGAGTTTGCCCAGATTTATCGCAATTATGGCTACGGTGATGATTTCCAGCGTGATCCCGCATCACTCAGCTACTGTTGTGAGCCCATCCAGGGTGTGGTCATCATCGGCATCGACAGTAATATGGACGAGATGAACACCCTGACCAGCCGTGGCGACAGCGTGAATACCTACCACAACGGCGGACGCATCAAGCCTGAAACGCTGCAGTGGGTCATCGACAGGGCCAATGAAGCACGGAATCAAGGAAAGCATGTCATCGCCATGATGCATCACCATCTGGTGCCTCATTTTGACCAAGAGGACAGATTGCTGACAAACTATATTGTCAAGGATCATGACAATATTGCCAACCAACTGATGCAGGCAGGCATCCACACCGTTTTCACTGGGCACCTGCATGTCACCGACGCTGCCACATTATATAATGGTGAACACAGCGACAGCATCGTTGAGGTGGCCACTGGCTCGGCCATCTGCTATCCTTTTGCCCTGCGCGTGGCATCATTTGGCCGCAAGGCACCCTCATTGGACCTCAATACGCTCGACATCGACACCCGCTGGCTCAACAGCACCCGCGAGTGCCCCAACCTGCGCGAGATGGGCCGTCAGCGCATTATCAATGCCACCCCAGGAATGGCAGCGATGATCTCAGGCAAAGCCTGGAACAGGTTGGGTGGCCGCATAGGCCAAATCAAAGCCATGCTCGACAAAGCTGACGAGCAGGAATATCAAGCACTCGAACGTGCTTTATCTGCCGACACGCGCAAAGGCGTCAAGTCTGCATTAGCCAAAGCAAAGAAAAGGCTTGATGGGGAGCGGAAGGAGCGTGAACGGCTCGAATCGCTCTATGTGTTTGAGGAATCTTTCGCTGAAGGATCAGAGGGCCTCATCGTGGGCCTTGACGAAGTGGGACGAGGCAGTGTCGCTGGACCCCTTGCAGTTGGAGCAGTGGTTCTCTCGCGTTCGGAGCATATACGAGGTCTCAACGACTCAAAACAAATCAACCCTGAAAAGAGACTTGAGATTGCCCAGGTTGTCAAAGAGCAGGCTCTTGCCTGGACAGTTGCCTACATTTCGCCTAACGATATCGATCGGGATGGAATGACCATGTCGTTGCGTCGTGCATTTACCCTGGCTCTTGCAGATATCGATTCGGTGCTTCCAAATGTCTCTGTTGTCCTCATCGATGGGAACCCAATTCATATAGACCCGCGTGAAAGAAATGTCGTGAAAGGCGATGCTCGCTGCGCTTCAATTGCTGCAGCTTCGATAGTGGCTAAAACTGAACGTGATCGTTTGATGATCGAACTTTCAGAACGCTATCCGGCATACGAATTCGACGTGAATAAAGGTTATGCTTCTCCACAGCACATCGAGGCGATTCGCACTCATGGATTGTCGCCTATCCATCGTTCGTCTTTCTGCAGGTCATTCATGCAGGAGACTCTGTTTTAGAAACTTCCGCTGAGTTTCAGAGAAGCTCGTGCGAACATTTCAAACCATTTACAAGACGTGCATGGGGCATGACGTGGAAACAGCTTGCTCTTCTAGTGAATTAACTCTCTTCGCAGAACGGTGGTTTCTAGACTCCACTACGGTTTCCTGAATGGATTGCGTGCCTAGTATCGATTCCGGCAATACAAGCAGAATCGAGAGGATATGGCATGGACGAATGCGTTGAATTCGCTGCGGACGATGATCGTATCGGCGTGCGAAACAAAAAACTTGGTCATAAAGGAGAAGAAGCCGCAGCACGCTACCTCATGCTCAAGGACTACGAAATTGTCGAGATGAATTGGACATGCGTAGCTGGCGAGGCAGATATCATCGCGTGGGGAGAAGAATGCCTCGTATTTTGCGAAGTGAAAACGCGATCGAGCATCGACAAGGGTTTTCCAAGTGAATCGGTCACAAAGAAGAAACGGCAAAAGTACGAAAAGATCGCTGCTTGGTACCTGCAAGATCATGATTGGCTTGACGTAAGGATCCGTTTCGATGTCATCGACATCCTCGTCGTTGGACCAGATAGGGCCATGATCAAGCACATCGTAAACGCATTCGGTGTAGCCTGATGGCAAGGTTCGGACGATGCACCGTGCAAGGGGCCGCTCTTGTTGGAGTTCGAGCAATCCCTGTCGATGTAGAGGTGGCTGTGACAAAAGGCCTGCCGGGATTCCAAATTGTCGGCATGGTTGATGCAGCCGTACAGGAAGCGAAAGAACGCGTTAGAGTTGCGCTGAAATCTTCTGGATTCGAAATGCCTGGAGACCGCGTTCTCGTCAGCCTTGCACCAAGTGCATTGAAGAAGACTGGATCAGGTTACGATCTCGCAATTGCTGCTGGAATACTCGTTGCAACAGGTCAGATTGCTGCTTCCGCCGTTAAAGGATCGTTGCTTGTAGGCGAGCTTTCACTCGATGGTGGAGTGCGACCAGTGAAGGGGCTTCTTGCTTATGCGCTGTGCGCTCGTGATCATGGCCTGGCGCTCACATGTTCACAATTCGCAGATGGCCTTGTTCCATTTGAAGGTCTTGTCGAGCATGGTGTGTTTACGCTGCGCGACATTGCTGCAAACAGATACGAACGATTCGACTACTGCCCTGACTGCAATGTGAAACCCGAACACGACTATAGCGAAATCTCGGGTAATGAAATCGCCAAACGTGCATTCGTTATTGCAGCAACAGGAAACCATGGCGTTCTAATGATGGGGCCTCCGGGATCGGGAAAATCAATGCTCGCAGAGCGCCTTCCTTCGATCATGCCTCCATTGACGCATTCGGAAATGCTTGAGGCTGCGCTCGTTCATTCGGTAGCTGGTGAAGACGTAGCTGGAATACTATCTGGCATTAGGCCGTTTCGTGCTCCCCACCATTCCGCTACAGGTCCGGCTCTGATAGGCGGCGGAAACCCTGTGAGGCCAGGGGAGATATCACTTGCGCATCATGGTGTCTGCTTTTTCGACGAGTTGCCAGAGTTCAAGCCATCCGTACTCCAGCAACTAAGGCAACCGCTTGAAGCTGGATATATCACCATTGCCCGTGCTGATGGGTCTGTAACATTCCCGGCTAATTTCCTACTTGTGAGCGCTTCAAACCCATGTCCGTGCGGATATTTCGGAGATCCTGAACACACATGCACATGCTCTGAACGGAGGATCAGAGATTACCAGAACCGTATTGGCGGCCCTTTGCTCGACCGAATTGACATGCATCTTGACATTAGCCGTGTTCCTCCCGAAAGCGTTCTTACCCGTACAGGTGGTACCAACTCTGAGTCTCTCCGGATTCAAGTCTTGAAAGGTCGTGAGTATGCTTCTTGGAGATATGCGCATGAAGAGCTCGATGGAACAACACAAAGCCTCATCTATTCGTGTCATCTTGCAGCTAAAGACGAGCGTTTTCTCGAAAAGGCCGCTGCGACTAACGGAATGAGCGGACGGGGAATCGTACGAACCTTGTCAATTGCGAGAACCATTGCAGATATAGAGCAACTTAAAAGTGTTGGGAAATCAGAGATTTGCGAAGCACTGGGCTATCGATTGAGAAACAAGATAGGTGGGTGAATCATGCCCTTACAAGGAGCAAGGTGCATCGTTCAGCGTGGAGATGCTCTCTACCCGCAATCACTTGAAACGGTGCGCTATCCACCCGAAAAGCTCTACATCATAGGAAGCACCGAAGCGCTTGTTCCGGGGCTTGCTGTTATCGGGGCTCGAAAAGCAACGCCATATGGGAGAGCATGTGCGCGAAGATTTGCTCGAATTGCAGCAGAAAAAGGAATTTGCATCATTTCAGGTGGAGCAAAGGGCTGTGATTCTGAAGCGCATCGAGCCGCACTCGACGTTGGCGGGAAAACTGCAGTTTTTCTTGGGGGCGGATGCGACAAAATCTACCCAGCAGAACACTTTCAATTGTTTCAGGAAATCATCGACTCAGGTGGTGCGTTGGTAAGCGAGCACTCTTGGGATGTGAGTCCGCGTCCAGCATTCTTCAGACAACGAAACCGACTAATTGCCGGATTAGCAGATGCGCTTCTCATAGTCGAAGCAGGATTACCAAGCGGAACTTTCGGCACAGCAGACGATGCGCTTGATTACGGCAAGGAAGTGTATGTTGTTCCAGGAGCTATAACATCGAGTACGTCACGTGGATCCAACAGGCTTCTCCTTCAAGGAGCAACGCCCATCGTTGACGAGGGCAGTTTCGAAGACGCTCTGTTCAACACGTTTTCCATGCTCAAAAGACCGGACGAGATGGTACTCGATGACGAAGAGGATGACCCGATTATTGCTGCCATACGCGCTGAACCGCTGTCTATAGATCAGCTTGTAGGAATTGCGAGAAGCGTCTGCGGTTCCGTTGATCCGTCAAGCTATCTTATGGAGCATATTGCGCTCGGAGAAGCGGGCGGCAAGATTGCTCGGCAGCCTGATGGGCGCTGGGGTCCCACTCTTCAAAACAAGACCGTGCGTAAATGATGACATGTTACACTTTTGGCTATGGCTAAACCTGTTTCCATCATAGGGGCCGGCCTTGCCGGCAGCGAAGCTGCATTGCAGCTCGCCAAGCGCGATATCGACGTCGTGCTCTATGAGATGCGCCCAGATAATCCAACGGCAGTCCACAAAACGGGAGATTGCGCCGAGCTGGTGTGCTCAAACTCACTCAAGAGCAAAAAACCCGACAGTGCTGCGGGAATGCTTAAACACGAGCTCGAGACACTTGGTTCCGTTGTGTACAAAACTGCTCTGAAGCATGCCGTTCCAGCTGGAGGAGCGCTCGCTGTCAATAGGGTCTCATTTGCTCGAGAAGTAACTGAATTGATCGAGTCTGAGAGTCGCATCAATCTCGTGCGTCGAGAAGTCGATTCAATTGACGAGATCGTTGAAGAATCGAGTGCTGTCATTTTGGCAACAGGCCCTCTGACAAGCGACGCACTCGCTTCTTCGCTTGCAAGCTTGATAGGCGACGAATACCTTGCCTTCTATGATGCCGCAGCTCCTATAGTCATGGGCGAATCGCTCGACATGTCTACGATATTCAGGCAGAGCCGATACGAAGACTCTGGCGCCGATGGGGTAGCAGGCGATTACCTAAACGCTCCGATGGACAAAGAGGAATACGAACGTTTCATCGATGAGCTCCTCGCTGCTGATCGAGTGATCTCGCGTGATTTTGAAACAAGAGATTTGTTCCAAGCGTGTCAGCCTATTGAGGAAATAGCTCGAGCGGGTCGCGACGCTCCGCGATTCGGACCCTGGGCGTAGGCCTTGGGCTGCCGTGCAGCTACGCGCTGAAGATGCTTCGGGTACGTCCTACAACTTAGTGGGATTTCAAACGAATTTGAAGTTTCCTGAACAAAAGCGCGTTTTCAGCATGATTCCCGGGCTTGAGAATGCCGAATTCGTCCGGTACGGCGTCATGCATCGCAACACGTTTATCAACGCCCCGGAGCAGCTCGATTCGAGTCTCCAGCTCGTATCAGATAAGGCTCTTTCTTTATGCGCGCCCATATTCGTCGCTGGTCAGCTTGGTGGTACCGAAGGGTATTGCGAGGCGATACGGTCAGGGCTTCATGCGGCATTTTCGGTCATTTCAAAACTGAAGGGAACGGGCTTTGTGCCGATACCAACAGACACGGTCTTCGGTGCGCTCATTGCCCATGCAACTTCTGATGAGACCGAAAACTATCAACCGATGCATGTCAACTTCGGAATTTTGCCGCCGCTTGACAATCCCATTCGAAACAAGCGCGATAGGTATGAAGCCTATCGAAAACGTGGCAATGATGCACTTGAATCATATTGTGCTGAATTGATTCGACAAGGCATATTGGAGGGTGCATGCCACGACGTGTGATGACGCGTGCATCGAAACGCGAAGCACCCAAAAAAGAAGAGCAATCTTCAAAGAGCGGGTTGAAGGGACAGACGCTCAGCCCTTCCGAACACGAGCTTATCGATGGGTTCATTGAGTCACTTGAAGTCGAGAAAGGCTCTTCAGCTCACACTGCCAGATCGTATCGCAGCGATTTGGAATCCTTTCTGAGATGGTGCGAACGAAAGAACGTCGACCCTTTGCATGCAACGCATCGAGACATCCGCGCTTACTTAGGCGAGCTTGATGCAGCACGCTATGCACGCACGACCATCAATCGCCATTTATCTTCCCTTCATGGATTCTACGCATGGCTCAACGTTGTCGGAGCCTGTGATGCCGACCCTTCGAGTGCGCTTTCAGGTCCTAAGCAGTCCAAGCATCTACCACATGTCTTGAAGCCTGCAGAAATGGCACGTCTTCTAAGCGTCTACGGTCCACGTACTATCGATGGGGAAGCGCACCAACAATCGGCTCTCGACTTGCGAAATCAGGCTATCCTCGAATTCCTATACGCTTGCGGAGCTCGAATCTCGGAAGCTGCGAATCTCACGATGAACGACATCGATTTCAACTCGAAGCTCGTCAAGTTGTTTGGAAAAGGGAGCAAGGAGCGCATCGTTCCGTTGCATGAGTTCTGCATCGATGCACTCTCAGCATATCTCGATATGGCGCGCGATGAGCTTTCGTGTGGAAAGACGTCTCCATACGTCTTTCTCTCGTCCCGAGGTAATCAGATGAGCGCTGATGCCATGCGCAAGATGTTCAAGCAAGCGGTAGGAGTCGCCGGTCTCGATTCGAGCTTGTCTCCGCATGATATGCGGCACACTTTCGCGACTGACTTGCTCAATGGCGGAGCTGATCTTAGGAGCGTTCAAGAAATGCTCGGGCATTCGAGCCTTTCTACAACGCAAATATACACTCATCTATCACCAAACAGGCTCAAAACAGCTCATCTTCAGGCTCATCCACGTGCATAAATTCCAGTCGTGTTTTTGCGATGTACTAGCGTCTTATGGCGAACAAATGTTTTATTCGCAATCATCTTAACATCTCCTGTAGAATACGGATTCGTGCAACGAATCGAGGAGAACCATGGGGCAGAACGCAATTGTCATCAAGGGCGCAAGGCAGCATAACCTCAAAAATATTGATCTGACCATTCCGCGCGATAAACTCGTCGTTATCACGGGTCTTTCGGGCTCGGGCAAGTCATCTCTTGCATTCGACACCATGTATGCAGAAGGACAGCGGCGTTACGTCGAAAGCCTTTCGAGTTATGCGCGCATGTTCCTCGGTCAGATGTCGAAACCGGATCTTGACAGCATAGACGGCCTTTCGCCTGCAGTGTCAATCGACCAGAAGACAACAAGCCGCAATCCCCGATCGACAGTCGGGACGACCACCGAGATTTACGACTACCTCAGATTGCTTTTCGCGCGTATCGGCGTCCCTCATTGCCCTGAATGCGGGCGCGTCATCAAGAAGCAAACGACTGACCAGGTCACTGACGAGATCCTGCGCCTTGCTAACGGCGATGATACAAGAGCTATAATCATGGCCCCCATCGTAACCGGCCGAAAAGGCGAGTTCACCAAGCTCTTTGCCGACCTGAACAAGGAAGGCTTTGCGCGCGTGCGTATCGATGGCGAGATCGTGAGACTTGACGGTTCCGAAATCACCCTCAACAAGAAGATCAAGCATTTCATAGACGTCGTCGTTGACCGCGTCGTGCTTAAGGCGTCAGCCACCACCCGAATTGCCGAGTCTGTTGAAATGGCAACCTCTATTGCCGAAGGACGAGTGCTCGTCAAAGTCTTAGGCGATGATTCTGCCGAAGCTGATGAAACGTCCCACACTTCAAGTGGCGCAACAGGCGGGCTTGGGCCAGGCGAACATCTCTTCTCGCTTGCTCTTGCATGTCCCGAGCATGGTCACTCCATGGACGAGCTCCAGCCTCGTGAGTTCAAGTCGGGCAACTATTATCCTCAAGTGCTTAGAGCAGTTCTCCATCACGTCGGCGAATCTGAAGATACTCCTTGGGAAGAGCTTCCAAAGAAGGCGCAAGACGCCATCCTTCACGGTGTCAAAGGGCGCGTTCGCGTTGATTACGTAACCGTAGACGGGCGCAATACCTATTGGTACATCAACTGGAATGGCGCATTGAAGGCAATCGAGGAAAAGCTTTCAGAGGCTGGCAGCGATCGCCAAAGAGAAAAGCTCGAAGCGTATTTCGCCACCACGCCTTGCCAAACATGCAAGGGCAAGCGACTGAAGCCTGAAATCCTCGCGGTTACCATCAACGGGAAATCAATCCACGATGTCTGCGAGATGAGCGCTGTCGACTCGCTCTCTTACTTCGAGTCGCTCGTGCTCGAGGGTTCCGATCTGCAGATTGCCGGCCCCATCGTGAAAGAAATTGTCGCACGTCTTAGGTTCCTGGTTAATGTAGGACTTGATTACCTCACGCTCGAGCGCGCAACAGCCACATTGTCAGGCGGAGAAGCTCAACGCATCAGGCTTGCCACCCAGATCGGTGCAGGTCTTATGGGCGTGCTCTACATCCTTGATGAACCGTCAATCGGCCTTCATCAGCGCGACAACGAGCGGCTCATCGAAACACTTCAATCACTACGTGATTTAGGCAACACGGTTGTTGTTGTCGAACACGATGAAGATACGATCAGATCCGCTGACTATGTAGTTGACATGGGACCAGGGGCAGGGGAGAACGGCGGATACGTCGTTGCCGCTGGAACGCCCGGAAAAATTGCGAAGACAAAAGGCTCTATTACAGGTGACTATCTTTCTGGACGTCGCGTAATTGAGATACCCCAATCTCGTAGAAATCCCGAACGGGGAAGCATCAAGCTCATTGGAGCAAGCGAGAACAATCTAAAAGATATCGACATAGAAGTTGAACTCGGTACATTCACTGTTGTAACAGGCGTATCAGGATCGGGCAAATCATCACTAGTAACTGACACGCTTGCCCCATTGCTGGCCAACCGTGTCAACCATGCTCGTAGACGCTCTGGATCCTTCCGGAAAATCGAAGGCACAGAACAGCTCGATAAGACCATCAATATCGATCAGAGTCCTATCGGCCGAACTCCACGTTCAAATCCTGCCACCTACATCGGACTTTGGGATGACATCAGAGCTCTATTTGCTTCGACGAGCGAATCCAAGGCGCGCGGTTATTCACCTGGCAGATTCTCGTTCAACGTGAAAGGTGGCCGATGCGAAGCATGCAAGGGCGATGGCCAAATCAAGATCGAGATGCATTTCCTGCCAGATGTTTATGTCCCTTGTGAGGTCTGTGGAGGCCGCAGATACAATCGCGAGACGCTCCAAGTGACGTACCGCTCGAAGTCAATCGCCGATGTTCTTGACATGACGGTTGAAGAGGCTCTTGAGTTCTTTGCGAACATCCCCGGCATCAAGCGAAAGCTCCAGACGCTACATGACGTGGGGTTGGGCTATATCAGACTCGGACAACCTGCCACAACGCTCTCTGGTGGCGAGGCGCAACGCGTCAAGCTTTCAAGTGAGCTTCAGAAGAAGCAAACGGGAAAGACGTTCTACATTCTCGACGAACCGACGACCGGCTTGCATTTCGAGGACGTGAAGCAGCTTCTCGCCGTTTTGCAACGCCTCGTTGATGCCGGCAACACCGTCCTCGTCATTGAGCACAATCTCGACGTAATCAAGTCTGCCGACCGGATAATTGACCTTGGACCTGACGGTGGTGATAGAGGCGGGCGCATTGTGGCAACGGGAACTCCAGAGGAGGTTGCGCGTATCCCGGAGAGCTACACTGGTCAGTTCTTGAGCCGCATGCTCTAGTCGATATCGTATAATTCTGCAGCATGGGTAAGAGGACTCGTGAAATAGTCGCTCTCGTAATGCTGGCATTGCTCGGGCTTATCGTACTCGCTGCAATGGTCTGGTATATATTCATCGGCCACAATTGGAACATCGCTGCATCTAACATCGACGAATCGATTGGTCAGATGGACGGATACACGGTGATACTTTACGAAGGTCAGACCCTTCCGAGCACAGAGCGCAACCGCATATCAAGCAACCAACCTTTGCTTGATGACGAAAACCGCGGTTTGCAGAAACCGGATGAAGAACCCGAGCAAAACGAGCCTGTTTCAATGCATGAAGCCGCATCGTATTACCGCCAAATGGGCGCAACGGTATTCATGCTGAAACCCCAAGCTCCCTATGCTTACGACCCTCCGATAGTGCTCAACAAGAACGGCTTCTTCATTGGAATCTATTACGCCGACGGATCAACTCCGCGACTTGAAGCGCAATTGCGAACAGCCGACCTCAAGATGCGCGGCGTTGATTTCGTCGTTCTTCTCGTCAACGATGCTCGTATGCTCACCAACACCTTGTCTTCGGTTGATATCATCATCTGCACATCGGATGAAGAGCTCTCTTCACATGGTGAATACCATGATGGAACGTTCTGCGTTGATTCTCCGATCATTGGGCAAGTTCAGACGATTATCATCTCACCGAGCAATGTCCTAACCTCCAAGACCATCACATGGCTCTAGGAGGTCATATGGACGGTAATGAATCGACAGTAGTCGAAAGCCAAGAACAAAAGATCAAACGAATAAAACGCGAACTGGAAAGCGTTCCTGCTTCACCTGGCGTGTATCTCTGGAAAGATGCCGAGGGGACTGTCATATATGTCGGAAAGGCGAAACAGCTCCGCGCCCGCATGCGTCAATACGTGAACTTTCAAGACGATCGTGCGAAAATTCCCCTGCTCGTCGAAGCGATTGATTCATTCGAGTACATCGTCGTCGAAAACGAACATGAGTCGCTCGTGCTCGAGAAGAATCTCATCAACCAGTTCGCACCGTATTTCAATGCAGATTTCAAAGATGATAAGTCGTACCCGTTTATCGCCTTGACATGTGATGACGTGTTTCCGTCAATCAAATACACGCGTGAGAAGCACAAATCTGGCACCCGTTATTTCGGTCCTTACACCGACAGTCGCGCTGCGAGAATGATGGTAGATGCTGTTCGACGCGTCGTTCCAATATGCTCTTCATCGTGCGCTGAATGGCGTCGGCTCGCAAGAAAAATGAAGAACGGGGACATCGATGCATTCCTTTCAGAGAATGGAACGCTAAGACCATGCTTTGATGCACATGTCGGTCTTGGGCCAGGCGTATGTTGCGGCTCCATAACGCCCGAACAGTACGCAGAGAATGTAAAACGAGTTGCACGTTTCCTCGACGGTCATCATGACGAGTTCGTGCGCGACATGACTGAGGACATGCTGATTGCTGCCGAGGAGCTTGATTTCGAACGCGCCGCTCGCATAAAGGAACGAATCGACGCTGTGAATGCGCTTTCGGACAAGCAACATGCCGTTTCGTCTCGTAACCTGAACGCAGACATCATCGGTTTTTACCGGGAAGAAACGATTGCAGGCGTGCACGTTTTCATGATTCGCGAAGGGCGTATCATAAATTCCAACGAGTTCATCCTGAACAAAGGGCACGACGTGCCTGACGATGACCTGCTCCATGCATTCCTCTTGCGTTACTACGACACTACAACGTCGATACCTCGTGAAATCGTTGTCAGGACATCTCCTGAGGACCAAGAAGCCATGTCGGCTTGGCTTACCGAAAAGCTTGCGAACCCGCATGGAGCAAAAGTGCGCTTTACCGCACCGATCAAAGGCGAGAAAGCCGAGCTCGTCGAGATGGCTGAAAGCAACGCGCGCCATACCTTGCTTAGATACAAGGTAAAGACGAACTATGAGGACAAACGCGTCAACGAGGCCTTGCTGCAGTTGGAAAGCGCACTCGCTCTTCCAGGGCCACCGCATCGCATCGAATGCTTCGATATCTCGACAATACATGGCAGTTACACGGTTGCCTCAATGGTTGTGTTCACAAACGGCAAGCCCGATAAGAACCAATACCGTCGTTTTAAGATCAAGACACCTCTTGAAGAAGCGAACGACTTCTTGAGCATGCAAGAGGTCTTAGGACGGCGCTATTCGGATGAGCGGATGGCCGATGGGCGCTTTGGAAGCAAGCCGGATCTCATCATCCTTGACGGCGGTAAGCCACAGTTGAGCGCTGCACTCGAGATGTTCGAAAAACTTGGGCGCAACGACATATCGCTATGCGGCCTCGCGAAACGAGACGAAGAGCTTTTCGTGCCCTGGCAGGACAGCGGACCGGTCGTTCTTCCAAGCGGTTCTGCCTCGCTTTACCTTGTGAAGCAAGTACGCGACGAAGCACACCGATTCGCAATCACCTTCCACAGGGAGCTGAGAGGGAAGGGGATGACTGCAAGCATACTTGACGACGTCGCCGGTATGGGACCCATACGTAAGAAGGCGCTCCTCAAGCATTTCAAGTCGTTCAGAAACCTCAAAGCTGCCTCTCTCGAAGAAATCAAGGACGCGCACGTGCTCCCCGATGAAGTTGCCGAAGAGGTTTACCTCGTATTGCAGCAGTATAATGAGGCTGCACGGACCAGTTAGAAGGAGGTCAACTATGGCTGAACTGTCAAACATGCCCGAACTTGTGATCGTCAGCGGCATGAGTGGTGCCGGCCGAACAGAAGCAATGCATGTTTTCGAGGACCTCGGTTACTACTGCGTCGACAATTTACCACCGAGTCTCATCGATGACCTCGTTTTGATGACTGATCTTCCAAACCTTGGTGGCGATCGTAAGAAGATCGCCATCGTCTGCGATGCGAGAACACATGAGTTCTTCTCTACCATGAAAAGCACCCTCGACAACCTCGAGAAGCAGGGCATTGGACATAGCATCCTTTTCCTCGATGCGGATAACGACCGTCTCATTGCCCGCTACAAGTCGAGCAGACGCCGCCACCCGCTGTGCTCGGATGGTGCGACCATTTCATCCGGCATAGAACGCGAGCGGGCGCTCATGCGGGAAATCCGTGCGCACGCTGATTTTGTCATCGATACGACGAGCCTTCTACCTGCAGAGTTACGTGAGAAAATCAAAGATCTTTACGCGCATGGTGACGAACGCGAAGGCCTAGCCGTATCGGTGTATTCATTCGGGTTCAAACACGGCAACCCCTCAGATGCCGATCTGGTCATCGATGTGAGGTTCTTGCCGAATCCTTACTACGACCCTGAGATGCGCACCATGACCGGTCTTGATGACAAGGTTCGAGATTACGTTCTCTACAACAGCGATACCGAGACGTTCATCAAGCGCTGGGAAGCGCTGCTCGATTGCGTGATGCCAGGCTATGTTTCCGAAGGCAAGCAGCAGCTGTCCATTGCGGTTGGCTGCACTGGAGGTCAGCATCGAAGTGTCGCCCTCGCAGAGGTCACCGGAGATTATCTGCGTAGATGCGGCTATCGCGTGAGTGTGGCGCATCGCGACCTCGCACTTGCCGTGCGCCCTGAAGACAAGTAGCCAAACGGCGTTTTGAAAGGTTCATCTATGAGCAACCTCGTTGCAAAGCCGTTCAGCCACGACCCGTCAGACACTGCGGCGTTTGAAGCACTCTCTGCCGCTCCGTCGCAAGAACGGGTTGATCATGAAGTCAAAGCTGTCGTCATCGGTGGTGGTACTGGTGCACCCGTGTCTATCCGCACGTTGCTTTCGATGGGGGCGCAAACATCGGCGGTTGTCGCCATGGCAGACGATGGGGGATCGACTGGCATCTTGAGAGACAAGGCTGGTGCCACGGCTCCTGGAGACATCAGAAAATGCATAACGGCCATGGCGGGAAAGACGGACGATCCACTTACAAAGGCGTTCAAGGTGCGGTTCGGTTTCGCAAACAACCACACCCTTGGCAATCTCATGCTTTCCGCTCTCGAAGTAACGAGCGGCAGCTTCCCTGAAGCCATCGCTATCTGCGAAGAGCTTCTCGATGCTCGTGGAAAGGTGTACCCCTCGACACTCGACCGTGTCACTCTCGTAGCGAAGACGAGCGACGGTCGAACGCTCGAGGGCCAAGCTGTGGCTTGCCATTCGCGTAACGCTTTGAAGAAAGTTGCGCTTGAATCGGATTCGAAAATCCTCGCCTACGAACCTGCATGCGAGGCTATTCGCAACGCTGACCTTATCGTTTTAGGGCCTGGTTCTTTGTTCACCTCGATCATTCCGAACCTAATCGTTCCAGGCATCATCGATGCAATTCGTGCGTCGAAGGGCGCAACTGTTTTCGTATGCTCACTTGCTGATATGCAGGGTGAAACGCGCGGCCTCACGCCGCTTCAACATTATGAAGCGCTGTGTGCCCACGGTATGCGCGGACTTGTCGACTACATGCTTGCACAATCCACAGTGCCAGAGGAAGAAAATGACGGTCGCTTCAAGCGGCTTCTCGTCATCGACGATGAAGAAACAGCCGTTATAGAGAAACATGGTACGCGAGTGCTCAAGCGAGATCTCGTCGATCGCGAGCAGCCCACATGGCACGATCCCGTCAAATTGCGCAAGGTATTTGCGGAGGTGCTCAAGTAATGTCGTTCAGCTCCGACGTCAAAGAGGAGCTCACGCGTGTCGAGCCCGGATGCTCGCATTGCGAGCGCGCGCTGCTTGCTGCAATCATACGCATCGAGGGAACGCTGTTCTTCAGCGGTAAAGACCGCTACCGGCTTGAGGTTGTGACCGATGCGCCGTATGTTGCCCGTTTGACGTGGAGGCTGCTTCATGAGACGTATAACCTGAAGACTGAGCTGACGACGCGGAGAAGCGTGCTTCACAAGACGCCGAATTATCTTATCGGTGTTCCAGCACAGGCAAATCTTCCTGACGCTCTCCACGACATGGGTGTACTCGGTGAAAGCGGTCTCGAATTCGGCGTCGCGGACAAGCTCATTTCGAAACAATGCTGTGCGGCTTCGTATCTTCGCGGTGCTTTTCTCGGCAGCGGCTTCGTTTCAGACCCTCGTGGCGATTTCCATTTCGAGATTACGGTCGAATCAAAGGAAATGGCCGAAGACATCGTGGACATCATGGCTGATAGGGGAATCAAGGCTCGAATCATGCAGCGTCGCAGCTCGTTCGTCGTGTATCTCAAAAGCGGCGAGTCTATTCTGGAGTTCCTCGCTGTAACCGGCGCGCATCAAAGCGCGCTCATCATGGAGAACGCGCGAGTCGTGAAAAGTGTTCGCAACGATGTGAACCGTCAAACCAACGCAGAGATTGCAAACCAAGTTAAAGCAGCGAATGCATCCGTCGATCAGATTTACGCGATGAGGTCGGTCCTAGAAGCTTATGGCCTCGAAAAGCTCCCACCCGCACTTCAGGAAATCATCAGGCTGCGCGTCTCGTATCCTGATGCGACCTTGAAAGAACTAGGCGAGCGGGCCAATCCACCGCTCTCTAAATCGGCTGTCTATCATCGCATGAGGCGTATCGAGCAGATGGCTCGTGAGTTACAGGCATAGTACTCCGTCTACCATCAATTTACGTGCGCCTGCATGATAGTGCACCAGTCGGGGTACAATGTATTCGTCCCTTTGTTGCAAGGAAATAATCTGAGGGGAAACAATATGACTATTAGAGTCGGCATTAACGGATTTGGCCGTATCGGACGTCTCGCGTATCGTGTTATGGCCAAAGACCCCGACATCGATGTCGTGGCAATCAACGATCTTGGCGACATCGCAACCATGGCCCACTTGCTCAAGTACGATTCGATACACGGTATTGGCTTCAATTCCGTCGAAGCAGTAGGCGATACCATTGTCGCTGATGGCGACGTTATCAAAGTCTTTTCTGAACGAGAACCCGGCAATCTGCCATGGGGAGATCTCGGTGTCGACATCGTCATAGAATCCACCGGTTTCTTTACTGACGGTGTGCGGGCGAAAGCGCATCTCGATGCCGGTGCAAAGAAGGTTCTTATCACCGCCATTGGCAGGAACGTGGACAAGATCATCATCATGGGAGTAAACGACCACGCGTATAACCCCGCCACCGACAATATTATTTCAAGCGCATCGTGCACGACCAACTGCCTCGCTCCATTCGCAAAGGTTCTCATCGAAAACTTTGGAATCAAGCGCGGTTTCATGAATGCGATACACGCCTACACAAACGATCAGCGTATCCTCGACTTACCGCATCAGGACCTTCGTCGCGCCCGTGCGGCCGCGCAGTCAATGATTCCGACAACCACCGCTGCAGCACGTGCTGTCTCGTTGGTTCTTCCCCAACTTGCTGGAAAGCTCGACGGGTTCGCGATCCGCGTTCCAACGCCTGATGGCTCGATGGTCGATTTGACCGCCGAGCTTGAAAAAGATGTGACGATAGCCGAGGTCAACGCCGCCATGAAAGCAGCATCCGAAGGCTCGTTGAAGGGGATCCTCGAATACACCGAAGACCCCATTGTCTCTATAGACGTCATCGGCAATCCCGCATCCTCGGTATTCGATTCCGGCCTGACCATGGTGCTGGGCGGAAAGGGCAATCTCGTCAAGTGCGTATCATGGTACGATAATGAATGGGGTTACTCCAACCGAGTCAAAGATCTCGTAAAGATAATGCTTTGATGAGATCCGTTGTTTGTATGGGGCGCGAGATTAAGCTTTCGCCCTTTCGATAGATAGGAGAAAACATGGCAAACATCAAAACAATCGACCAGCTCGATGCAGCAGGGAAGCGTGTGCTCGTACGCGTAGACTTCAACGTGCCGGTCAAGGACGGCGTCGTTACCGACGATACACGCATTCGCGCTGCTCTTCCGACCATCAAGAAACTTGTCGATGATGGTGCCCGCATCGTTTTGATGAGCCATCGTGGACGCCCGTCGGGTGAGGGCTACGAGGAAGAGTTCTCACTTCGTCCTGCAGCGCTTCGACTCTCCGAGCTTCTCGGCAAGCCCGTTTCCTTCGCCAACGACATTGCAGGCGAGGATGCTACCGCCAAAGCTGCAGCACTGAAACGGGAAACACCCAAATACGACCAACCTGAGAATGTCGTGGATGCTATCGTTGCGCAGTATCCTGGTAAGGTAGTGTTTGTTGATTTTTGGGCAACATGGTGCGGTCCGTGCCGCAATGCCATGAAGACAATTCAACCATTAGAGGAATGGATGTCGGAGAATGATATCGTTCGTGTCTATCTTTCTGCTCCAACGAGCGACCCCAAGAAGTGGGAACTGATGATTCCCGAAATTGGTGGTAACCAGTATTTCCTGAATGAAGCAGAGTGGAAAGCCATCGGGCAGCGTTATGGTTTCTCTGGTATTCCCTATTATCGTGTCTATAACAAGCAGGGCGAATGTACGTTCAGTCATATAGGTTATCCGGGCAACGATAAGATGAAAGAGGAGTTTGAGAATGCACTTGAGAGTCAGCCTGGCAAAGTGGTTGTCAAGGGAACGGCCAAGGGCTTGGATGGGGCGTCGATGGAAATCTATACCATGGGATTGTTTGAACGTGCCAAGTTAATTGAAAAGACCACGATAGAAAACGGTTGTTATAAAATTGTGTTCGATGCACAGGAGCAAGGTCTGTATCTTCTGCAAAACAAGCTGTATACTGCGCATTTTGTGGCAAGCCCAGGTGAGGTGATAGTGATGAATGGACCAAGAATAGTGAAACCTGGCAAAGACCAAAAACTGATGAAGGCTGGTACTGACAGCTTGTGGACTGTCTACAACGCTGTCAGAGTTAAGATCTACAACAAACATAAAGCGTTGATGGATGAGGTGGAAGCCCATCCGGAAAAAGAGTTTGAACTGAAATCGTCGCCAGAATATATCCAGTATCTAGACGAGATAGCGGCATGGGAAAAGGAACATAGCAAGAGTGCCCTTCAGTTTATTCACGATAATAGGGATAATATCTTCAGTGTGGCGTGTTTCTCATATCACAAAAATATGATA
>CACZAR010000060.1 GCA_902779135.1 uncultured Coriobacteriaceae bacterium | reverse complement strand
CGGATTTCCCGGATTCTGTCTTCCCTGAGTCCGTGCCGGGATTTCCTGTATTCGGGCTTTCCTTCCCCTCCTCTTCCTCTGTGTCCGGCGTTTTTGCCGGTGCTGTCGTTGTATCCTGCGGAGGCGTTTTTTCCGGTTCTGACGTCGGTGTCCCGGCAGGCTCCTGTGTCGGTGTTTCTGTCGGCACCGCCGTCGGTGTCTTCGTCGGCTCCTGTGTCGGTGTCTCTGTCGGTGCTGCCGTCGGTGTCTTCGTCGGTTCCTGCGTCGGTCTTGCTGTCGGTGCGGGTTATATAGCATTCAGAGGCACGGTCGTATCAAAGATGTCGCTCGGTGACTCGGATGCGAAAACGGCGCTTGTCGCCTCGAAGGAAGGCGAAGTTTCCTACACACTCATTTCTGTGGAATTGGGCGCTGTCGCAAAGCCGCTCGCACGTTCGGGTCCCGATGTGTTGCTGCTTGTTCGTCTCGATGAAGAAGCTGGGACGATGGCCATCATCAATGTTCCCGCAGATCTGCGAATAACGCTGAGCGATAGCGAATACCACCATCTTTGCGAAGCTGCCCAAAACGGCGATGCCGCCCTCATCGATGCGGTGTCCAGGTACACGGGTGTTAACGTGTCCCATTTCGTCAAGCTGTCGAAGAGCGGATTCGTTGATCTCGTCGAAGCTCTTGATGGCGTAGATGTCGAGGTCGATCAAGTGGTTGATGATCCACATGCTGGCGATGTGTACATCCCCGCTGGCGCGCAAACACTGTCAGGTGATGCGGCGCTCACCTATTTGAGGGCCACAAACTTGAAACTCGGCGTGCTCGACCAGATGAATCATCAGAATGATTTTGCAGCGAGTTTGCTTGCCGAGGTGTTTGCCGATGATGGTCAAGTGGGCTTTTCGGCCCGTCTCGATTCGATTGACGAATTCTTCCAAACTGATTATTCGTATGACGATATCGTCAAACTGCAAAACTGGTTGAAAGACATCCCTGTAGATGCCATGACGCTTGCCACGGTTCCCGGATATACGACGGCTGTGACTGGCGTTGTTGAAAATGAGCAATCCTACTACATCGCATCTGCAAATGACATGGCTGCGCTCATCAACACACTCGATGAAGGTGGCGATCCGAATGCAGCGGAACACGAAGTCGCTTCGATAGACAAGAAGTCGTTCACGGTCGAAATCCAGAACGGTGCAGATGTGGCAGGTGCTGCAGCTGCAACTGCTGAGGTTTTGAAGGCAGCGGGCTTCAATGTCGGAGAGGTTGGAAACGCTGAACAGCAGGTTTACAGCGAGACCCTGGTGGTATACAAGGACAACGGAATCCAACAAGCACAAGCGGTCATCGACGCAATCGGCATCGGACGTGCTGTCTATGCGAGCTATTACTACGAGTTTGAAGCTGATGTTTTGGTGATAATTGGTTCCGACTATATGCCCACGTCATAGATGGGAAGTTGGTACAGCGTCATTCGTGGTAGAATCACCATGTTAAAAGACGCGACGAAGGAGTAACAATGCTTGACAAGAATGATGTATTGGCAGTTCTCGACCTTATCCGCCCGAGCCTCATGGCTGATGGCGGCGATGTGAAGCTGATCGACGTGACCGAGCAAGGCGAGGTTATCGTCGAGCTGACCGGCGCTTGCAAAGGCTGCCCGCTGTCCCAGATGACGCTTGCAAACGGTATCGAGCGCATCCTCAAAGAGCGTGTTCCTGGCGTCATGAGGGTTGTGCCTGCAGAGGAAATGCAGTAAAGACTGCGCGACGCGTTTCGCATTTGATGTGACTCGCATATCGACATGCTTAACGACATCTATCAAAACCTGGACCCGGTGGCATTTTCCATCGGGCCCTTTTCTGTTCGATGGTATGGCCTTGCGTACATGGTTGGCTTTCTCTGCGCTGCGCTGCTCATGTGGTGCATTGCAAAGCGATGGAAGCTCCGCTTCGATGCCGACGCGCTACTGACAATCATTTGCTGCATCATCGTTGGCGTCATTGTTGGCGCCCGTCTCGGATACTGCCTGTTCTACGGCAATGGATACTATCTCGATCATCCTCTTGAGATATTCGCTCTCAATCAAGGCGGCATGAGTTTCCATGGCGGTCTAATCGGTGCGTTGTTATCTGGAATTGTGGCCGCGAAACTAACCGGGATTCCGTATCTCACCTTGGCAGACATGGGTGCAATCGTTGCCCCGATCGGCTTGTTCCTTGGACGCTGCGCCAACTTCGTCAACGGCGAGTTATGGGGCGCTCCAACTAATTTGCCATGGGGTGTTGTCTTCGGTGGTTCAGCCGGAATGATGCCGCGCCATCCATCCCAATTGTACGAAGCGCTTCTCGAGGGCGTGCTGCTATTTGTGATTCTCTTTGCGCTGTCTCGCAAGAGGCCGCCTCGGCCACGTGGCACGTTTATCGGCGTGTTCCTTATCGTCTACGGCATCTGCCGTTTCCTCATAGAGTTCGTGAGACAGCCTGACGCGCAACTTGGTTACTTGTTCGGTGGATGGGTGACTATGGGACAAGTGTTGTCTGTTCCTTTGATCCTCATTGGAATCGGGGTTCTCATCTATGCAGCAACAAAGAAGTTGCCGCAAAAAGGGCTTCCCGAGTAGCCCAACTGAAAAGTCAGCGACTCAAGAAGGAAAATGAATGAAAGAGAACGGCCTTTATCTCGGTATCGATTACGGCGGCAATTCCGTAAAGGCTGGATTGTTCGACTCAATCGGAATCATGCAGGGAAAGACGAGTTGGCCGACGGTCGATTTATCGAGCCCTGACGAATGCCAAAGGTTTGCAGAAGGCGTAGCTGAATTCGTACGTAGTCTGGATTTGCATGTATCAGATGTCTTAGGTGTAGGTCTTGCCATGCCGGGCATGATTGCAAAAGACAGCTATTTCTGTCCGAACGTCTCAGTCAATGTTGAAGTGTTGGCTGAATACCTCTCCAAATCGTTCTCCTCAACGCCCGTTTCAATCATCAACGATGCCAACGCTGCGGCGTTCGGAGAGATGTGGAAAGGCGCTGGTAGCGTGGCAAAAACAGCTTTGCTTGCCACATTAGGTTCGGGGCTTGGGTCAGGCATCATAATTGATGGCAATGTCGTGACAGGCGCTCATGGCGCTGCCGGCGAACTCGGGCATGTAACTGTAGAACCTGGCGGTCGTCTATGCACGTGCGGTCGGAAGGGCTGCGCTGAGCGCTATGCATCGGCGCGCGGCCTCGTTCAGACTTTTACTGAAGCAACAAATGATGACGGTCTTGATTCATCATTGTTTAGCGAATTTGAACCAACAAGCGCCACTGATGCGCTTCCTGTGTTCAAGGCATACGAGGTTGGTGACCCGCGTGCTGCTAGAGCAATCGAAGTGATGGTCGACAAGCTTGCATTCGCTTTGGCGCAGGTAGCTTGCATCGTCGATCCTGAAGTCATCATATTGGGCGGTGGCGTTTCCGGAGGATCACCGTATTTCATCGAAGACTTGCGTTCCGCGTTTAGTACGTATTGTCTTCCTGCGTGCAGCTCCACTGAGATTCGGGTTGCTGTACTCGGGAACGATGCCGGCATGTACGGTGCAGCACGTTATGCTATGAATAGCGCAAAGAAAGAGTGCTAAAGGGGAGACTCTCTTAAAACCATTAAGCGATAATAAAATCGATCCAATCTCGATTTCGCCGAAGGAGGAAACGGACATGTCAATGATTTCCCGTCGTACGTTTGTAAGCAGCGCTGCTGCCATTGGTGCAACTGCTGGAGCGATAGCCCTTGCTGGTTGCTCGGGCGGTTCTTCGTCGGGTTCTGCTAGCGCATCGTCTGCATCGGCATCTGCGTCTGTTGAAACAGCCTCGCAGAGCCAATCAGGCTCCGCATCGTCCCAGCCCGCAACTGACTTGAGCAAGTCGGTTGTCGTGTTCTTCTCTCGAGCTGGCGAAAACTACGATGTCGGCGTGATCGACGAGGGAAACACATCAATCGTTGCGCACTCCATTGCAGGCAAGGTGGTTTCGGATGTCTTCGAAATCGTGCCTGAGGAGGAATACCCGTTCGGTTACGACGATTGCTACGCTCGGGCGAAAAGCGAGCAAAACTCCAATGCTCGTCCTGCAATCAGCGATACGTTCGACAGCTTCGATGATTACGATACCGTCTACCTTGGTTATCCAATCTGGCACAGCGATTTGCCCATGATCATGCTCACCTTCATCGAGTCGAAGGATTGGACGGGCAAGAAAGTAATGCCGTTCTGCACGCATGGAGATAGCGGGCTTTGCGGTACTGACCAACATATCAAGTCGCTCTGCAAGGGCGCTGACGTCAAGGAAGGTCTGGCAATCAAGGGATCTGACGCGCAAGCCTTTGGCATGGATGTCGATAAAGCGATCAATACTTGGCTTGCCAAGGTTCGTTCGTAGATTGAGATTGAACAGACATCATTTATCAGCACTATATGCTTTAAAGGGTTTTGGGTAGATAACGCATTCGCACGAAAACCGACAAAACCACACTCAAGAAAAAGGAAAGGCACCCGAAGGTGCCTTTCCTGGTTTCGGAGTAGCGCGTGGTAGCTTAGCCGCCGAATACAGCAAGCATGAAGCCAGCAGCGACAGCTGAGCCGATAACGCCGGCGACGTTCGGACCCATGGCATGCATGAGCAGGAAGTTCGACGGATTGGCTTTTGCGCCTTCCTTCTGGGAGACGCGTGCAGCCATCGGAACGGCAGAAACGCCAGCCGAGCCGATCAGCGGGTTGATCTTGCCGCCCGTGATCTTGCACATGAGCTTGCCGAGAAGCAGGCCACCCATGGTGGCGAACTCAAATGCGAGCAGGCCGAGGATGATAATGAAGATCGTCTGCGGGGTGAGGAAGCGGTCGTAGAGAGCCGTGCCGCCGACGGAGACTGCGAGGAAAATCGTAACGATGTTCATGAGCGCATTCTGAGCGGTGTCGGACAGACGGTCGGTAACGCCGGATTCCTTGAACAGGTTACCGAGCATCAGGCAGCCGAGCAGCGGAGCAACCGACGGAAGCAGCAAGACGACAAACACGGTGACGACGATCGGGAAGACGATCTTCTCTTTCTTCGAAACCGGACGCAGCTGGTCCATCTTGATCTTGCGCTCTTCTTCAGTGGTGAGAAGACGCATGACTGGCGGTTGGATCAGCGGGATGAGCGCCATGTACGAGTAGGCTGCAATCGCGATAGGTGCCAGGTACTCGGGAGCGAGCTTCGAGGTCAGCCAAATTGCCGTCGGGCCATCAGCGCCACCGATGATGCCAATGGAGGCAGCGACGTTGGGCTCGAACTGGAAGATCAGACCTGCCATCAGGAATGCCGCGAAGATACCAAGCTGGGCGGCTGCGCCGAGCAGCAAGCTCTTCGGGTTGGCAATCAGGGGACCGAAGTCGGTCATGGCGCCAACGCCCAGGAAGATGAGCGATGGATACAAGCCTGATTTGACACCAATATACAAGATGTCTAAGAGACCGCCTTCATGGAAGATGTCAGTAATGGTGGTCGTACCGGCAATGTAGCCGTCCCAAAGCTCAGGATGGTACATGTTCGACCCCGGCAAGTTCACGAGCAGCATGCCGAAGGCGATGCCGACAAGCAGCAGCGGCTCGAATTTCTTGACGAGACCAAGATAGAGCAGGAACAAGGCGACGACGATCATGATGAGTTGTCGCCAGTCGGATACGATTAGGAAGAAACCCGAGGTTTCCCACAATCGCATGAGGATATCAAGTGCGTTTTCCATAAGCGGCCCTTAGATGACGATGAGAGTGTCGCCGGTAGAGACCATCTGGCCTTGGGAGACAACGATCTGCTTGACGGTGCCGTCGCACGGAGCGGCGACTTCGTTTTCCATCTTCATGGCCTCGATGAGCAACAGCACGTCGCCTTCCTTGACTGCAGCGCCCTGGCTGACCTTGATGGACAAGACGTTGCCTGGCAATGGAGCCGTGACCGGAGTGCCATCGGCGGTTGCACCAGCAGGAGCAGCGGCGGCGGCCGGAGCAGCAGCAGGGGCAGCAGCCGCGGGGGCTGCGGCAGGTGCAGGAGCGGCTGGGGCCTTGACTTCGTACTCATCGAGGATCATGGCTTCGCCCTGCTCGACCTCGACTTCGTACGTCTTATCCTTGAGCGTAACTACATATTTCATAACAGTTCGCCCCTCCTAGTCTTCCTTGGGCGTGATTTCGCGGATCGAGATGAAGCGCAGCTCGTTGAGCGGCTTTTGAAGCTCGTCGGCAACGATGGCCATAACCATGGCTGCATCACGCGGGTCGGTGTTGTACAACTTGAAATCGCCGGCAGTGCCCGGCGCGAGGGGGACGTCCGCATTAGCTGAAGCAGCAGGTGCGGCAGCAGCGGCAGCGGCGCCCTTCGCCTTCTTGGGCTCGTCGCTGAGGTTCAACTTGCTCATGATCACGATGATTGCAATCAGCAACGCAAGCGCGAAGAACACGACGCAAATGCCAAGAAGCGAGTTGACTAGATACTCGACTACGCTCATTCTTCCACCTTCGTGATGCTGTAAGCGACCTTGCGCTCTTCGAGAGCCTTGCGCTCATCGAAGAACTTCTCGGCGACTGGCGGGAAGGCGATATAGGACAGAACGTCTTCTTCGCATGTGGCGCGGTCGCCAAGCTCGGCCTCGGCCTTCTCGAATGCATCCTTCGGCAACGTGTCAGCATAACGACCCTCGATAGGCTTCTCGTCGCCGAGAATCTGCGCGCGAATCTCTTCGTTGATGGGAGCGGGGGTGCGGCCATATTCACCACGGCAGTATGCACGGATTTCCTGGCCGACGTTCTTGTAGCGTTCGCCTGCGAGCACGTTCTGCACAGCCTGGGTGCCGACGAGCTGCGAGGTGGGCGTGACCAGCGGCGGGTAGCCGAGGTCGGCACGGACGCGTGGCGTTTCAGCGAGGGCCTCGTCGAATTTGTCGATTTGGCCGAGCATCTCGAGCTGCGAGAGCAGGTTCGAGAGCATGCCGCCAGGAATCTGGTAATTCAGGCACTGGGTGTCGGTCGTCAACGAGATCGGGTTCAGCGTGCCATCTGCGATGTACTCAGCACGTATGGGCTTGAAGTAGTCGGCGATCTCGTAGAGAACCTTTTCGTCGAGGTCGACTTCGTAGCCGAGCTCAGTCAACGCTACGTACAGCGTCTCGGTGGCGGGCTGGGAAGTGCCGCCAGAGAACGGCGAGATGGCGGTATCGATGACATCAGCGCCTGCCTCGACGGCTTTGAGATAAGTCATGAATGCTGTGCCGGTCGTCGAGTGCGTGTGCACAACGAGCGGAAGGTCTACAGCATCTTTGATGGCCGAGCACAGGTCGTAAGCATTTGCTGGCGTCATGATGCCGGCCATGTCCTTGATGCAGATGGAGGAAACACCCATGGCAGCAAGTTCTTTCACCATCTTGACGTAAGCTTCGAGCGTATGCACGGGGCTTGTGGTGTAGGAGATTGCGCCAGATGCCATGCCGCCTTCTTCGACCGTCGTTTCGATAGCGACTTTGAGATTCTCAAGGTCGTTCAACGCGTCGAAGATGCGGATGATGTCGATGCCGTTGCGAATCGACGCACGAACGAAACGCTTGACGATATCATCGGGATAATGCTTGTAGCCCAGGATGTTCTGACCACGCAAAAGCATCTGCAGCTTCGTGTTGGGCATCGCGGCGCGGAATTTACGCAAGCGCTCCCAAGGATCTTCGCCGAGGAAGCGGAGGCAGACGTCGAACGTCGCGCCGCCCCAGCACTCGAGCGAGTAATAACCGGCTGCGTCGAGCTTTGACAAGATGGGCTCCATCTTGTCATACGAGAGCCTCGTGGCGATGAGGCTCTGGCTTGCATCACGCAAGACGGTTTCGGTAAAACCGACCTTCCGTTTTTCCATAGTGCTCCTCCGAATTGAAACCATTAGAACTAACTTCTAAATAATAGACCTAACTGGGGGTTCTGTTAACAGATTGATGACAAATAATGGGACGAGCGGCAAAGGAGAAAGGTAACTTGTCGCCATTTCTGTAGAAGTGTCCTTTTGACAAATGGGTAATTGTCTTTAAATACCAGGTCAAAGGAAAAAATAAGCAAACTTCGTTATATAAATCATTGCGCGCATAAGGTATCCTTTTTTATAACTGTCCAATACGTTGGAGGTAAGGGGGGATGGCCATGAGCGAGGAAGAGAAGGACGCTCTGACCAACCAAGAAGCTGCCGAGGGGGCAGCCGATGCAAAGAAACCTGCATCGAAGCTCAAGGGATTGAGCAAGAAAAAGAAGATTCTCGCTGGAGTTTTGGCGCTGATCGTCGTAGTTGGCGTCGGTTTCTGGTCGTGGCACGAGACACCCGAGTTCTGCGTTTCCATTTGCCATAAACCGATGGACTCAAAATACCTCGATACGCTCTACGCCAATCCGTACGAGAAGGCTGTCGACAAATGGGGCAATGATGTCGAATACGCCGGGGCAATGCTCGCCAGCCTGCACGGCAACATGGGCAAGCGTTGCATGGCTTGTCATGAGCCCGCTATTGAAGAGCAGGTAACCGAGGGCCTCGAATGGATCGCTGGAAACTACATGAACCCGCTGTCTGAGCGCGACCTTGCACGACTCGTGTTCTACCGCCACGCGGGCGAGACCGAATTCTGCTTGAACGCAGGCTGCCACAACATTACTAAGAGTGGTTTGACCGAACTCACCGCAAACATGTCGCGTAACCCGCATTCTTGGCATCACAGCGAGTATACGTGCAGCGATTGCCACAAAGCGCATCGAGCTTCGGTCATGATCTGCACGCAGTGCCATGACGATGTTCAGTCTCCTAGGGGCTGGCTGACGTACGATGAGGCCAAAAACCTCGATACGCAGTACATGTCCTGGAACGAAGAGCAGTTCCTCAATTCGTAAATACGAAGGGTTGAACGCGTGGGTGCTGGTAAGTACATAGCAGGCATCGCAGCTGTGCTGGTCGCTGCCGAAGCTGCTGGTTCGGTTGTCGCAGGATCGTCATCCGAGCTGCTCAGGCCTCCGGGCATACAGTCCGAAGCCGACTTCATTGCGCGCTGCATCAAGTGCGGTAAGTGCATCGAAGCTTGCCCATATGCTGCGTTGCATGTTGCAGGACCGCTTAACGGATCAGCGGCGGGAACGCCTTGCATCGATGCACGCGAACAAGCTTGCAGGCTTTGCGCTGACTTCCCTTGTGTTGCTGCATGTCCGACAGATGCGCTGCGCGATGTCAATAAGCGAAGCGATCCGCATATGGGCTATGCGCGCATCGACGAGGAAGTATGCATTGCCTACAAAGGCTATCGTTGCGAAGTGTGCTACCGCGTTTGCCCGCTGATTGACGAGGCCATCACGCTAGACTTCCAGTCTATGGAGCGCGATGACATCCACACCAAGTTCATTCCCACAATCAGCAAACACGATTGCACTGGATGCGGTTTGTGCGTAGAGCGGTGCGCTGTCAGCGAGCCATATGTTCCAATTCGCATCGTCACGTTGGCGGAACAAGCAAAAGAACAGACACGAAGCTAAGGAAACTAGACGGCACCACAAGGGGGCGGTGTCGTGGAAAAGAAAGGTTAACGGACAATGAGCATGGACATCACAAGGCGAAACTTCGTCAAGTCGACCGCCATTGCCATGGCCACGGCTGCAGCCGCGGGTTCCGTTGCGGGGATGGTAGGTTGCGCCCCGCGAGTAAACGAGCCCATCAACGGTGATTCGACGACGAAAACGCTCGCGGTATGCCGCTTCTGCGGTTGCGGGTGTGGCGTCATAGTCGAGGTTCGCAACAACAAGGTTGTCAGCGTTTACGGCGACCCTGAGAACGATTCGAACCGCGGCCTCAACTGCGTCAAGGGCTATTACCTCAGCAAGATTCTTTATGCAGAGGATCGTTTGACGAAACC
>CACZAR010000059.1 GCA_902779135.1 uncultured Coriobacteriaceae bacterium | reverse complement strand
CCTTGGTCGTCTATTTGCTCTTCTTGGGGAGCACATGCTCGGATAAAGAAAATCATGAGCACAACAAGGATGGCCACGGCCACCACCGAAAGAATATAGGTAGCGTTTCGCTTGAAGAACTCCCCTGTTGTCACTTTGCCCCGTTGCTGGTCATCGGAATACCGCCTCTCAGGGCGACGAGGACTTCCTGTTCGCAACCCGTTCGATACCTGGGGCCTGTTAGACGCTTGCGGCTTGTTGGATGCTTGGGACCTGCTTGAAGCTTGAGGTCTATTCGAAGCTTGAGACCTGCTCGACCTCTGTGCACTTGCCGTCAGCGATTGAAGCTTGTCATTTCGCCGCATATGATCCGCCATGCGCTCCTCCTCGATCTTTCAACTTATAATACCGTGACGGCAGTAAAACCAAGAAGAGACGATTCTTTTCGGTTAGATTAGTCCACAAGCCCACGCTGGAAACCAAGCGGGACGCCCCTGAATGGAACGGGAGACGACATGACAACACGTGCAGACCTGAAGCTGTTGGGAAACCGGCACGTCGAATACCCAACCGATTACGACCCGAGTTTGCTTGAAACGTTCGAGAACGCCCATCAGGATCATGACTACATGGTCACATTCCGTTGCCCCGAATTCACGACGCTTTGCCCCATCACCGGCCAGCCTGACTTCGCCACGCTCTACATCAACTACATCCCCAACGTGCGCATGGTCGAAAGCAAGTCGCTCAAGCTCTATCTGTTCAGCTTCCGCAACCACGGAGACTTCCACGAAGACGTTACCAACATCATCATGAAAGACCTCGTGAAGCTCATGGATCCGAAATACATCGAGGTCCGTGGCATGTTCTATCCTCGTGGCGGCATTTCGATCTACCCCTTTGCCAATTGGGCCAATCCTGATTTCGATTATGGTGAGATTGCGCAGAAGCGCATGTTCGAGCAGCTTTCCGACCTAGACAAGGGTGACGGCGCCCGCTAGAATGGCCAAACGGTTCCCAGCCGACTCTGGGAGGTTGTTCGCAACATCCAACCTAAAAAATACTAAGGACTGCACTGCTATGAAAAAAACGAATACGAATCTCATGCTGTGCGCCATGGTCTTCGCCGTGGCGCTCGTCATCTCCAACGTCATCACCGCAAAGACAATCCAAACCGGCATTCCGCTGTTCGGCAGCACGATTCTCGTGCCAAGCGCCGTTATCTGCTACTGCGTGACGTTCCTCATGACCGATGTGATCGGCGAAATTTGGGGCCGCAAGGAAGCACGCACGGTCGTGCTGGGCGGTTTCGGCTGCCAAGTGCTGGCGACCTGCTTGATCATAATCGGGCAAGTGCTTCCAGCGGCAGATTCGGCAATGCAGGCTTCGTACGAGATGCTGCTCGGGCAAAATGCCATTTTCGTCCTCGCGAGCATGTGCGCCTACCTTCTGTCGCAGTCGTGGGATGTGTTCATCTTCCACCGCATCCGCAATCATATGCTCGGAAGCGGCAAGTCAACGCGTAGCCGTTGGGTTTGGAACAACGCGTCGACCATGACCTCGCAGATCATCGACACAGTCGTTTTCATCGGAATTGCGTTCGGCTTCGGGTTCGGATGGCTGTTCGACTCCGCTATGCTGCCGCAACTCGGCGCCATGATGGTCGGCCAGTACTTATGCAAGTTCGTGCTTGCCGCCTTGGATACGCCGATTTTCTATCTGCTGACTCGCAAGCATCACGCCGAGCTTCAGACGGCATAACACCCCGAAGCCAAGCAACGCGTTACTGCTCTTTCGAGTCGTCCTTGCCCTGATCCTGGTCTTGAGCCTGCTCAGAACTCTGATCCTTCTTGCGGAACCGGCTGAAGAAGCCTTGTGATTTCTTAGCCTCTTCTTCGGCTTTGGCAGCCTCGAACTTTTCTGCAGCCTCTTTTTCCATCTCACGCTGTTCGGCGCGCATGCGCTTTTGCTCGCGCCGCGCTTCCTTCGTATTGCTGTTGGCAATCGATGCGTTGTAGATTTTGCGCTCCTTGCGAATCTTGCCAAGATCGATATAGAAAGCCACGATGATGAGCGCATATGCGATCACCATTGCAACCATCGAAACCGACTGCATACCCTCTTGATTTGTCAGGTAGAACGAGACCGCCGTGAGCACGATGGCGCCGATGAGACATCCCCACCAAAAACGGCGCAAGGTCTTGTAACCCTCGGTTTGCTCGTAGCGACCATTCAGCGCCTGGGCCTTCTCGGCCTCCTTGCGCTCGCGCTCCTTGCGCTCCTTTTTCTTCTGCTCTTTAGTCTTGGGCGCAGGCTCGCGCACAGTTGCCGCCCGTTCAGCTTTCGGCTTTGCGGATGCCGAGCTCTTGCGCGTCTTGCCCGTGCGATTCTCTTCCGTATAGCGGTCATTCATGGGGTTGCGTTGCGTCATGCTTTCCTCGTTTCGAAGCTAATCAAAAAGAGCTACTTTTTGATTAGAACTGGAATGTGCGCCCAGTGATCTTCTCGTATGCCTGAACATATTTCTCGGAAGTCTTCTCGATGACTTCCTGCGGGAGGCGGGGCGGATTACCCTGCTTGTCCCAATTGGCTGTGAGCCAGTCGCGGACGTACTGCTTGTCGAAGCTCGGTTGGTCCTTGCCCTCTTCGTACAAATCGCCCGGCCAGAAGCGCGAGGAATCGGGCGTCAGCACCTCGTCGGCCAGGATGACCTTTCCATCGAGCATACCGAACTCGAACTTGGTGTCGGCGATGATGATGCCGCGCTCGGCCGCATGGTCGCGGGCTTTCGTGTAAACGGCGAGCGAAAGGTCGCGCAAAGCCGCAGCCTTCTCGTCGCCGATGATCTCGGCGCATCGATCGAAGCTGATGTTTTCGTCATGCAATCCGATTTCCGCCTTGGTCGAAGGCGTGAAAATCGGCTCAGGGAGCTTCGACGAGTTCACCAGGCCCGCAGGCAGCTCGATGCCGCATACCGTGCCCTTTGCGTTGTACTCCTTCAAGCCGCTGCCGGCCAAATAGCCGCGCACGATGCATTCGATAGGGAACATCTCGGCCTTGCGCACCAGCATGAAGCGGCCGCGCAGGTAGTCAGCGTAGGGCTGAAACTGTTCCGGAAGGTCTGCCACATCCGTCGAAATCAGGTGGTTTTCGACAACGCCCTCGAGCAATTCGAACCAGAACACCGAAACCTGCGTGAGAACAGCGCCCTTGTGCGGAATCTCGTCCTCAAGAATGTAGTCGAATGCGGAAATGCGATCGGTCGCGACGAGCAGCAGCTTGTCGCCCAAATCGTAAAGATCGCGAACCTTGCCTTGCGCATCAGGCTTGATATCGATAACGCTCATGTGTAGCCCTTTCACCAGAAACATGTCGAACCTGAATATTATGGCTCAAACAAGCGCTTGCCGAAAGCAAGCTGATAAACCTCCGACGTTTTGCCAAAAATCAGATTCTTGGATTATGGGAGACGCCGCAGCAACCTCAGGCCATTGGCTCGCTACCGAGGACGAATACGACCGGTGTCTTTGCGGGCAGCGCGCTCAGCGCGAGCTTTTGCCTCGTTTTTGCGACGCTGTTCCCGCTCGTTGTAAAGCGGAATATGAATCGTGAAGCAAGCGCCTTCGCCCTTGCGGCCTTCGACCTGCACCCATCCATCATGGCGATCGACGATTTGCTTGACCACCGTCAAGCCGATGCCCAAGCCACCGCTTTCGCGGTCTCGGCCGGAATCAGCACGCCAGAAGCGCTGGAACACCATGCGGGCTTCCTCGGGAGTCAAGCCGATGCCAGTGTCTTGAACGGCAATCGACGCCATCGTCTCGCCGCGCTTCACGCGAACTTTGATCTTGCCGCCCTCGTCTGTGTAGCGCACAGCATTTGATATGAGGTTCGCCGTTGCCTGACGAATGAGGTCGGGATCGCCGAGCACGTATACATCGGGGTCTGCCTTGTAACTGAGAGTAAGACCAGACTCGCGAACATACGCCTCGTGGGTGGCGATGATGCCGGAAACCACCTCGCCGACGTTGACGATCTCTTCCTTGTTGGGATTTGCACGGTTCTCGAGACGCGAAAGCTTGAGCATCGAGTCGACAAGGCGCGACAAGCGCATGACTTCGGAGTCGACGGTCATCAGGCGCTGTTCGTCAACCGGCAAGACGCCATCGACCATCGCCTCGACCGTGGCCTGGATGGCCATGAGCGGCGTGCGCAGCTCGTGCGCGACGTCGGTCGTGAGCCGGCGTTCGAGCTTGCGGTCACGCTCGACAGCCTCGGCCATCGCGTCAAACGTGTTGCCGAACTGTGCAAGCTCGTCCTCACCTTTGAGGTGGGCGCGCGCTTCAAAGTTGCCCTCCTTGAGCTGCTCAGCCGTATCGGTCAAACGCTTGATGGGCTTGACGAGGTTGCGCGCGAAGAAGTAGCCGAAGATCGACGCAAGCACAATGGCGATGACGGCCGCCAGAACCATCGCCTGGTATGAACGATCGCGGAATTCACGGTCAGTCGAGCGTAGCAGGCTATCTGAGCCGTACACCCACACGCGCACCGAGCCGACAGCCTGGTCGTTGACGATGATGGGCGCTCGCGCAATGTTGTCAGGTCCGGGGAGCGGTGCGATCGATGGTGTCTCGAAACCATCTTCACCCGTGAGCTCGGTCGTCGAATCGAACAGCACCGTATTATCGGTGTCTACCACCTGCATGCCGACGCCCTGCGTCACCACAACGGCATTGCCGGCGGGTTGCAGCACATAGTCGCTGAACGATTCGGTGCGCTCGTAACGCGCAGAAATCTGAGCCGCCGTCGTCTCGGCGAGGATACGCATATTCTCCTGCGTGTATGTCTGGAAATGCTGCTGCCACACAAACGAGACGACGCCGATTGCCACCAACGCCGTCATGGCAGCGATCAGGGCAAACGACAGCGTGACGCGCGTCGCATACGACAAGCTGCTCCACTTGAAGCTTCGCCGTTTGCGAGTTTTCTCCTCGATTTCGGCAGACTCGTCCTCTACGCCCTCGTCGGCAACGTCGACATCCAGAGGCGCCGAAGCCTCTTTAACCTCGTCAGTCACGGATTTTGCCAGGTCGGATGACAATTACTGCTGCGTTGCGGACTTCGTGGGATCTTCGAAGCGATAGCCCACGCCATGCACCGTGTGAAGCCACTTGGGGCTACGCGGATTGTCGCCAATCTTGGCGCGAAGATTCTTCACATGGCTGTCGATCGTGCGCTCGTAGCCTTCGAAATCATAGCCGAGCACCTTCTCGACGAGCTCCATGCGCGAATAGACTCGACCAGGATAGCGGGACAGGGTGGTCAAGAGCTTGAACTCAGACGCCGTGAGGTCAACTTCCTTGCCAGCGACGAGGACCTTGTGGCCCGACACGTCGATGGTCAAATCGCCGAACTCGAGCACTTCGCGCTGAGGTTCGGAATCAGCATGAACGCGGCGCAGAAGCGCACGGACGCGCGCCACGAGCTCGCGCGGGCTGAACGGCTTGATCAGATAGTCGTCGGCGCCCAGCTCGAGACCGATGATGCGGTCTTCAACTTCGCCCTTTGCGGTCAGCATGATGATCGGCACGTCCGAGTTGTCGCGGATGGCGCGGCAGACACGCTCGCCGGGCACGCGCGGAAGCATGAGGTCGAGGATGATCAGATCAAAATGATGCTTAGCAAACTCGTCAAGCGCGTCCTGGCCGTCGCCGATGGCCGTTACCCAGTAGTTCTCACGCTCCAGATAGGCGGTTACGGCGTCGCGGATGGCCTTCTCGTCTTCGACAAGCATGATGCGGCGCGTTTCGTTACCCATTTCATTACCTCTTTCGTGTTCGAATCTGTTTCGTTTATAGTACGCCCACACGATGGAGCGACTGTTTGTATTTGGAGTTAATTCTATCATTTGTGACCGAAGGGTTATCTCGCAACTGCTGAACTGGCATATAATTCGGCATCATGAGCACCCGAACACCCCGCAACACCACCCACGTTAAGTCGACCGAGAGCCCAAAGGTCGAGCTTTCCGCGACCGACCTCAAGAACGAGCAAGTCCTCGTCACACGTCGGCGCTTTCTCTATGGCGCAATTGGCGTCGGAGCCGTCGCAGTTGTTGGCGTGGGAGCCGCGGTTGCCGGTGCGCATTCGGACGACAACGAGATCACCTATCTCGAAGCGCCCGACGACGCCCTCACGCCCCTCACCGACCTCGAAGTGCTCGACTCCCCTGACGGCATGGTTTCGCAAATCGGTGAATTCGACTTGCCGTACGGTACGCTCGTGTGGGCCAACGATGACCAGGTTGCAGCCTGCCTGCTTCCCACTGAAACGGGAAAACCCCTTACGCAAATCGGCATTCTCTCACTTGGGAGCGGTGCGCTCACCACGGTTCTCGAAGAGGCCGTTGGCTCCAAAGAAGGGTTCGAGGTATATGACGTACGCGCCACCTCGAAAGGCGCCATCTGGACCGAAGCCGATGTGCTCGAAGGCACCTGGCGGGTGTACAGCGCCCTTCTCTCGAACGGCACGCTCGTGAACCCCGTCAAACTCGAAGAGGGCGATGCGACATACGACACACCAACGATTGCCGCTGTTGGCGACAAGGCGCTTTGGCAAGTGCTACCCAAACTTCCGAACGACCAGGGTCTCACATCGCGTTTGATGAAAGCGACAATCGGAACACCGTCGGCCACGACCGTCCTCGAAAACGCACGCCGCATGGGCACTCCGCTGTATGCCGCGGAAGATTCCGTCGTCATCACTCCGCGCGTCGATTCGTCGAGCATCTACTACCAGCTCTCCAACGTGAAAGTTTCATCGGGAGAGGTAGACGACACACTCACGTTGCCTGGTGCAATGCACCCACTCGAAGCAGGGTACGGACGCAACGGCTTCATGTTCTCGTTCTCCGACATCTACAACTACGGCGGCGCGATCAAGAACATGGGCACGTACACCCCCATGGAAAAGCCGCAGAATGGCGACTACGACAACGCAAAATGGTTCGGGTTCGCACGCACGCCGACGGCGCCCCCCGCTTGGTGCAAGGACCTGTTCATCGTGAAATCGAGCTATTCGGTTTGCGCCGTCGACCTCAAAGCCGGCCAATACTACGCGTTCGACGTGGACAACGGTGCCGACTCATACGGCGAGTACCTCGCCTCAACGGGTACCCACGATACGTTCGTGACGTACACGAACATCGACTACTCCCCCGTCGGCAGCGATCCTGTTAAGACTTGCCGCGTTAAAGTCTGGACAGCGGTTTAGCGACGGTGTTGAACGCCGAGCGCGGGCGGTTGCGCCTACAGCTCCTCGGCTAATCTACGAAAATCAAAGAACAGTGCCTGCGGAAGCGGCGCACACCGCCCACGCTTGGCGTATCGCGATAAGCCAAGTCGTATAGCGCAAGCGGCTCCCGCCCGCTCCGGCGGAGGGGTGAAGCCGCTTGTGAAGCACTGTCTAATTAATAGCTTTGATTAGCTGAACTGCTATAGGCAAGCCCCTCCGCCGGAGCGGGCGGGGCCACCTTGTACAAACGAGCTGCTAAAACTCCATGTCCTTCAAGCGGGCAAAGATTTCATCCTTGCGCGTCAGGAACGCCCACGGGTCGAAAATCTCGTCGAGCTGATCGGCCGTAAGCTTCGCGTCGGGGTCTGCCTCGAGGCGTTCGCGGTACGACGGACCGTCAACGGCGTTCTGGATGTCTTCCCACACCTGCATGGCGTTGCGCTGCACGATGACGTAGGCATCTTCGCGCGTAATGCCGGTCTGCACGAGCGCAAGCAGCACCTTCGAACTGAAGATGAGCCCGCGCGTACGCCAAAGGTTGTGCTCCATCTTGGCCGGATAGGTGAACAGCCCGTCGAGCAGCGGCTGCATCTTGTAGAACATGTAGTCCAGAGCGATGAAGCTATCGGCCAAGGCAACGCGCTCAGCGCCGGAGTGGCTGATGTCACGCTCGTACCAGAGCGCCACGTCATCCAAAGCAACAAGCGAATTGGCCTTCACGACGCGCGACAGCCCGCACACGCGCTCGACTGTGATGGGGTTGCGCTTGTGCGGCATGGCCGACGAACCCTTCTGGCCCTTCTTGAACGGCTCTTCGGCTTCGATGACGTCAGTCTGCTGCAGCAATCGCACTTGCATGGCAATTGCTTCGAGCGTAGACGCCACCGTGGCCAACGTCGTCATGACCTGCGCGTGACGGTCACGCGCGATGACCTGCGTCGAAAGCGGGTCAGGCGTGAGGCCCAGCTTCTCGCAAACGTACTTCTCGACAAACGGGTCGATGCTCGAATACGAACCGACGGCGCCAGAGATAGCGCCCGTTGCGATCATCTCGCGCGCCTGCTCCATACGGACGAGATCGCGCTTGAGCATCCAAGCCCAGCTGCCGAACTTCATGCCGAACGTCATGGGCTCGGCAGAAATGCCGTGCGTCCGGCCGACGCACAGCGTGTCTTCGAACTCGAACGCGCGACGCTTGCACACCTCGCCCAGCCGCTTGATGTCGGCGATGATGATGTCACAGGCCTGCGTGATCTGGTAGCACAGCGCCATGTCGCCCAAGTCGGACGAAGTCATGCCGTAATGCACCCAACGGCTTGGCGGCTCCATGCCCTCGGGAATGTCAGCATCGATGTACTCAGCCATGTTGGTAAGGAAGGCGATGACGTCGTGGTTCGTCACCTTCTCGATCTCGTCGATGCGCTCAACCGTGAAATCTGCATGTTCGCGGATCCAGGCGGCTTCTTCCTTCGTGATGCCGCAAGCACCCAATTCGGCCTGGGCCTCGCACGCCAGCACCTCGATTTCCTTCCAGATCTCGAACTTGTTTTGCATCTCCCAGATGGAACCCATTTCAGGGCGAGTGTAACGGCCAATCATGATGTCTCCTTCCTGCCCGGCATGTTGCTCTTCTGCCGGGTAAATCCCTCTTTCGGAAAGGCTCGTTTCTATAGGTTCTTGAATACCGCGCGCACGTGGGACACCTGATCGCGATCTGCAACCACAATGGCGGTGTCACCCGGGAACAGCACGGTGTCATCGCCGACGACTTGAACGTCGTCCTTCGTCGAAACGGCGGCGATGATCGAGTTCTCGGGCATTTCGATATCGTAAACCGAGATGCCCTCGTCATTGTCATGAAAGCTCATATGGGGAACGGGGATTTCCGAGAGCACCACGTTACCATGCGTAAGTGATGTAACGACACCCACAGTGCCCATGAGCGTTTCCTCTTCGATGAGATTTGCGATCATTTCGGTCGATGAAATGCTCTCGATGCCGAGCGCGCGAAAGATGCGTTGGTTTTTCGGCGCGTTGACGCGTGCGATGGTGCGCGGAACGCCATAGACTCGCGAAGCGATTTCGCACGCCACAAGGTTGTTGTCGTCCTGGCCGGTTGCAGCGACGAACACGTCTGCCTTGCGAATGCCTGCGTCTTCCTGGTACTTCGAGTCGCACCCATCACCTCTGATGATGAGGTAGCGTCCCTGCAATATCATGGACAGGCGATCGGCTGTCTCGGCGCTTCGTTCGATGATGGCCACTTCGTTACCGCTCTTGAGCAGAACTGTCGCCAGGTATTCACCGACCTTGCCGCCTCCCGTGATAACGATATACACGGTCGCCTCCTAAGCTTGGATGAACTTGCTGAACTCGTCGATCAGATCGCGCCTGACGCAGGCGAGAACCAAATCGCCATGATGCAATGTCGACTCACCTGACGGAATGGACGAAGCCGAACCGTCCTTGCGCTCAAATGCGATGATGCGGATGTCATGGCTCCGCTCGATTTCATTCGCGTGGATCGGTTCGTTATTCCTCCATGAGAGATCGAGCGAGAAACGCAAAACCTCGTAGTCACCAAATGTGTCCAAATGCGAGCCGTGGCCCGAAAGCGCTTTGCTGAACACTTCCTCGGCGACAAGGGTCGTGCCGCACACGTAGTCGATACCCAACTGCATGTAAGCACGCTCGTGATCGCTATTGTACAAACGCGCAATAACATGGGGGACGTTGTACAGACG
>CACZAR010000058.1 GCA_902779135.1 uncultured Coriobacteriaceae bacterium | reverse complement strand
AAAGTGGGTTAACATGTCCTAATTTCAGTACTCGCAGCATCACCTATGTAGGCGACAATATGTGCGTCCCGCCAATCAAGCTGCGCGGGAAGGGTGAGGGGAGGCAAACATGAGCAACGATTTCTTCAACAACCACCCGATGCTCGGTTCCGTTTTCGATTTCAACCATGACGGCAGCATGAGCCCCGGCGAAGCTGGAGCGATGGGTGCAATCGGTGGGATGTTTGCTTCCGAGATGATGCGCGCATCGGAGGAAGCCGAGCGCGAGGCGAGCGAGTCGCGCTGGGACGACGATTACGACCGCGATTCACTTAGCGGCAAGAAGGGCAAGAAGAAGTCGGCTCGCGAAAGCATTTACGACTACGAGGACGTTGATACGACCAGCCGCAAGGCCGTCATGAAGGCCGTCAGCGACGAGGACTACGATGGAGACGTAGAGTGCCTCGTCGAGGAAGCCCTCGACAACGGGGTGCGCTTCAGGCCGGACGACATCGTCGAGATCTCGTATCTCATCTGGGATCAGGACCTCCTCGTGCGCCTCATATCGACGAGCAAGCCGAGCTTCCTGCTGCCTCCCACTGGGGCCCGGTCGAACTCGAGTACCATGAGGATGCCTTCGACGAAGAGTACAGCGAAGGCGGCACCTACTACGTGAACACGCCCGAAGAGGATTGGTAAGTGCGATGCGAACGCAGCGCTCATGAGCAAAGAAGCGCTGCGCTCTTTTCGCTTCGTACTTGCGGATGTTGCACCACGAATCCTATCGCGCGTTCTTCACGTAGATGCCCACGCGCACCTGGAGCCAAGGCTCGGCCTCGGGGTCGACCTTCTGGACGCGCGCCTCGAAGACGCTCTTGTGGCCGTAGAACGCCATGAGGGCGAGCTGCTCGTTCTTGCCGTGGGGAACGTATCCAAGCTTCCTCTTCTTGTAGCACAGCTTGATTGCGTTGGGAGATCAGCGTTTCAGGTAAGGGCGGCTATCGGGTTCCCTGAAACGGTTCGCCTTTTGCCACGTATAATGGATTGCAAGGCGAAACACGCGAAGCAATCACCCGATTCAGGAGGAGGTTGGCCATGAACGTCGAGAGCTATATCAAGGACCTGGACCCCGAGCTGCAGGAGAAGGCCCGCGCATGCGACAGCGCACAGGAGCTGCTGGCGCTCGCCAAGGAGGCCAAGGTGCCGCTGCCCGACGAGGCGCTTGCCGCCATCGCCGGTGGAGAAGATTCCGATTCCGGGAACTGCACAGGAATTACTTGCCCGAAATGCGGGAGCGACGATGTCAGCATCACAGGCCTAGACCCAGGGTGTTACTGCGGCACTGTCCATGTGAAATGCAATAAATGCGGACACGAGTGGGATCAGACCGATTTTCAGTGATAGCAAGTCGCTACCCGGTGCGCTCGAACACCATCGTAGATTGAATGCGGCCATCACCCAATCCCTGTGAGTTGCGACAATCCTCTAATCGAGAGATGGAAGCCGCAATGGAAGACATGCTGGGTGCGAGTACAAGGTGACACTCCATCTGTTCTGCGACAGTTCCAGGTACAAGGCTGGAACTGTCGCAGTTTCGCTTTTACTGTCCAATATGCGGTACACGCATATTGGCACTTTTCAGCAACAATGTGCTCGTCCCGCAAATCGATTGCCGCGGGAAGGGCGAGTGGAGGCGAGCATGGAAGCTTTCTTGTTGATACCGGTCTTGACAATAGCTGGGCTCATTTTGTTCTTGCCGCAGATCGCCATAGCTTTCGTTGTCCTCCTGTTTTTGGCGAACGTGGTGGTTGCGATTTGGGTTCGCCTAGACGACCGCAGGATTGCTAAAGAACAGGCCGAGCTTGATAAATGGATGCAAAGCTAGCTGAAGAAACGAAGGCGGATAATGTCGATTTCGAGCAGGCTGATAAGGATTTTTATCACGTATAGTTATCGCAAGTAATGGTTCGGTGAGGGGGCGGTATGCCGAAAGACAATCTGCTGGAAGATGCCGTGGCATTCGCTGCGCAGAAGCATGTGGGCAAGTTCCGCAAGGGTTCGGAACTGCCATACATCGTGCACCCGATGGAGGCGACTGCCATCTGCGCGAGCTTCACCGAAGATGTGGAGGTACTCGCAGCGGCTGTGCTGCACGACGTGGTGGAAGATGCCGGCGTGTCGGTCGAGGAGTTGGAAGGGAAGTTCGGCAGCCGCGTGGCCGCCATCGTGGCAGGCGAGTCGGAGGACAAGCGCGAAGGCCTGCCGCCCGCGCAGACGTGGAAGGCCCGCAAGCTTGAGGGCGTCGAGCACGTGAGAAACGCCGACGACATTGGCGTGAAGATGGTGTGCTTAGGCGACAAGCTATCAAACATCCGCTCCATCCAACGTGATTTCGAGGAGTTGGGCGACGAGGTGTGGCAGCGCTTCAACCAGAAAGACCCAGCAGAGCACGCATGGTATTACTCAACGATTGCTGATGTGCTGGAGGCCGATTTGGGGCACACCGAGGCATGGCGCGAGTACCGCGAGCGGGTGGGGAAGGTGTTTCGGAAGTGAGCGGTTGCCGAAGGCAAGAAGTTAAGCGCTGAGTGCATTGCGCAAAGGTATGATGGCAATATCTTGATGTGTGTTGAAGCGAGGAGCAAGGATGAGTTTCGAAGAAGCGGCAGCCAGGGCGATTAGGTTTAGGGAAGATCGAGATTGGGCTCAGTACCATAATCCCAAGGATCTTGCCATATCAATTGGCATTGAAGCAGCTGAATTGCTCGAGGTTTTTCAATGGTCGGGTGTCGACCTTGAGGTTATGAGAAAAGCCGACAAGGCCAAAGAAGAATTGGCCGACATCATGATTTACTGCATCTACTTGGCAGACAAGCTCGGCATTAGCATAGAAGATGCAATCAACGATAAAATCGACAGTAACGAAAAGAAATACCCAGTCGAAAAGTCCCGCGGAAATGCGAAAAAGTACACCGAACTATGATTTCCATTGAAACAGATTCCCCAGCACAAAAGCCCAAAGGGTCTCCTTTTTTAATAGATAGGTGTCCGTTCATTCCTGGTTCTCAGCTTGATATAGCCACGCTCGATTTGGAGCGGGACAAAGTTCTTGATTGGCCTATGGTCTACATCCTAGCGAATGATAGGGAAGCGTACGTTGGGCAAACGACCAGCGTGGCCACGCGAATAAACCAACATGGCGCAAATGAGGAGAAGCAAGACTTTGACACCGTCAACGTCATCTATCATGACGAGTTCAACGCATCGGTTATAACCGACTATGAGCATCGACTCATCGGGCTCATGCATGCTGATGGGCGCTACCGTCTCACGAACAAAAACGAAGGCATGACTGAGACGAGCTATTTCTCGAAAGAAACCTATGCTGCAATGTTCGACGACTTGTGGGAAGAGCTGCGAAAAATGGAGCTCGCTGACCACTCTATCGCCGATATCGAAGAATCAGAAGTATTCAAATATTCGCCCTACAAAGGGCTTACAGTCGATCAAAAAGTAGCGCTTGATACGATCCTTTTGGCGATACGAAACGGTCTTGATTCCGCGGAGCCGATAGTAATCGAAGGCATGCCCGGTACGGGAAAGACAATTCTAGCCATCTTCCTGCTTAAGATGTTAAAAGATGATCCAGCTTTTAAAGGCATGAACATCCGCATAATGGAGCCTGTTACTTCGTTGAGGAAGACGCTCAGGAAATCTTTGAAAAACGTCAGTGGTTTGAGTCCGAGCGACATCATTGCGCCAACTGATCTCGTAAAGCCCGAAATGGGCTATTCGGCAGATGGCGGCAAGTGTTTCGATATTGTGCTTGTCGATGAGGCACATAAGCTCAAGCGTCGCAAGAATCTGGGTACGCAGTTCGGGAATTACGACCGAGTCACGCGCGAACTAGGTTTGCAAGATGATGCTACTCAGATAGATTGGGTTGTTGCTCAAACGAAGATGCCGGTGTTTTTCTATGATCCGCTGCAGAGCATAGGACCTTCGTGCGTGGGTACGGAAGGCATGCGTTCGGCGTTGGGCGATGTACTCGATGAGCCCATCGAGCTATACACGCAGATGCGTGTCCAAGGTGGGAAAGAGTATCTTGACTACATTCGGGCAATTCTCGATGGGGAAGAGCCCAAGCCGAAGGTGTTCAAAAAATACGAACTAGTGCTACATGATGATTTCTCCGAATTCATCGAAAGCTTCGAACAGCATTACAACGAATACGATTTGACGCGCTTGTGCGCAGGTTATGCATGGGAGTGGAAATCGAAACCAGAAAGGTGCAACGATCCGTCAGTTAGAGACATCATTATCGACGGTATCGGTCTTAAGTGGAATTGCACGTATGACAATTGGGTCGTTAAAGGTTCGATTGATTCGGCGATTGCTCATGAGGTTGGGTGCATTCACTCGACTCAGGGCTATGACCTGAGCTATGCATACGTGATTATCGGCAGGGATCTAATGTACGATGAGGAGACGGGTGCGTTTGTTGCCGACAGATCGAACTACTATGATCGGAATGGATGGGCAACCGCCGAGCAGCAAGAGCTGAACCAGTATATTAAGAATATCTATTATGTCTTGCTTACTCGCGGGATTTTTGGCACGCATGTATATGCCGTTGATCCTAGGACGAGGGGTTATTTAAGAAAGTTTTTAGTTGACATCTTGGGGTGCTCATGAATAGCTCCGAGCAACAAGTTGTGATGGCGAACGTGAATTGACAATTCCCGAGATCGTGTACCGCAAGTTGTTTTTGGCCTTGCGCCTCGGTTGTTAAGGTCGGTATTCATCGGTAGTCCTGATGTCCTCCAACGTAGGTAAACCTAATATCTTCGATGTTTGGCAAGGTTTTGAGGTCTATGCGGTGAACTATATAGCCGGCACTTAGCGCATGGATTATAAAAAACGACCGTTTACTGTACTATCCCGATTCGGTTTTGGGCAGCTGGACATAAAAAGAACTTAGAGGATTGGCAGCCTTCACTTGGGCGTAGGACGCGCGGGGACGGGGATATCGCAGGAGGTCTAAGAGACGAAGCGGTCTGCAGTTGCATATAGTTGCATATAATAGGCAAAACGGTCCTGTGCTCGAATAGCAATTCAGTGCGAAAGACCAACAGCAGTTTATCGAGGAGTTACCAGATGAGTAGATACGAGATTCACATCAACGGCGAGCACGTAGGAACCCTATACGATGATGGCGATATCTACAGCGGCGGAAAGTGCGTGGGGCACCTTTACGACGATGGTGACATCTACAGCGGTGGGAGTAAAGTCGCTTCCATGGGTTCCAACGGTTCCATCTGGGACTCGGAAGGGTCTTCGGGCTACCGCGTTTACGATGATGGCGATATCTACTACTACGGTAGCTGCGTCGGCACCATCTGGAACTACGAGCAATTTCTCGCGCAACGCAGGCCCGGGGCAGAGCGACCGAAACCGGAAGGGGGCGATGCGTCAAACGGCGGTTTCGCGAAGAAGGCGACGGATGCAGCGAAGACGGCCGCAGGCGCAGCTGGAGCGGCTGGAGTGGCGGGTTCAGGATGCGAAGGCTTTCTCTTTGCCTTCGTCGTCGTCGGTCTCATAATTGCCGTTGTCGTCAACTTTGCGGCGCAAAATGCCGACATTATCGAATTTGCCCTACTCATCGCTCTAGTCGCGTTTGTCGCTTACAAGCTCATTAAGAAGAAGGGCGAAGCTGGGGGCTCTTCCGATGTGGGCCAAGGCAGCATCGTGGCGAAATGGAACGCCGTGAAAGCGGAAAGGGCCGCCCAGAGAGAGCAACGCGTACAGCAGAAGGCGCAGGCGAAAGCTGCGCAAGAGGCAGCGCGGCAGCAGGCAGCGTATCAGCGGTATCAACAGCCTGCCCAGGGACAGCCGTACCAACAGACCTCACAGAATCAACAATACGCCCAAGGGCAAGCGAAGCAAACGTCGAGCCGCGCAACGCAAACCCCAGTTTTCATTTGCCCGAGCTGCAGACAGCGCTTGAGCGCTCCAGGTGCTCAGGGCAAGATTCGAATCACTTGTCCGGTGTGCGGGGTCGTAACTGTTTTCGATTGCAAGCGCGATGCTCAATCCAATACATAATCCAATGCTGGTCCAACAATCAATTCAACACAACAAGCGGTAAAAACAAGCACCTCTTGGCAGCCGTTGCGGAAAGGTTCTTCGTAATTGACGGGTAGTGCTATTCGCCTACGGAACAGAGGACCTCTACTCGAACGCCATCGTTCTGCTACTGGTTGGGATTCCCCTCGTTTTGCGGTTCTGCTCTGCGGACGGCTTCTTCGGCGATAAAAATAGCATCGATACGACGCAGGCCCAATTTGTTGAAAAGGTTATGGAGCCTACGATCGAGGAGTTAATGGATCAGGGCATCCATATGGGTGTTTAAACGTCCTAAGCTGAGAAAATGTCGCATTCTGAGCTCGCTTACGACGTGCTCGGGGAGTTGGGGTTTCCCAGGGACTAACTCGTTTCCGACGTTACGACGCGTTAAGGATGTCGAGGGTTATGCGGATGCCGTCGTCGACGCAATCGGGGCACGAGCGCAGGACGGGGCCGCCGGTCAGACCTTTCAGCTCCTTGCAGAGAGTCGATCCGTTCTGGGCACCGAATCGTTCCACAAGCTGGCGTGTCTTCTTGTAGGTCGCGCCCTTCGTCTTCGGGTTGTGCGGGCCGTCGCTCGTTGCAAAGCCGATGATGGCGCAGCCGCCCGAAATCGCGCCGCAGGTTTCGGTGAACCCGCCCATGCCCCCGCCGAGCCCTTCGGTCATCTTGAAGGCGGTTTCATCTTCGATACCGAGCAGATCGGCGCATGCGCATGCAACCGCTTGCGCGCAATTGAAGCCCGATTCGTGCAATTCATGTGCTCGGGCGACGCGCCTTTCGATTTCCTGCTGGTTCATTCGAAAACCTCCCGCTCTCTGCATGGGCAGGATTATAGCAACCCGCAACCAACCTGGCTCGCATTCGCCTGGGCTTGATCGCTGGCTGCATTGTCCGAATGAGTCAGGGCCCTGACCCCCGACTCATTCCAGTCGTCGGGTGGTTGCCCAAAGGGCTCGGATGTGTGGCTCTACGAGCTCGCCCAGCGCTCCTTGAGAGTGGCGATGTCTTCTGCGGTAATGTGCATGAGCGCTTCTTTGTCGGCACTTTCGAGAGAGCCAAGCTGATCGCAGAGGCGGTCGGCCTGAATCTCGACAGTCCAATCGAAAAGCTTGCGGGCCTCGCGGCCGTTGGCGAACGTCTCGCCCTTGGCAAGTACCATTGCACCGAAAATGCTCGCCAGTGAGATGCGCGCATCATGATCGAGCACGTAGCCGCCCTTCTTGCATAAAAGCTCGTATATCGCCAGCAGCTCGTCGGGTCGGTAATCCTCGAACTCGATAAAGTTCTGAAAACGTGACTCCAATCCGGGATTCGACTGAATGAACTCCCGCATCTCGTCTTTGTACCCTGCTGCGATGACGACAAGGTCGTTGCGGTTGTCCTCCATCATCTTGAGCAGCGTCTCAATGGCCTCGTTGCCGAAATCCTTCTCGCCTTTTCCCACGAGCGAATACGCCTCGTCAATGAAAAGCACACCACCCAGAGCTTGCTCGATGACCTCGCGGGTCTTGATCGCCGTATGGCCGATGTACTGTCCCACGAGTCCGCTGCGATCGGTTTCGATGAGCTGGCCCTTCGAAACGACGCCCAAGCCTTTGTAGATGTCAGCCAATATGCGGGCGACGGTGGTTTTGCCAGTGCCAGGATTGCCCGTGAATACACAATGGTTGGTGGTCGAGGCAACCTTCAGGCCTTGTGCGGCACGTGCTTGGTTCACCTTCGCGCGGTTGACCAAGCGCTGCACCTGTTCCTTGACCGCATCCAGGCCGATGAGGTTATCGAGCTCGGCTAGTGCGGCCTCGAGAGAACCGTCGCTGGCCTCGCTGTCGACATCGGTAGCGAGGCCGGTGCCGCCATTGCCTTCGGGCTTGCTTGCTACAGCCCCCGCGCCCGCCGCAATCTTCGCTTCGACTTCCTGCAGCTTCTTGTGAGCCTTGTCGAATCCCCTGTCAGCAGCTTTGCGGTACCACGTGAGCGCCTCGGCAAGGTCTTGGTCGACGCTGCGCCCGAATTCATAGGCCATTCCCAAATTGTACGGAGCGAACATGTTGCCTTGAGCCGCTGCCAGGCGAAACCACTTGACACCCTCGGCGTAATCCTTTTCCACGCCTTCCCCGTTGTAGTATTGGTATCCTAAATCGTTTTGAGCTCCCGCATGTCCTTGCTCTGCTGCGAGGCGATACCATTTCAAGGCTTCAGCGTAGTCTTGAACAACGCCCGTTCCGTAGTAGTACGAATTCCCCATGTTCCTTTGCGCAGCTGCGTATCCTTGATCGGCAGCCTTGCGGTACCACTCGACCCCCTTGGCTTCGTCTTTCTCGACGCCGCGTCCATTTTTGTAGCAAACCCCCAGATTGGTTTGCGCTTCCAAATGCCCTTGATCGGCAGCCATGCGGAACCATTTCACCGCAGTGTCGTAATCGCCCTTCTGATAAGCTTCGAAACCGTTATCGGCTGCTGTCTGTATCGGGTCCATCGAGTCCATCCGATCGTCTGATGAGTGCTGTGCAAGGGACGACTTGTAAATATCGGTGCAAGCCCCTTGTCAATTTCGCACTCATCTTAACATCAACGATGCCGATGCAGTCTATCGAGACGCGATGCGAGAACAGGTGTTCATATCCTCTTGCGAGTTACTCTTTCCTGGATTTGGCTCGTTTCGGTTTCGCCAGAAGTTGGCAAAGCGGTGGCATCATCTAAAGTCGTCGCGTTAACGGAATCATCAATGGAGGATTGCGTCGCGTCTTTCCATGTCATCGTTTGCTCCTTTTGGCCTCACGAACAAGACACGGCGATTCTACTTCCGACGGATTCGAGGGATTGCCCAATGTGAGGGTTTTTCGTCAGCTACTCTACTCTCGCATTAACTTCGACAAAGGGGGTTGAATGGCTGGCTTTGAAGGTCGCTGGCGGGCAATCGCGCGTCAAGCAACATATGGCGAAACGCCGGTCCGAAAGGTATTCTCGGGTGATATCGCTGATCTAGTCATCGAGCCGAACGGTAGGGGACACTCTTTCAAGAAAGGTCTATTTGGCCAGAAGGAGTTACCCTTTACTTGGAATGCTGATGAACCTGATGCGGGTTTCATTGATTTAGGTGGTGGTTTGGTCATCCTCTTCGTGTACAACGCGCCAAACCATCTCATGACGCAATGGATGTCGCCAATGAAATCTATCGATGGGATGGGAGTTCTCTACGAACGGGTCTAAAGGTATTTGTAGTGGGAGAAGTACCTGTAGATGAACCATATCGTCGCAATGACGATGAGTGCGATTCCAACGAAATGGGCTGGTATGCCGAACGCAGTCCAGCCCATGAGGCCGAGAAAAGTGAGCACTAAGCCGAAGGCGGCAACAAAGGACATTTCGGTCTCCTTTACTTGACTTTCTTCATCTTGAATTTGCCGGATTTTGTCTTGATTTTCTTGTAGCCGAATTTAGTCTCGCCAACCTTTTGGTGAGCCTGTTCTTTCGAGTACTTTTTATTGCCGCTCATTTAAAGCTCCTGACGACTATGCGTTTACTTCACGAATGCCGTGTATCAGGTTATGTATCCATTGGTACGGACGGTGAAAGTGAGGTCCGCCCGAGTTCCGTTGCGCGTGAGTAGGCCTTGGCCAAACATGTACCCGTTGTGTTTCATGAGGTATGCCGCCGGGGCGTTTCCCCAGCCACCTTCCATCGCAGACTCGAAGAGCCCTGTCAGAATCATTCCCAATGTGTACTCGTCGTTATTGGCGATGGCACGCTTGAGCTCTGCTTCGAGTTGGGGGTGAATCGTGTTCTTGGAGAACATCGTTTGCTTCGTGCTGTATTCAAGAACCTGAAAGCCTGAATACGTTTGCTTGAGCAAGATTTCTGTCTGGATTGTCATGGCATCTCCCTTCTGCGAGGCTGCGATCTGTAACAACACGGCGATTCTACTTCTGACGATTACGCACGATTGCCCAATGCGTCGGCAGCTGTAGAAGTACTGTTAGACTCGTAAAAGAAACTGGGTCGAGAGGAGTTAAGTTATGAACGACCAGAAACCGGGTTGGGGAGCTACTATCGGAGCATTCTTCCTATGCGGTTGCTTGGCTGTCGGCGCGTGCATCATCACGAGTGCGGCGATGGTGAGCGGCATGGGGTATTCAGGTTATTCCACCGGCGGGATCATGGGAACGATCACCGGTATCGCGTGCGCTGCGTATTACCGTTCGACGGGCAAGCTTGGTGGTCCGGCGGTTGCGGCAATCATCGTTGGCATAATCCTGGGGTTTGTGGCCGTGCAGATGGCGGTTTCGGTTTACGGGAGGTAAGGTTCCGCCTTTTTGCTCTAGCGACATGAATGCGCGCCTGCCAAACCGGCTGGCGCGTTTTTCGTTGTGCTGCGTTTACTTCCGCGCGATCGCCAGGTTCTCAGCGGCCAGCAGGGCGGGGATGTTGCGGATGGCCGAACGGTTCCATTCACGCGCTCGTTCCGGCAGATCTTCCCAAGGCACAAGGTAGGGGCTTGTCTTGGCCTCGACGTTGCGCTCCGCGCCGTAGCTCCATCCGGCTTTGGTTCTCTCGGCAACCCATCTGCGATGCTCGAGCACGGCGAGGCATTCG
>CACZAR010000057.1 GCA_902779135.1 uncultured Coriobacteriaceae bacterium | reverse complement strand
GCAGAGCCTGAGCCTGAACCGACCATGTGGGAGCGGTTCTTGGCTTTGTTTGGCCTGTGATCGCTTCAGTCGTTAGCGCCAATTGACAATGCCGAAACTCTCCTCGAGCAGTTGATCGAGTTCATCGGCATTGATCTCACGTGACGTTTTCTCTTCGCCGGTGATGACGGTATAGGTGTCGTTGCGCAAATTGAGGGCACCGTTTTCGGTGTTGAGATACACCATGCGGTTGAGCTTGAAGACCGACTCAGGGAAGTTTGACTGATAGAACGAAAGCGGGATGAAATCCTCTTCGCCAACGTTCAGCATGCAGATGCGCAGTGCCGGCTTGTCTTCCCCAGATGGACTGCGGTAATACATTTCCCACCAGCTATGGGCGACACGGCGCATTGTGAACATCTGCCCTTGCTCTGTACGGCATGAGCCATCCTCGAAAAGCGGAGCAAATCTGGGCTGCGGACCGCCGAATCCAACGTCAGCAAGGTATTGCTTGCCATCGATAGTGACGATGTTAGCGCGGTGGCTGATAAGGGGATGGGGAATTGGCCGAAGCAGAACGCGCGCCATGCAAGGACGAGCGTCAAATCCCAGCGCTTTCAGCAATGCTCCGAACAGCGCATTCAATTCGAAGCAGTAGCCGCCGCGTTTGCGCACGACGATTTTGTCGTACAGATCAGCGATGGCAAGTGACGGTGTGAGGTTCTTCTCGCAAATGTCGAGGTTGTCGAATGGCACGAAACGTTGATGCGCATCGATAATCTCGTCGAGGAACGAAACGGTAGGCTCTTTCACCTCGGCGATTCCGATACGTGCTAGGTAGGCGTTGACATCAGGAATTGGTGCATACAGCTCTTCACTCATAGGTTCCCTCGTTTGGTTTCAGTTGGATGATGGTGCGGTTTCGTACGCACGACAATCATGTTCCTAGTCGGCCCAATAGTCAATCGGCTTGTAGTTCTTGACGAGCTCGAGCCGCAACGCCTCGATGGTCGAGCAATTTGCGATGACCGTCACAGGCTCGTCCATTTCGGCAATTTCGTTAACAAGTGCAGCGTAGTTCGTTTGAACACGCATGTTTTGCTCGTCGACTCCAGCTATCAACAGCCGTGCCGCCATGTCGTCGTAGCAGGGTCCACCGACGATGACCTTGGTTTCGGGCGTGACAAGTTTCTCCCATTGCACGCCGATGATCCAATCGGTGCTCAAGCCGTCCATGACCTCCTTGCCGAGCATGCAGACGAGGTTTTGCGGTGGGTTCTCCTCGGAGACGAGCATGTTGATGAGCTGGTTGCAGCCTGCAGTGTTTTTCATGAGCAGAAGCCGCGTCTCAGTTCCGTTGACATCGAAGATTTCGAAACGATGCGCAGCATGCGTGAAATGGCCGAGCGCCTCGACGACCCGTTCTTCTGGTACGCCGAGTGTCACGAGGCCGGCAAAAGCGGCCGCGGCGTTGTAGATGTCATAGCCTGCACGTACGTTCACGGGGACTTCGATCTCGTCGCCATGCACACGCATCGTAAGCGTGCAGCTTTTCTCCTGCTTGTCCTTCACTCCGGTGACGGCAATGTCGAGCGTGTGGTGCTCATAACCGCATTTCGGACATGCGAAGTCGCCAAGATGCGCGAACGTGCGGTGTTGGAATTCGAGCGGTTCGCCACATTTGATGCATCCGACGACATCGTCGAAGTCTGCAACACCCTCATCGTAAGGATCGCATTCCATGCCGAACCATATGACCTTGTTGGGAACCGCATCGGCAATTGATGCAGTCACTTGGCAGTCAGCGTCGAGTACGAGTACGGTGTCAGGCGATGATTTGATAGCCTCGATGATGTAGTCGCGTGCGGTCGTCCAAGTGGGGTAGCGGTCGACTTGGTCGCGATAGAGGTTTGTGACGACGAGCACTTGAGGCAGCGTAGCCGGGAGGATGATCTTCGTTGCACCCTCATCGCTTTCGATGACAGCCCAGTCGCTCTTGCGTTTGCCATCGATCGTGCTGTCAAGACAGAGTGTTGTTGCGATACCTTGCTCGAGATTCGTGCTCGATGGATCGTAGGCGGCGCTTCCGTACGTGTCGATGATCGCCTGCTGGATCATGTGCGTCGTGGTCGTCTTGCCGTTCGTGCCCGTTATGACGATGGTCTTATGCCCTTCGCTGAGCTCGCGGATGATATGGCGATCGATAGCGAATGCCAGCTTGCCTGGCATGGCGCGTGCCGTTCGTCCCATTGCTCGCATTACTTTGTATGTTGCCTTGCAGATGGCTATTGCAGCGGTTCTTCTGACGGGCATGGCGTTCCCCTCTAAAGCGTTTCGTTTGGTAGGAGCATTATCCATCATGCGTGTGTCGATAATGTAAACTGGCCGGGCGCTGCGGCCCGGCCAGCAATGGTATCCAAAAGGGACAGTCCCTTTTACGTATTCCTAGTAGTTGCCCGCGAAACCCGCGAATTCGGCAGGAGGCTCGTAGCCGGGGAAGTACGACGCGAAGTCGAGTTTCAGGTAGTCGCACAGATCGAGGAGCTCGACCATGGTGCCACTGGAATCCCAGGTGGGCCTGCTTCAAACCTTGGAACTGCGCTTCCGTACCTTCGGTCTCAGTATCGTTGTCAGCATCACCGAAGGCTGCTGGGTTGATGGCGGCGAAGCCGTGGCAGATGCCCGTCTTGTCGGGGAACGTGCAGCATTCGTTGCTCGTAACGCCCATCGATAGAATCGAGCTGAACAGCTCGGCGATCATGCCATAGCCATAACCCTTGTGGCTTCCCGAGGTTTCACTCGATCCGCCGAGCGGCATGATGCCGCCACCGTTTTTGCCGACGATGTTTGCCAGCACGCGTGGGGCTTCATTGCACGGCGTGCCGTTCTCGTCGAGCGCCCAACCATCGGGAAGGGGCTTGCCCATCTTGTTATACATCTCGAGCTTGCCGCGCGTGACGACGGTGGTCGATGCATCGAACAAGAAGGGGTAGGGGTCGGCCGGTACGGAAACGGCGATCGGGTTCGAGCCGATCATGGCTTTGCGGCTGAACGTCGGAACCATGATCGCTTCGGAGTTCGTGCACGAGAAGCCGATGAGCCCTCGTTTAGATGCCATCTCGGAATAGTATCCCGCGATGCCGTAATGGTTCGACTCGCGGACGCTCACGATGCCAACGCCAGTTGTTTCGGCTTTTTCGATTGCCTTCTCCATGGCGTAGATACCGATGAGCTGCCCCATGCCCGAATGTCCATCGATTACGGCGCTGACGGGAGTTTCGAAAACGACTTCGGGTTTGGCATCGAGGTGGATTTGCCCCTTCTCGATTCCCTTGTGGTAGCGCACCATGCGCTGCATGCCGTGGCTCTCGATTCCGAACAAGTCGGCGGTGAGCAACACATCGCTGATCTTGCCGCTTTCCTCCTTCGAGAAACCGAACGTCTCGAACACGTCGGCGCAGAACTTCTCGAGCGTTTCCAGGCTCCATGTTACGTATGCCATCTCATGCCTCCATGATGATAGGGACTTGCAATTGGGAACAGTGTACCTCATTTGGCTAAACAGGTACCACGCACCTGTTTCCCATTAGACAATCAATGGTTCTCCGTGTACCATTTCACTAGCAGTTCCCAGTACGTGACCCGCGACAGGTACGCGGTGTCGGAAACGAGGTTTTTCATGGCAAGGTATCGCAGGATTTTCGCAGCTCTCGACGGTAGCGAGGCACAGGTGGCAGTTGCGCGCCGTACGCTCTCGATTGCTCACGACAACAATGCAGAGGTGCTGTTCGGGCATGTTATTGACACCTCCAAGATCGAGTTGGGTGCCATCGGCTACGAGGAAATCTCGGCAAATAGGAGACTGGCAATCATGGAATCCATTAAGCGCCAGCTCGACCGAGCGAATCAAGACGAATGCGTGCCGTCTGTCGACGTGAAGGTTGCCATGGGCCCCATTACCGAGACCATGATGAACGATCTTATTGAGCCGTTCGATCCCGATCTGATTATCTGCGGCGTCCGCGGTCTTTCCAACATCAAATATGCGTTCGTGGGCAGCGTTTCGACCCATCTTGTTCGCCATGCGAAATGCGACGTCCTCGTCATGCGCCCCGAAGCCATCGAGGAACTCCCCGAGCACGAATACGTGCCTTATGAGACTGAAGACGACGCCAAGATTTAATCGACTGCATCGTAAAGACCAGTGCAAAAAGGAAGGCCGGTGTGTTGCCGGCCTTCCTTCATCTTGTGATTTAGCTTGCGGCTATTCCACAATCACGTAGTTCACGTACATGGGGCCATGAACGCCTTCGACGCGAACGAGCTCAATGTCAGCCGTGGCAGACGGGCCGCTGATGAAGCAAATCTGCGAGGGGAGTTTCTCTCCCTTGGCTTCGATGTCTTCCATGATCTCGAGCATGGTCGGCTTGATGGTGGAAGCGTCGATGACCGCGATGTGCACCAGCGGGAGCAAGCTGATGGCGCGACCACATGTGGCGCTCGTCGGTTGGACGATAGTGCCGGTTTCTGCGATGCCAGCGGTAGCATATGTGATGCCATAGGTTGCCACGAGGGCATCATCGATATTCTCTTGACCGCGCTCGTTATCCCAGATCGTCAGCTTATTGACGAGGCCTTCGCCTTCAATTGTGTCATAAAGACCTGCAGCTGCGAAACGCTCGTCCGATGCGCACACGACGCTGCATGCTTCGCCATCATCAGGCGTGCCTGCGCCGACGATGCCGGCGATGCAAGCTGCTAGACCATCGGCCTTGATGCGGTAGGTCTTAACCTTCACCTTCTCCGCTTCAGCGGCGAACATGTCGACAAGTTCATCGTGCGACAGGCCGTCCGTGTAGCGTACGGCCTTGAAGGTCCATTCGGGGAGCTCGACATTTTCGGCTACGCCCTTGTGCTCGAGTTGCTTCGAGATGGGGTTTAGCAGGTCATCGAGAGTCTTTTTGCCCAATGCCATTACTGCTCACCGCCTTCCTCATTTTGTTTCGGTTGCTCGGTCGGCAGCTTTTCATGATTCTTGAACCATTCGGTGAAGCGCTTCGTCGACAACACGTCGAAATCGCGGGTGGACGTCCAGCCCTTGACGACCGGAATCCAAGCGCTGCTCGCGTCGAGCGCGTCGCCACCGCCTGCGAGAGCCTTCATGACCGGAGGTCCGAGCACCATGCCAGCTTTGTAGACGGGCACGTTGGACCAGAACAGCTCGAGGGCCTTGAAGATTGGCACCTCGATGGCGTGGTTCTTGCCCTCCTCGACAATTTTGATGCGATGCTCGCGGATGAGGTCGTGAATTGGAATGCCGACGGGGCAGTGCTCAGAGCATGCGCCGCACAGTGAGCAGGCAAAGACCATATTGTCGATGTCGTCGTAACCCACGAGGCCGGGAGTCAGAACGAGGCCCATGGGACCGGGGTAGATAGAGCCATAGCCGTGGCCGGTGATGTGGCGGTAGACCGGGCAGATGTTCAAGCACGCACCGCAGCGCATGCAGCGCAGCATGTCCTCGAACTCGGTGTTGGCCAACGTGTGGCGGCCGTTGTCCATGAGGATGATGTGCACTTCCTCCGGGCCGTCAATCTCGCCTGGGCCGGCAGGGCCGCTGTCGAGCGAGAAGTACGCAGTCATCTTGGCGCCGACGGCACTGCGCGGGAGGAGTGCCATCATGGTGTCGAGCGACTCGAGGTCGGGGACGATGCGGTCGATACCAACGAACACGATTTGAATCTTCGGGAATGTGTCGACCATGCGACCGTTGCCCTCGTTGGTGACCAGCGTCACGGAGCCGGTTTCAGCAACAGCGAAGTTGCACCCGCGGATGCCCACCTCGGCTTCCATGAACTCGTGGCGCAGGATCTTACGCAGGTAGTGCGTAATCTCCTCGGGAACCGTCGTGCCCTCATAACCGCGCTTCTTGCGATAGATGTCTGCGATGGCCTCGCGATCGAAGTGCAGGGCAGGCACGACGATGTGCGACGGCTTCGAACCTGCAGTTTGAAGGATGTTCTCGGCGCAGTCAGTCTCGGTAATCTTGATGCCCGTTTCCTCGAGCACCTCGTTGAGGCCCACTTCTTCGGTCATCATGCTCTTCGACTTCACTGCGTAGCTTGCACCGTGCTCCTCAAAGATGTCGAGGACTTCCCAGAGGGCGTCGTCGCCCGAGGGGGCGTAATGCATGATGTAGCCATTCGCCTCAGCATTGGTCGCGAACTTCTTGACGTAGTAGTCGAGGTTCTCGGTCACGTGGTTGCGCACCTCGACGGCATGGCGACGAAGGTCTTCCCAGCCTTCCATCTCGGCTACGAGCTTGCCGCGCCCGACGTAGAACACCTCTTGCGCGGTCTTAATGGCATTGTGCTTGAAATCGTCGTCGAGACTGGCAGCCACGCGCTCTTTCAAGCTTTTATCGGTATCGTACAGAATCGACATGGCTTACCCCCTCGAATCCAGTATCTGAGCGATGTGCATGACGCGAATGTCACGGTCGAGGCGGCCGTCAGCACGCATGCGCCCGAGCGCGCCCTTGATGTTCATAAGGCACGGCACGTCGGCACCGCAGATGACATTGGCACCGGTATCGATGATCGTCTGGCACTTCTCGTAGACAACCTCGCCGGCAATGACGGGCTGTTTGAACGAGAACGTTCCGCCGAAACCACAGCAGCGGTCGGCATGCGCCATCTCGATGTACTCAAGGCCCTTGACGTTTTCGAGCAGCTTGAGTGGCGGCTCTTTGACGCCCAGAAGACGCGTGACATGGCAGCTCTTGTGGTAGGTGACCGTGTCGTTGAAGACGGCACCGACGTCAGTGACGCCAAGTTCGTTCACGATGAAGTCGGTGAACTCGAAGAACTTCGTCTTCAGTCGCGCGGCACGCTCAAGCCATTCGGGCTCGTCTTTGAAGACCAGAGGATAGTCGTTGACAATCGCGTTCATGCACGACCCCGTGAGCGAGACGATGGTCTCGTACTCGGGCGTGTCGTATGCTTCCACGATCATGCGCGCAGCGGCTTTGTTTTCCTCGCGGTAGCCGGAATTGATGAGACCTTGGCCGCAGCACACGATCTTCTCCGGCATTTCAATCTCGCAGCCTAAACGCTCCAAAACGTTGACTGCTGCGATTCCGATTTCCGGGTAGATCATGTCGACCATGCATCCCGGGAAGAACGCAATCTTCATAGGACCCCTTTCTCTTTTGAAACAAGCTCAATGGGCGTTTTTTAACCCAGTGAAAGCTTGCATTCTCCACGGTACGTATCGTAACAGAAACGCGGGCATAACACCGTGTGCATGCCCGCGTTTTGAGGTGCGTGAATAATGTTTTTCAGGCCTACGGCAGGATGAACGTAAGCACGGTCGATTGCAGGCCGACGAGTATGCAGGTGCCGATCAGGAATGCGACGGACCACGGAAGGACGTTCTTCATGATGTCGGCTTCCTTGACCTGGGTGGCAACAGCGGCGATGGCCAGCGACTGCGGGCTGATCATCTTGCCGACGACACCGCCCATGGTGTTGGCTGCCAGGAACAGGTCAGGCGTGACGTTCGCCAAAGCACCGTTGCTCATTGCTGCCGAGTACTGCAGGCCGGCGAACAAGGCGTTTGCGCTTGTGTCAGAACCGGTGACAGCCGTGCCAACCCAGCCGAGTAACGGAGAGATGACGGGGAAGGCGGGACCGGAACCCGAAAGAAGCTGGCCAATGCTGATGGTCTGGCCGCTGAAGTTCATGACGTAGGCAAGCGAGAGGACGAGCACGATGGTCAAGGCTGAGAAGCGCATGCGGTAGAACGTGGTGCCGATTGCCTTGATTGCGCCGCCCATGGTGGCGGTGTAGCGGCCGTTCTCATTGTTGAGGGAGTAGACGACAGCCGTGATCAAACCGGCGACGAGGAGCATAGTGCCCGGAGTGGACAGGAGGTTCAGGTTGAACGTAGTGCCGGGGTCCTTGCCAGCGGCGCTCAGGATGGTTCCACCGGAGATGACGGGCCAAGCGATCTTGATGTCGGTTGCGCTGAGGATCTGCGGGATGCCGAGCTTGCAGACACCGAAGACTACGACGACGATCAGGTAGGGGACAAGTGCCATGAACGTACGGCTTGCGGTGAGGTCGGAGGTTTCAGACTCTGCCATCGGCGGCAGGCCGAAGCGCTCGCGCACGCCGTCGACGCCCTTGGGCTTCCAGAAACGCATGAAGATGATGCATGCGGCCATTCCGACGAGCGAGGCGATGACGTCGGTGAGCTCGTAGGCGAAGTGGTTCGAGCACCACCACTGCGTGATGGCGAAGAAGATGCCCACGACGAAGGCGGGCAGCCAGCAGTCCTTGGCGCCCTGCTTGCCGTCGAGGATGATGACGAGCAGGAAGGGGACGAACATTGCGAAAATCGGTGCTTGATAACCGACGATAGCTGCAACGTGCTTTGCGGTTTCGGCAGCTACGACCGGGTCGCCGCCAGCAACCATGGCACCTGCGGTGGTGATGGGCGTTGCAACTGCGCCGTAGGCAACGGGCGCGGTGTTGGCGAGAAGAACGGCAAGTGCGGCCTTCTTCGGCTTGACGCCGAGAGCCAGGATCATTGTTGCCGTGACGGCGATGGGCGCGCCGAAGCCGGCGAGCGCCTCAAGCAGGCCGCCAAAGCAGAACGCGATCATCATGGCCTGGATGCGGATGTCGCCGCCGCCGACCTGGTCGAAGAACTTTCGAAGGTCTTCAGACCTGCCGGAAACGACCGTCACCTCGTAGAACCAGACGGCCATGCAGATGATGTAAACGATGGGGAATGCGCCGAATGCCGCGCCCTGCGTAGCAGACACGAGAGCGAGCCCGGCAGGCATCTTGAAGCCGATGATGGCCACGAGAATTGCGACAGCGAGTGCAACGACGGCCGAAATATGGGCCTTTGCCTTGACACCGAGCAGCATGATGAAAAACGTAATAAGCGGTATGCATGCGACAAGCGCTGAAAGCGCCAAGTTCGATGCAACCGGATCCAATAGAGCTTGGAACATGTCATCCCCTTCGTTTGAACCTGCGCGGAAGAGGGCTCCCCCTAGCATCAAGATGCGATGATGACCCCCAACCGTTACTGACTGTTCCATTGTAGTCATGATTCGGATACGGTTCGCGTCAACTCGGACGTGAGTTAAAAATGTCGGCTAATGGGTGCGAAGAAGCCTATAATGGTTTATGTGCGACGGGGAACAGTTCCGCATTGTTTCCCGAATTGCTGCAATCCAGGTTCTACCAGGCTGCTTGGAAAAGCTGCCTGTGAATGTAATGACAAGGTCGTTATGGGTAGAAAGGGAGTTCGTCATGCAAAGTTTCGTCGCAACGTCAATCGCCCCCACCGCTGCTGAGGCGGGCAAGGAAGTCGCCGGCAAGATCAAGGCAGGCATCGAAGGCGCGAAAGTCGCCATGGCCTACGGTAGCTGCGACTACGATTCCAAGGAGCTGCTCGATGCTATCGCGGCCGAGCTGCCTGGCGTTCCGGTTCTTGGCAACACGTCGTTCACCGGCATCATCACGCCCGAAGGCTTCGTCGGTGGCGATACGCCGTTCGTCGGCATTCTCGCCCTGGGTGGTGACGACGTGGTCGTCGGCACGGCTGGCGCTGCCCGTGATTCCGCTGAATGCGCGCGCTGCATCGGCAAGAACCTTGCAAAGGCGGCCATGGAGGCGGCTGGCAAGGATTGCCCGCCGGATTACTGGTACATGGCAGCATCGCCCGCCGAGGAAGAGTACTACATCAAGGGTGTCACTGACGTGATCGGCCGCGTCCCGTTCTTCGGTGGCTCGGCGGCCGACAACGAAATTGCCGGCAAGTGGTGGCTGTATTCCGGCACCGATGCATTCCAGGATGGCTGCATCGTCGCATTCTTCTACACCGATACTCCGTTCGTGAACAAGTTTACGGGCGCTTATGCCGAGACTGACAAGTTCGGAATCGTCACCAAGATGGATGGCGATCGCGGTATCGCCGAGATCTGCGGCAAGCCGGCGCTCGACGTGTACGCCGAATGGCGTGGCATGAGCACCGACCAGCTGATGGGCGGCGATTTGCTCGTCGAGTCGATTGTTGCTCCGCTCGGTGTGAAGGACCGCATGGGCGATCTCATCGCCATCCGCCATCCTATGAACGGCAACGACGACCACTCCATTGCCGTTGGCGCGAAGGTCGCAGAGAAGACGGCGGTCATCATGATGGATGGCGACGTCGACTGCTTGGTTGGCTCTGTTGCCAAGACTGCTGGTGAGTTGAAGGAAGCTGCTGCAAAGGTCGGCGCAGGCAAGCCCGCTGCCTACTTCTTCGTCCACTGCGGCGGCCGTCGTGCAGCGATTGCCGATCGCATCGGCGAAGTCGCAGACTCCTTCATCAAGGAAGCCGATGGTGTTCCGTTCCTTGCTGAGTTCACGTTTGGCGAGTACGGCTTCGAGCAGGATGGCTGCAATTCCATCGGTGGTCTGATGCTCTCGTTCAGCCAGCTTGGCTAGGCTGGTATTAAAAGGTTAGCTCGAGTAGATTCGCTCGGGCTGGCGTTAACGTTAAAGGCGAGCCCTCGGGGTTGACCCGATGGCCCGCCTTTCTTTCTAGCGATGATGGTGCACGAATGTTGGAAAGGTGCACTGTTCCAATCGTTGTTACTCAGCTTCCGCGATGGCGCCGGAGCGATACGCCTTGAGGAGCAGCTCGAGGTCCTCGATTTGTGCCTTGAGCTCTTTTCCGGTGTCGGTGTCGGCAACTTTCATGCGCGATGAGAAGTGCTCGACGGTTCGGCGTTTCGAGTGGATGTCATATTCGTTGGCGACCACCGCTTCGACCGATTCGAGCGGCTCATGCGAGTCGAGGACGAACCCGTGTGAATTCGAAATCAATGTGTAGCCTGCGATGCCCGTCGTCTTCTGATAGGCCTTCGAGAAGCCACCGTCGATTCTCAGCACGTGGCCATTGCACATGACCGGGTCTTCGCCATCTTTGACCTTGACGGGAACATGCCCGCAGACGATGCGAGACACAGCGGGGTCGAGTCCGAAGTCCCTGAAAATCCCAGCCAGTACCTCTTCGTTGTCGAGGAACGAATAGAACGGGTTTTTCACCTCAACGCGCGCTTCCTTCTCAGCAATGAGGTAGAGCTCGAACGTGGCCATCTTGCTCTTCGAGAACAGGGGAGACCCAGGAGCGAGCCACAGCCACCACATGATGTCGGCTCCGCGCTTGCGCATGACGGGGTCGGTGCTGTTGTATCCAGCGCGCACGAGCCCTTCGAGCACTTCGTAGAGCTCCTTGCCCTTGTAGCGTTTGCCGTAGACGTCAACTTCCATGAGCGAGCCGTCTTCGTTGAGCGGCACGCCGGCATGGAATAGCAGGCAATTGTTGGCCTCTTTGTAGAGCGAACCCACTTCGAGGAAGATGTGCATATGCCGCTGCAGCTTCTCGCTGCCGACGAACGCCTGCACGAGGCGGTCCATGACCTCTTCTTCTTCGGGTGTGAGGCGGAACGGGTCGGCGGGATCGATCGTTGGGAATACTTTGTCGATGAGCTCGTACTCTTTGCCGTCGACCACAACTGTGCCCTTTTCGTAGTCGATCTTGTCGAGCAGCTTGCGGTCTTGAAGCTCAAAGCTTGGATTCTCATCGATGAGTTGCGCTTCGACCTTGAACTGCAAAATGGCCATGGCCTTCTGGATCTTGATGTTCAAATCGAGTTCGGCAGGCGGAAGGTCGGGGTTGCCCTTCAGTCCGAATGCAACGCATGGATCGTTGCCATAAACATCCAGCGCAAACTGGGCGAGCGGAAGGATGTTGATGCCATAGGCGTCCTCGAGCACCGAGAGATTGCCGTAGCGGGCGCAGTTGCGCACCACGTGGGCGATACACCCACGTTGGCCGAGCGCCGCGCCCATCCACACGATGTCGTGATTGCCCCATTGAATGTCGAGCGAATGGAATCGTGCAAGCGTATCCATGATCAGATGCGGATACGGGCCGCGGTCGTAAATGTCGCCCACCAAGTGCAGGTGGTCGATGGACAACCGCTTTATGAGCATGCAAATGGCCTCGATGAGCGTTTCTGCACACCCTGTACGGATAACCGCGTCGATAATCGAGGAATAATATGCCTTCTTGTCGACGGAGAGATTGCTCTCCGTCATGAGCTCCTCGATGATGTATGCGTACTCTTTCGGCAACGCCTTGCGGACTTTGGAGCGGGTATACTTTCCTGCCGCAACTTTGCTGACCCGAATGAGCAGCAAAATCGCCCTCGAATACCACGCGTTCTTGTCCTCGATGTCGGGAAGGATGAGGTCCATTTTCTCGCGTGGGTAATAGATGAGTGTTGCCAGCGAGCTCTTTTCTTTATCGGTCAGCGAATCGCCAAGTGCTTCGTCGATTCTGATTCGTACGGCACCGGAGCCGTTGCGCAACAGGTGCACGAACGCCTCGTATTCGCCATGCACGTCGGTCGCAAACACCTCCGTTGCCTTGGGCAGATTGAGAATTGCGTTGAGGTTGATGATTTCGGCTTGTGCTTTTGCGACAGTGGGAAACGATTTCGCCAGCAAAGACAGGTATTTGAGCTCGTTCGCGTCCATGGGTCCCTCCTCAAGAAGCGGCTCACTCGTCATTGTTTATTCTACCTGATTGGCGATGCGCACAATGCTTCCAGTCGCCAGGCGGCAGGGATGTTTAGGGTGGCACACAGCTCCCAAGGAGCGCTGTGCGAATTCGCAGAAAATGGCACAGCGCTCCCTGGGAGCTGTGTGCCATTATTACGCGTCGATTTC
>CACZAR010000056.1 GCA_902779135.1 uncultured Coriobacteriaceae bacterium | reverse complement strand
GTTTGGCATTCAGCTCGATTGTCGCTGCTGGCGAAAACGGTGCAGACCCCCATGCCATACCCAGCAACAAACGCCTTGAAGCTGGCCAATGTGTCGTTCTCGATTTCGGGGCCAAGGTGCGGGGCTATTGCTCCGACATGACGCGCACGGTTTTCCTGGGCGAACCCAGCGGTCGCATGGCTGGTGCATGGCAGGTGTTGCGCGCTGCCAACGAAGCAGCGGAACATGCCATCAAGCCTGGTTTGACGGGCCGTGAAATTCACGAACTCGCCGAGCAGGTGCTCGAAGAAGGTGGCTTTGGCGGTTGCATGGGCCATGGGTTGGGACATGGCGTCGGCCTTGATATCCACGAGCTGCCGACGCTCAACATCCTCAACGAGCAGCCGCTTGTTGCGGGGAATGTCGTCACGGTCGAGCCGGGTATCTATCTGCCGGGCGAGTTCGGCATGCGCCTCGAAGACTTCGGTGTCGTCACCGATGCAGGATACGATGTGTTCACCCAATCAACGCATGAGATGGTCGTAATCTAGCATGCGTCAAAAGGGGAATGTGCCCTCTGCGACGCAAGTAAATCAATCGGTTTGGCGGAAAACCTTGTGTTATTAAGGGACAGTCCCTTCTTAACCTAAGCGTTTTTCCTGCCTTATCCATGTTAAACGGGTATAATCAAACGGTTTCAGTGAAGAATCAAAGAGGAGGAACTGCTGTGGCTATCTCTACCGCCGATTTCAAGAATGGCATGTGCATCGAATATAACGGCAAACTCTGGACTATCGTCGAGTTCCAGCATGTGAAGCCGGGCAAGGGTGGCGCGTTCGTGCGCACCAAGCTTCGCGACGTCAGGACTGGCCGTATCGTCGACAACACGTTCAACGCCGGCACGAAGTTCGACTCAGTCCGTATGGAGACCCGCAAGATGCAGTACCTCTACAACGACGGTGCCGACTTCAACTTCATGGACAACAACACGTACGAGCAGGAGGCCCTGAGCGCCGATGTCGTGGGCGACGTGGCTAAATGGCTCAAGGAGAACGACGAGGTCTCGCTGCAGTATGCTGGTGACGAGCTCATCGGCATCGAGCCCATGATGTTCGTCGAGCTCGCCGTTTCCGAAACCGAGCCTGGCTTCAAGGGTGATACGGTGCAGGGCTCGACCAAGCCTGCTACGCTCGAGACTGGCGCTGTGGTGAACGTTCCCATGTACGTCGAGATCGGCGACGTTCTTCAGATCGACACTCGCGACGGCCGTTTCGTGAAGCGCGTGTAAACATCGCACGTTAGTAATGTTCCTACAGGGCTGCGCAGTTGCGCAGCCCTTTTTGGTTTGTCGGAGGGATGGCACGCTGCTCCCAGGGAACGCTGTGCCGTTTCATGAAACGGCACAGCGTTCCCTGGGAGCAGCGTGCCATTTCGATGTGATTGCGAAGATGCTTCTTTGTTGCTTGTGGGTTGTTTCCATCACGAATGATTCCACGTGTCATCTGTTTCCTATAATGTCACTTTGATTACCAACTTGACGTTTCGGAGATCGTGCAATGTTTGACAAGATTCTCATAGCTAATCGTGGCGAGGCGGCCCTTCGCATCATGCGCGCCGCGCGAGAGCTGGGTATCAAGACCGTTGCGGTTTACTCGATCGAAGATTTCAACACCTATCCGGTGAAATACGCTGATGAAGCTGTCAATATTGGATCGGCGTCTGCAGCGGATAGCTATCTGTCCATTTCGAAGATCATCGAAGCTGCTCATTCGACGGGTGCGCAAGCGATACATCCGGGGTATGGTTTCCTCGCTGACAATGCCGATTTTGCACGTGCATGCGCTGAGAATGACATCGTGTTCATAGGGCCTTCCCCCGATATTATCGAACGCATGGCTGACCGCTCGATGGCACGCAGTGTTCTGCGCGCATGTGGTGTGCCTGTCGTGCCCGGGTCAGATGGTGTCGTCGAGTCGGCTGAGGATGCGCGTGCTGTTGCGCGCCGCTTGGGCTATCCCGTGATCATCAAGGCTTCGGCCAGTGATGGCAAGGATGCGGTCATCGTGCGCAGTCCTTCCGATATCGAGCAGCAATACGAAATTGCGCGCGCTGCTGCGGCTGTGGTCTACGGAAGCGACGATGTCTACGTTGAGAAGCTGATGACGGATACGCGTCGCATAGAGATGCAGGTGCTCGGCGATGGCTTCGGCAACCGTGTTGCGTTGTGCGAGCGAGACTGCTCGATTCAGCTCGACCGATGCAAGCTCGTTGCGGAGTCGCCTTCGCCTGCGGTTTCAAGTGATTTGCGACGCGCGATGAGCGTTGCGGCGGTCAAGGCTCTGCGTGCACTCGAGTACCAGGGAGCTGGCACTGTCGAGTTCTCGCTCGCTTCCGACGGTCATTTCTACTTCACGGGCATGGGGGCATGCTTGCCGGTCGAGCACGCCGCCAACGAGATGGTCACGGGTGTCGACATTGTGAAAGAACAGATCCGCATTGCTGCGGGCGAGCCGATGAGCTGCTGCGACCGCGGTCGCTTCGAGCCGTTCGGACATGCTATCGAGCTTCGGGTTGACGCGAAAGACCCCGAAGACGGCTTTTCTTCATGTCCTGGAACCATTGCGCGCTTCGAGGCTCCGCTGGGGCCGGGCGTGCGTGTAGAAACCTGCGCGCGTACGGGTTCCCGCGTATCGCCGCATTACGATTCGCTTGTTGCAAAGCTGGTCGTGCACGGCCAAGATCGCGCTGAGGCAATTGCGCGCGGGAAGCGGGCGCTTGATGAGTTTGTGATAGAGGGCGTTCCGACCACCATTTCGTTTAATCGCAGAGTTCTCGACAATGAGGTATTCTGTGCAGGAGAGGCTACGACTGAGTTCATTGAAACCCAGATGGGAGAATTACTATGAGCGATTTGAATATCGAGGGCATGACGATAGCTCCCGGAGTCGTTGAGACGATCATCTCGCTGGCAGCTCGTGATGTCGAAGGAGTAGCGAGCATCGGGCCTGCCACGACCAGCGGCCTCATGGACCTGATCGGTGGCGGTAGGCCATCGACCCAGGGTATCGAGGTGACCACCGATGAGAACGACGAGCTGCACGTTTCGATTCGTATGGACGTCAAAAGCGGGAACGTTCTTCCGGACCTGGCTGCCAACGTGCGACGGGCAGTTGTTGATGCTATTGCCACGCAGGTGGGCGTCAAAGTTGCGGCTGTCGACATCTACATCGACGGCATTCAGTTCGAATACTAGTTTCAGGCGGTACCATGGCGCGTCATAAGGTTCACGAGCGTCGGCTCGCGCGCGAGAGCGCGCTTGCCCTGCTCTATTCAAGCGACATCACCGAACAAGAGGTCTCTCGAATCGTCGAATCAGGGGCTTACCCTTCCGACGATGTCGATTTGCCCGAATATGCCGAGGCGCTCATCTTGGGCGTTGCCGAGCATCGCGAGGATATCGATGCCCAGCTGGAGGCGACCTCGGAGAACTGGGCGCTCGATCGCATGCCGGTCGTCGACCGTGCAATATTGCGGTTGGCAACGTACGAGATGGTTTACGTCGAAGACGTACCCGTGTCGGTAGCCATCAACGAAGCCGTCGAGCTTGCCAAGGTGTACGGCGGGGAAGACGATTCGTCCCGCTTCGTCAACGGCGTGCTCGGCCGCATTGCCCGCTCGCTTGAGAATGACGGCGAAACCGACGCGCTTGAGCTTGAAGAGACGCAGTCTTCCGAAGAGATTCAGGACGAAGTCAATGGCTAACGACCATCTTCAAGATTTCGAGGCCATAAAGATGCGTCTCGAGGAGATCGTGGAAGCTGTCAGTGACGAGAGCATCCCGCTCGACGATGCACTCGATTTGTACGAAGAGGCCGTCGAGCTCGGCATGCGCGTAAGCGACGTACTCGAAGACGACATCGTTGTTGATGAAGAGGCTCTTGAGGGCGAAGATGCGGGTGAGCCGACGCAGGACAGCGAGAGCTCAGACGAGCCCGTGGCATCTCAGGCTGCCAACGAATAAAAGTCGTCGCCAAGTAAAGAATCACGTCATGAGTCGAATTCTCGATAGCATAAACTCCCCAGCTGATTTGAAGCTGCTTACCGATGGCGAGCTTGCAATTCTCGCTGATGAAATTCGAGCTGAAATCATCTCGACAACCTCGAAGACAGGTGGTCATGTCGCTTCGTCGCTCGGTGCGGTTGAAATCATTTTGGCTGTTCATTCGCTCATCGATTCGCCAAAAGACCGTTTCGTGTTCGATGTCGGCCATCAGGCGTATGCCCACAAGATTCTCACCGGTAGGCGTGATGTTTTCAAAACGTTGAGAACCTATGGTGGCATATCGGGTTTCCCCCGTCCTTCCGAGAGCAAATATGATGTGCATCCATCCGGCCACGCATCCGATTCCCTTTCCATTGCGCTTGGCTTGGCCAAGGCGCGAGAGCTGCGTGGTTCCGACGAGAAGGTCGTGGCGCTCATCGGGGATGCGTCCCTTGCAGGCGGTATGGCGTTCGAAGCGTTGAACACCATCGGCCAGTTGCAACTTCCCATCGTCATCATCTTGAACGACAACGAGATGTCCATCTCGCGCAACGTTGGCGCGCTCGTGCGCCATCTTGGCGCGATTCGCTCTTCGGCAAGCTATCGTCAAGCACGCGACCAGTCTCAGGAGCGGCTCGAGATGAATCCGATCGGTCGCGCGTTCGTTGCGTTCGGCCGCAGTGCGAAGGATTCGGTCAAGCAGTTTTTCGTGCCTGAGACCATGATGTTCGAGCAGCTGGGCATTTTATGCACACCGCCCATCGACGGGCACAACATCCCCGCTATGAAAGACATCCTGCGCACGGCACTTGACGCCGATGGTCCCGTGCTCATGCATGTGGTGACCAAGAAGGGCGCAGGTTACAAGCCTGCCGAAAAGGATCCGGTGAGCTTCCATGGCATCGGGGCGTTCAACCCCGAGACTGGGACTTGTCCGAAAAAGGCTCCGTGCGCCCCGTCCTATACCGATGTGTTCGGCAAGGCACTCGTGCGTGAAGCGCGCGTTGACGAGCATGTGGTGGCCATAACTGCCGCCATGCGCACCGGCACCGGGCTTGTCGAGTTCGCGAACGAGTTTCCCGATCGATTCATCGACGTGGGCATCGCGGAAGAGAACGCCGTGGGAATGGCTGCTGGCCTTGCGTTCGGTGGCCTCAAACCCGTCGTTGCCATTTACTCGACGTTCTTGCAGCGCGCTTTCGATCAGATGATCATCGACGCATCGCTTGCAGATTGCAATGTCGTATTCGCCATCGACCGAGCCGGGTTGGTGGGGGAGGACGGTCCGACGCACCACGGTGCATACGATATCGCCTATTGCCGCATGATTCCCGGCATGCGCGTGATCGCCCCATCCGACGAGGCGGAGCTGGTCAATGCGTTGCATACGGCTCTGCGCATAGGAGGGCCGGTTGCCGTGCGTTATCCGCGCGGATGCGGACGTGGTGTCGCGATTCCCGCAAAGGGGAAGGTCCTGCCCGTCGGGGAATCGAACACGCTACGGGAAGGTTCAGACGTTGCCATACTTGCGTTTGGCGGCATGGTTGCGAACGCACTTGACGCAGCTGAGATGCTTGCAGCCGATGGCATCGATGCGCGTGTGGTCGACATGCGCTGGGTCAAACCGCTCGATGAGGCCGCGATCGCTTCAGCTGCTGAAACCCGTCTAGTGGTCACTGTTGAAAATGGCATCATTTCAGGAGGCGCTGGCGAAGGTGTGCTCGATGTGTTGTCGCGCATGAAGGTTGCGGTCCCCACGTTGGTGTTGGGCATTGACGACTCGTTCGTTCCTCACGGCAAGATCAACCAGCTTTTGGCAGATTTGGGGCTCGACGCCGAAGGCGTTGCCGCCTCCATCAAGCAAAGGCTTGAGTAGTCGAAGCGGTTTCGGCGAGAGCGCTGCTGTGAAGTGCCCCATCGCGAAGCTGCGTCATTTCCATTTGAGCACTTCGTATCAAGAACGCTTGCTATGTGCAGAAAACGCGCAGGCGAAATAATGCGCGATTCGGCGTGCAAATGGCATGCTATACTGCACAGACTTGCGGAAAAGTCTGCAAGTAAGTAAATATTGGCCCCCGAGACATGTTTGTTACGCGGCCGCGTCTGCGAGCTTTCAGCGAAAGCGAACATGGTGAACTAGCGAGCGATCATGTTGACGGGTCCCCGACAACGAAAGGGGTCCGTTTTGACCGAGATCAAAAATCCCAGCGTCATCGACTTCACCGACATCACTGACGAGCAGTTCAATGAGATGATCGATGGCACCCTGACCGAGTTTGACGAGGGCGATCTCGTCGACGGCACGATCGTCAAGATCGAGCGCGACGAAGTCCTGGTTGACATCGGCTTCAAGTCCGAAGGCGTCATTCCCGTCCGCGAGCTCTCGATTCGCAAGGATGCCGACCCGTCCGAGCTCGTCGAGGTTGGCGACAAGATCGAGGCACTCGTCCTGCAGAAGGAAGACAAGGACGGCCGTCTGATCCTCTCGAAGAAGCGCGCTGAGTACGAGCGCTCCTGGATTTCCGTCGAGGAGAGGTTCAAGGCTGGCGAGCCTGTCACCGGCGAGGTCATCGAAGTCGTCAAGGGCGGCCTCATCATCGACATCGGCCTGCGTGGCTTCCTGCCCGCATCGCTCGTCGACCTGAGTCGCGTCAAGGATCTCGACATGTACCTCAACACCGAGCTCGAGGCCCGCATCATCGAGATGGATCGCAACCGCAACAACGTCGTGCTTTCCCGCCGCGTCCTGCTCGAGGAAGGCCGCAAGAACGAGCGCGCCGAGATCCTGGCCAAGCTCACCAAGGGCATGCGCCTCAAGGGCTCCGTCTCCTCGATCGTCGACTTCGGCGCTTTCGTCGACCTCGGCGGCATCGACGGTCTGGTCCACATCTCCGAGCTGTCCTGGAACCATGTCAACCATCCTTCTGAGGTTGTCAAGGTCGGCCAGGAAGTCGAGGTCGAGGTTCTCGACGTCGATCTGAACCGCGAGCGCATCTCGCTGGGCCTCAAGCAGACCCAGCCCGATCCGTGGGTAAAGCTTGTCGAGGCTTATCCGGTCGGCACCATCGTCGACGGCACGGTCACCAAGGTTGTCCCGTTCGGCGCGTTCGTCCAGCTGGGCGAGGCCACCGAGGGCCTGGTGCACATCTCCGAGATGGCTCCGCGCCACATCGAGACTCCGTCGCAGGTTGTCAAGGTCGGCGACGTCGTCAAGGTGAAGGTCATGGAGATCAACCCCGAGCGTCGTCGCATCAGCCTGTCCATGAAGGCTGCTGCTGCCGAGCTTGGCATCGAGATTGAGGTTGACGAAACCGCAGTTGCCGAAGAGCGTCCGGCCCGCAAGCCGCGTCGCGAGGCTGCCGAAGATGCTCCTGAGGCTGCCGAGGAAGCCGCTGAGGTTGCCGAAGCTCCCGAAGCTGCAGCTGAAGAACCTGTTGCCGAGGAAGCAGCGACCGAGGAAGCTGCCGAGTAAACCGGTTGCATCAACTGAGAAACGAACGGGGTCGGGCATTTTGTCCGACCCCGTTTTCGTTTCCCTTCCGAAACCTACTTTTCGTGGAATCGTGTATTATTGAGCCAACGAATACGAAGGGAAAAGCGAGCCAAAAGGAAGGTCCTTGAGGTTCGCTTTCGTGACGATGTGCCGCAGGGCGGCTGAATGGAGCGGGCATGGAGAAAATATTCGTCATCGGTGGCATGGGTGCCGGTAAATCAACTGCACGTAAAGCGCTTGTGGACCAAGGCCTCGAGTACATCGATCTTGATTTGATTGGCCATGAGATTCTCCATTGGGAAATTGTCAAGGAAGATGTTTCCGCCACTTTCGGCGAGGACGTCCTCGATCCCGACGGCGAAATCAACCGCAAAGCGCTCGCCCGCAAGGCTTTTGTGAGTCCAGCTGAGACTCGGAAGCTCAACCGCATCACGCAACCTCGTATCGAAGACGCATTCACGACCAAGCTTGACGAGCTCGAAGCTGCCGGTTGCCCGGCCGTTGTCGTCGAGTACTCGGTCTTCAAGAGCCGCCAAATGTCGCTTGCGTATCTGGCAGACATCGTTATCGCCGTGCTCGCGCCGCTTGAGGTTCGCATTGAGCGCGCCGTGGCTTCGGGCTTCGACGAGGCCGACGTTCGCCGTCGCATCGCTCAGCAGATCACCGATGCAGAACGCATCGAGCAAGCCGACGTCGTCTTCAACAACGATGGCACGAAGGAAGAGCTCTACAACAAAGTCGTGAACTGGTGGAACGAATACAACGCGGCTTACTAGCCAGTTCTGCCGCTCTTGGCTCATCTTTCCAACATAGAAGGCACTCCAATGGAGGGCAAGCTGCCTGAGGTGAGGCTTGCCAACACTCCGTTTCGCGTCGTTGCGCCCTATGAGATGGCGGGCGACCAACCGCAAGCAGTCGAAAAGCTCGCCAAAGGAGTGCAAGATGGGTTGCGTTACCAGACATTGCTCGGTGTGACGGGCTCGGGCAAGACGTTCACCATGGCCAAGACGATTGAGGCCGTGCAAAAGCCCACGCTGGTCATGGCGCCCAACAAAACGCTTGCAGCCCAGTTGGCAGCCGAGCTGAAAGAGTTTTTCCCCGACAACGCAGTCGTCTACTTCGTGTCGTACTACGACTATTACCAACCAGAAGCATACGTCCCGTCATCGGATACGTTCATCGAGAAAGACGCTTCAATCAACGAAGAAGTTGAAAAGCTGCGTCACGCTGCCACGAGTGCGCTGCTGTCGCGGCGCGATGTCATCGTGGTCGCATCGGTCAGTTGCATCTATGGCATTGGTTCGCCAATGGATTATGCGGGCATGGCTGTATTCCTCGACAAACAGGTGCCGGCAGATCGCGATGATGTGATTCACGGCCTGATTGACATCCAGTACGACCGTAATGACTACGAGCTTAAACGTGGGACGTTCCGCGTACGTGGTGACGCGCTTGACGTGTTTCCGCCTTATGCCGACAACCCGATTCGCGTTGAGTTCTGGGGCGATGAGATTGAGCGCATCATCGAGGTTGACAACGTCAGTGGTGAGGAGCTGGGCTCGTACGAAGCGCTTCCCATTTGGCCGGCTTCGCATTACGTGACGGCGCGTCCCAAGATGGACCGCGCGTTGCAAACTATTCAGGATGAGCTGCGCGAACGTCTTGTGCAGTTCAGGGAAGAAGGCAAGCTGCTCGAAGCCGAGCGCCTTGAAATGCGCACGAATTACGATCTCGAGATGCTCGAGACGATGGGCTTTTGCAGCGGCATCGAGAACTATTCGCGTCATCTTGACGGGCGCGAGCCAGGCGAGCCGCCGTATACGCTCATCGACTATTTCCCCAAGGATTTCCTATGCATCATCGACGAGTCGCACGTCACCGTACCTCAGATTCGCGGCATGCACGAAGGTGACCGTTCGCGCAAGATCACGCTCGCCGAGCATGGGTTCCGCCTGCCTAGCTGTCTCGACAACCGTCCGCTCCGCTTCGATGAATTCGAGCAACGCGTGCCTCAGTTCGTTTATGTGTCAGCTACGCCTGGCGACTATGAAATCAACGTTGAGCAAGCGCGTGTCGAGCAGATCATTCGACCGACAGGATTGCTCGACCCCGAAATAATCGTGCGTCCGGTCGTGTCGCAGATTGACGACGTCATCGACGAAGTGGCCGAACGAGCCGAACGAGATGAGCGCACGCTCATAACAACCTTGACGAAGAAGATGGCGGAAGATCTGACCGACCATCTGCTCGACCAGGGCATACGGGCACGCTACATGCATTCCGACATTGGAACGCTCGAGCGCGTCGAGATTCTGCGCGATTTGCGTCTGGGGAAGTTCGACGTGCTCGTTGGCATCAATCTGCTGCGTGAGGGCCTTGACCTACCCGAGGTATCGCTCGTGGCAATTCTCGATGCCGACAAAGAGGGCTTCCTGCGAAACCATCGTTCGCTCATCCAGACCATCGGCCGTGCTGCACGTAACGTATCGGGCCAGGTCATCATGTATGCTGATAAGGTTACCGATTCGATGCGCGCTGCCATTGACGAAACGCGCCGCCGTCGCGAGATTCAAATGGCTTACAACGAAGAGCATGGCATCGAACCGCAGACGATTCGCAAGGCGATCAATGATGTGCTGGGCTTTGTGACAGAGGACGTGGAGGGTCTCACTGCCGAAGATGTCAATAAGGAGCTCGCGGCGCTGTCGCGCGAGGAAGTGCTGCGCATCATTTCGAGCATGGAAGATGAAATGGCGCTTGCTTCCCGCAATAT
>CACZAR010000055.1 GCA_902779135.1 uncultured Coriobacteriaceae bacterium | reverse complement strand
ATGATAAGGCCTCGTGTATTGCTCGGCCCGTATATGTAACCGCGCAACGTCTTGCCGTCGAGCTCGAACTCGACGGCTTCGCGCCCATAGCTGTTTGCGTAATCGTCGTAGGTTGCAAGGAGATTCGGATTTGTCGCGGGAACGCGCGCATACGTCTGGCCGAGAATCGCGCGGTCGGCGAAAAACGAGATGACACCCAGGAGCAGCAGCACGAACAGGGCGACGATTGCGAAAAACAAGATGCGCACGTAGAAAGGTGCAGGCTTTGTCATATGCGCATCCTCCCGAACTCTCGTTGATCAATCATGTCCGCTGATGACAGCAGGCGGGCTCCCTATTCGATTTTACCTTCGTGGTATGCTCCGAGCTGTGAGAAGAATCGGATAAACTCAGGATGGAATTGCGATTGCGAACATGAAGGTGGTGCGCCATGAACGAGAACGTCAAAACGCTGCACACGTGGATTGAAGATTGCAAACCAGGGCGCATGGTGTTCTTTGGAGGGGCGGGCGTTTCGACCGAGAGCGGCATCCCCGACTTCCGCAGCCCCGATGGGTTGTATGCGCAGAAATACGGGGACGTGCCGCCTGAGGAGATGATTTCGCGCACGTATTTCGACCGACATCCCGAGCAGTTCTACGAGTTCTACTTCGACCGCATGATCGCGCGTGACGCGCTGCCCAACAAAGCTCATCGCAAGCTTGCGCAACTCGAGCAAGCCGGCACGCTCTCAGCGGTCGTCACGCAGAACATCGACGGTTTGCATCAAGCGGCTGGTAGCAAGGTTGTGTGGGAGCTCCACGGCAGCGTGCTGCGGAATTACTGCATGTCGTGCGGCGCCTTCTACGATCTCGACGCGATAACAGAGTTGCACGAGGCCTCGGCTGACGGTGTGCCGCGCTGCCCTTCGTGCGGCGGCATCGTGAAGCCCGATGTCGTGTTGTACGAGGAGGGGCTCGATGGCCGCGTGCTCGAGGAGTCGGTGATGGCGATCAGGCGCGCCGACCTGCTCGTGATCGCAGGCACATCGCTCGCGGTCTATCCTGCAGCTGGTCTCATCGACTACTTCTCCGGCAGTCATCTGGTCATCATCAATTTGGCGCCCACGCCGCGCGACCGCTATGCCGACCTATGCATCCAGGCAAAGGTGGGAGAGGTGTTCAGCTTCTAGCGATGAGCAGCGGACTAGCTGTTGCGTTTCGCAGCTCCCTTTAAGCTTTTCACCTTCTCTGACAGCTCGGTGAGCTCTTCGGTACTCAGTTCGGGAAGGTGCTCGAGCTGGTCGAGAAAGTGGGCAATGCTCTCTCCACGGCGAGCGCGCATGCGCTCGGAACAAAAGCTCACAACCACGCCCGTGATGAGCGCGAGGAAGAACACCGAGTACACCGACAAGACAACCGCCGCCGCCCGTCCTACGAACGATGTCGCGGTGAAATCGCCAAGGCCGATGGTGGTCACCACCTGGAACATGAACCACAGCGAGTTGGCGAACCCGTTGACGTTCGGTTCGAACAACGCTACCAAGACCGAGCATACGAGGAAGAGCGCGATAAACGCGATCGTTGATGGCAGGAGGCCAGATGCCTTGATGATCAGGCCGATTGCTCTTGGCTTCAAAAACGATACGTTGTTTCGCTCCATGATCGCGTCCTTTCACGAGCTGGATTTTGGGCAATGCCGCGTCAATTCGCTTTGACGTTTGCTCCTCGTCGGTTTGCCTTGGTGTACGGGCGATTATCGCACAACCGCAGCGGTTGTCATGCTGTTTCGCGGGCGGTTTTCCTTCGGCGTCTTTCGGGTTCCGCCTTCTCGCAATCGGTTAAAGACGGTATCCTTTCTGTTGACCGAATCGACCAACAATTATCGAGCATCGGCAGCGCATTTACTCAAAGGAGACCCGCGCATGAACGAGAAGAGCTACGCCACGGAAAAAGGCGCCATTCGCTATTGGGTGAACGACTTGAAGCCTGGGGCGATAACCCTCGTGTTCCTGCCGGGGCTCACTGCAGACCATCGCCTGTTCGACAAACAGATCGAGTTCTTCGAGCCGCGCTGCAACGTGCTCGTATGGGACGCGCCCGGACACGCTGCGTCGCGGCCGTTCGAGCTGTCGTTCTCGCTTGCCGACAAGGCGCGCTGGCTCCATGAGATCCTTGCTCTCGAGGGCGTTGGGCCATTCGTTCTCGTCGGTCAATCGATGGGCGGCTACGTGAGTCAGATGTTCATCCAGCAGTATCCCGGCGAAGCGGCGGGCTTCGTGTGCATCGATTCGGCCCCGCTCAAGCGCGAGTACTACACTTCAGCAGAGATCTGGCTGCTCAAACGCATGACTCCTGTATACCGCGCTTATCCGCACAAGGCACTTATTCGCGATGGTGTAAACGGCTGCGCGACCACGGAATACGGCCGTGCGTTGATGAACGAGATTTGGAGCGTGTACGACCACGAGGAATTCTGCGTGTTGTCAGGCCATGGCTTCCGCATTCTCGCGGAAGCAGTCGAACTCGAGCTTCCTTACGAAATCGATTGCCCGGCGCTTCTCATCTGCGGCGACAAAGATGCTGCTGGTTCGACGAAGCGCTACAACCGCGAATGGACGAAGAAGACCGGATTGCCGCTCGCGTGGATTGAAGGTGCGGGTCACAACTCGAACACCGACAGCCCCGACGAGGTGAACGAGCTCATTGCCAATCTTGTCTTGTGAGGTTGGCTTTTACGCGCCGCCCAATCTGGTTGGCATGCGTCATGTGCAGGCGTAAAATAAAATTTGCTGAGCAAAAGGCGCATAGATCGGCACGCAGATGCAAGGAGGCGGCATGCTCGTATTTTGGGGCGATGGCTCGCAATTGGCCAAGGACCTTGTCGATGCCATCGTGGTTCGAAGCACCGAGAACTTCAACTGGACGTTTATCTTCATACTGGCTGTGGTCTTCTACGTGTATTGGAGCGAAATCCACAAGAAGGAATACAAGGTGGTTTTCGCCGGGCTTGCTTTGTACGGCGTGCACTGGCTATACGAAATCGTCAACGCCATCATCGGCCATTTTGCTGGCTATCCTCTTTGGTCCGTCAGCAACGAATCGACGACGTTCATACTGCTCATCGGCGTGTGCTGGGAGCTGTCGATGATGTTCTCGATTGCAGGTATCATTTCATACAAGATGTTGCCAGCCGACCCGAAAGCACGCTACTTCGCCAAAGGTGGTCGCAAGGGGATAAGTGCCAAACTCGCGGGGGCGCTGGGAATGGCCCTTCTGTTCGCCTTGGTCGAAAGCTTCCTCGCAGGAACGAGCAACCACTCGTTCATCTGGGTTTACAAGTGGTGGGGCGTGCTTCCCGTTTTCGCGACCACGTACATTCCGTTCTTCCTGGCGGCCAACTACGTGCCCGACTGGGAGCCGAAAAGGCGTACGCGCTTCCTGGTGGGCATTTGGGGGCTGGTTGCCGTTCTACTGGTCGTGCTCATTCCCATGGGCATCATCTGATCACGCGGGTTTAGGCGAGGGAAGTGCTCAGCTTCTCAAATGGCATGATGAAAATCCAGCTTTTCATGCCTCGATTCATCAATAGTGGCCCTTTTGGCATGTGTCGACAAATGATGCTTTGAGGTCTGAATCAGATGATTCATGTTCTGTAAAATACTCGTATTTGAAGGACGCGAAGTTCGGGAGGCGTAAATGAACGAAGGCCTGTTTGGCAATGGCGAGCTTTCTGTCGATATCTCCGCGGTAAAGACTCCAACGATAAAAACCCCGACAATCAAGACGCCCGAGATAAAGACACCCGAGATAAAGACGCCCGAGATAAAAACGCCTGAGATAAAGACGCCCAAGTTTGGTCTCCACCAACTAGTGGTGCTCGGCAACGGATTTGACCTCGAATGCGGTCTTCCCACGAGGTTCTGCCATTTCTTCGAGCCGCGGATCGAAGCGCTGAAAACTCAGGACTGGAAAACGACCGGCAAGCTTGATGGGCTTGGGTATGAGGCGACGCCAACCGTGTGGGATTTCCTGCTGCGAACGAAAACGTATGCACCTTGGTATAGCGTCGAAGATGCGGTGAGCGACCTTGTCTTATCCGCTGGCGACGGCAAGCATGGCGCCACTGGCATCGCGTCGAAACTGATCGCGCGGATATCCGACCTTGAGCCAATCCCCGATAGAGAAGTCGGTTCGTCTGACGATGGCGCCACGACTTCTCCCGACGAGGAAGACCTGCTGGACAGCGCAATCGAATTCATAGCGATCGACTGCGCCGACAAGCTTCGCCAATCCGACAGTCCCTGGTCTCCGCAGGAACTTGTCGACTACTTGGGCGAACAGCTCTCGAAACTCGAGGACAATTTCAGCGGCTACATGACATCGATTTGCGAAGGCAACGATGACTATATCGAGCGCTCGGCGAAGCTCCTCAGATGGATGATCGCCGACACGTGGCCCACGGAAGGGAAGCTCGCCTTGAACACGACGGTTCTCAGCTTCAACTACACGAACCCGTTCAAGCAACCAGTCGGAAGAAGAAGCGCCGTTAGGATCATCAACGTGCACGGCAGCTTGGACAGCGGCATCATCTTCGGCATCGACAGCACGAAATGTACGGGCAACCCTTTAGCTTTCCCGTTCTCGAAAACGTATCGGGTCATGACGGCGGGCACCGATTTCGGTGAGGGCGCCGTGCACACCGCGGGTGGCAGTCTGCTCAGCCTCGAAACAGGCGTGGTCAAGTTTTACGGCCATTCGCTTGGCGAGGCCGACTATGCCTATTTCCAGGCGATTTTCGACAGCGTCAGCTTGTACGATAGCGACGTCAAGCTCGTGTTCTATTACAAGCCGCACGTCAAGCCAGGCGAAGACAGCGTCACTTCCTTGTCTGATCAGCGTGCGAAGAACACGATGGCCACCAGGGTGGCGAAGCTCCTCGCGGAGTACGGCAACACTCTCGACAACGAGAACCACGGTCGCAACCTCATGCACAAGCTGATGATCGAAGGACGCCTGGAAGTGCGCCTGTTGAAGGACGAGTAGCCGTTAAAGCCTACCGCTCCACCAGCTCGAATTCCGTCATCTGCATCCACAAGCTAGAAGTGGGCCGCCTCAAGGCGACCCACTTCTAGTCTCGCTATGCGGTCTCTGCTCCTAGTCCCATTCCGTCCTGCCGCACTTCAAGCAGCGCCTCTCCTTTTCATCCCTGCCAAATAAGCCGCCCGAGCGTTCGTTGCCCGTGTACCTAAACTGATGCCTCTGTCCATCCGGGCAGTACAGTATTGGTGTATGAGCAATGTACTGGCCGCCACCACCAGTGATGCCGTCCAACAACTCGTCAGACAGTTCGACGTCGTTCTCGGCCATGAACGCCATGCACTCTTCGGGAGTTTCGCACTGCTTGGCTTGCTCCATCAGTTCGGGGGTCATGTCTTCAAGTTTCATATGACTCAGTCCTTTCATTAGTTTCCCCAACTCTTTTACGATTGAGACGAGCGGCCCGTCTTAGCTTTTTTGGAACAGACAATGTTGTTGGAACAACATTGTCTCATGGATTGGAAATCCGCCCCATCGGTGCTATTCCACGGCGAACCGCAGGCGAGCGAAAAAAAAGAGCCAGCTAGCTGTGAATTGCGTATTAAACAATGAACAGTCAAAGTTTCTTCGGAAAAAGAAGTACTAGACTGAGCGCTTTCGCAAAAGCGCAATGTGGGAAAGACGCTCGAAAAAAGAGATATGAGCTATCATGAGAGCGTCAAGATTGCCCTCGCAATTTGCGAGGTGCCGTCATCTCACAACGTAGGTTTCGCTGTTCGCAACACGAAGGGAGAACAACCATGATCGACGTCAAACAACTACTCCAGACAATCCCAGAAGAGGAGCTCAAAAAGATCGAGAAGGCGCTGCTCGACGGTGCCGATGCAACGCAACTCAAGGAACTCCTCGCAGCACAGGGCGTAGAGCTTGACGAGAAAGAGATTGCCGAGGCGTCGAACGCCATCATCGCCAAGATTGCCAACGATCCCGATATGGGCACCCCGCTTTCCGATGAGGAGCTCAGCGCAGTGGCTGGCGGCGACGGCTGGGATTGGCTCGGTGGGCAGAAATGTAAGGGATAGGCCCATCGAACGATGCCCCGCTTGCATTACTCGCAATTCAACCATGTGGTGAAGGCGCCTGACGAGCGGGGATGGGTGCTGTTCAACTTTGCTACAGGCAGCCTCGAGCAGCTCGATGCCGTACAGAAAAATCTATTCGACGCTGCGCTTTCGCTGCCCGTAAACTCGCCGGTCGTCCGCCGTTGGCGGGCGGCCGGTTTTTTGAGCGCCATGGACGAAGTGTCCTATGTTCGCGAGCGCGTTCGCAATCGTGTCTTCGACATCGCTCGTGCGCGAAGCCCCTTGCCGCTTATGCTCACCGTGTGTCCGACGGCACGGTGCAATTTCGCCTGCCCCTACTGCTTTCAGGAGTCGGACGACGCGAACATGACGCGCGAAACCCAGGAATCCCTCGTGCGTTTCGTCGAGAAGCGTTTGGCGACAGGCTCCTACAACGAGTTGAGAGTGGACTGGTTTGGCGGCGAACCACTGCTCGTACCAGGCATCGTCGAACACTTGAGTAACGAGCTCATCGCCTTGGCCGAGCGTTACGACGTTCCATACAAAGGACTCGTCCACACGAACGGCTACCTGCTCACGCAGGAAAACGCCGACATGCTCGAGAGTTGCCGCGTGACGAAAATCATTGTGACTGTCGACGGCGATCGGGCGACTCACGACGCCACGCGACATCTGAAAGGCGGCAGCCCAACGTACGACCGCATCATGGGCAACCTCGAAGTCCTGCGCACGGGCATGACTATCCATGTGCGCTGCAACGTGCATGCCAACAACGTCGGATGCCTTGACAACCTGCGGAAACATGTTGAGAACATAGCGAGTCGCAGCGGTACATCCATGCGCGTGGTGCCAGCTGCCGTGCGTGAGAATTCCGTGTCTGCGGCGCGGGGCGATACGACGCCCCTGGTTGACGCGGAAAGCTTCGCGCTGGTGCTTCAGGATTTTGGAGAGGTTGAGCGCTCGCATGCGTTCGCGGCGGCGGATACGGTATGCCCCCTCGTGCGGCTCAACGAGTTGTATGTTGATGTGCGGGGCCAGATCTACCCCAGCTGCCACGTGATTGCGGGCGATGATGCATATGGCTTGGGAAACGTCTCGGACGAAGGCCCCCTAGACTGGGATGCGGCAGCGCAAAAGCTGGCCGACGATTTCGCTTTTCCCGACGATCAGCCCCAATGCCTTGCCTGCAAACTGCTCCCATGTTGCTATGGCGGATGCTACGCGACGCGTTACCCCACGGGAGAAGCAAGATGCCCTGAACTTCTGGCGGACCCCGACGCTTACGTGCTTTCTCTGATTGACCAGTGACGCGGCATCCTGTTTTTCTTGCTCTCTCGGTAAATTATTGTGCGAATGCTTTCAGGTAAGCTTTTGCGTCGGGTTGCTGATCGGCGCGCCAGCGCAGTTTCAGGAAAGCAGGAAAACACACGAGCAGGGTGGTGTCGTCGCCGTACGTTACGCGCTTACCGAACAGCATTTCCTCGAGTTGCTCCCAGCGTCCGTCCGCCAATTTCCGGTCTTGGATCCAGCGCATCAGGCGGTGAATCTCGACCTTCCGTGCTTGATTCGTCCAGTCTTCGGGCTGGAGGCGTATGCTACTGGAGACGATGGGCAGGGCGGCGCCATCTGGTCCAATGTTGAACTGGAATTCCAGAGGGAAGGGAGAGCGTGCAAGCTCTTGGATATTTGCAGCTGCGTCTTTGTCGATTCCTTTGAGGCCAATATGCGCCAGGTCCTCGAGAAACGCTTCGGCGTTTTCCGCATACGCTCGCTGAAGCTTTTTGCCGACGAGGCATTCTACACGCACCCAAGGTGGGGAGTCTGTCGCCTGCCTTCTCGGAAATGCGCCGATATAGCAGGCAAACCACTCCTTCGGCATGTTGTGTGCGAACGTTCGATAGGAGGGTTTTGCGCTCGAGAGTCCGATGGCTTCGAGAAATCCGAGCGGAACGGATTCATCCCTACCGCATACGAGCAGCTGCACCGCCGGGTGGTCGACGTCGCCCGCGTGCGTGTCGTAGCTAAGTGCGAGCTGGCGCACCGTCATCGGCGGTTGTGCTGCGAACCAGGCGAGCGCGTCGGCATACGATCCGCCCTGGCCGGCGAATGCGGCCTGCGTTCCTGCAACGTCCTCGTACGCGGTAAGCGCGTGGATGTCGAACCACGGATCACCTGAAAGCGGAACCTCGAGCCAGATTTCGGGGAGCTTCTCGCCCGCCAAACTGCGCGAAAGCGCTTCGCGTGCGCAAGGCGCGCAGTTCCCGAATAGCGCCGTCTCGCGACTGTCTTTCGCTGCGAGCGCGTAGATTATGTCGTACATTCTCATGCGGTCCATGTACCCGCCTCAAATTTCGAAAACGCAATCACCTATGAGCGCCCCTAACGCGAAAAGGCCCTCGGCACCGAGGGCCTTTAGTTTACCTGTTGAAGATGGATGCGAGGTGCGAGAGCTCTGTTTCTTGCGATTATCGAAGCGACTGCAACCTTGTTTCCAAGATGCTTCTTATTTTCGGAAAGCTACTCCAGAATGCCATCCCCGCACTTGCTGCACACATAGAGCGCGAAAACCCCAGATGCAGTAGGCGAGGGTTGGAGTCCCTTGTATTGGTAGTCGTGCTGTCCCGGCTCGCAATGCGGCTTGCCATCGCCCCAGCCGCCTGAGATGCCATCGAGCTCATCGTCGGAAAGCTCGCGGCCGTTCTCCATGAGCAGTTGTTTTACCTCTTCGGGCGAGAGCCTTTTCGCGTTGGCGCTTGGAACATGTCCGCTATTTTCTTGTCCCATTTTCGTTCCTTTCCTTGCTGGAACCATTACCTAGATTATAAACATCTTGATGCCATCAATAGAACCACTTGTCGACGATGGTTGGTTCAGGGAACCCCCAATCCTCTTCGACAGAGCGCGCTGTGCGGATGAACCCTACCTTCTCGAGCACGTGCGCGGATGCTTTGTTCTCAATCATCGTGGATGCGGTGATAATCTCGATGTCGGTCTCGTCATACAGGTAGTCGACCATGAGGCGCGTCGCCTCGGTCGCAAAACCATGCCCCCATTGGCATTCGCGCAAGCGGGACCCCACGCTGATCTTGTGTAGACGGTCGCGCAAACCGTAGAACTCGGCCAGGCCCGCAAGTTCGCCCGTCTCATTCACGCGAATGGCCAAGATGAGCGATTCCTTGTTTTCGAAGAGATCGCCGTAAAGCAGGCGAATCGCCTCGTGCGCGTCATTGAACTGCTTCTCAAACAAATACGTCGGCAAGTACCGCTGTGCGAACGGATTATCGATCAAGTCGCGCAATGCATCAGCATCTGTATCGATAACGCGGTCGAGGACGATGCGCTCGCCTTCGATGCGCGGAATTTCGCTGAACAGCTTCTTGCGTTCATCGGCAGCATGGAGATGCTCAACGATGCGCTCCTCGAGAAGCCCGTCGGTTTGCTTCGCTTCTTCGTATGAAGCAAACACATGTTGTCGGATTGCCGAATGCGTTTTGTTGAGTGAAGCAGGAACCATGGAACCCCTTTGAACAAGCGCTCACATAATGTTATACGCTCGAGGGGTAGAACAATCTCAAAGACCTGTATCACTTTGGTGGGAGCTTCACGGTTAACCATGGCCAAGATTCTCAGGGCTTTGGTACCTGCTAGGAAACAAGGGGGTGGGAATAAATCAACAGCGTGAAAATCGCCCAAAATCGTTCTCAACCGCCCAATTCCTAGCTCAAAACTAGCAGCAATCGTTCTCAACTGCCCATTTCCTAACGTGGGTTAGGCGATGGCTGTTCCCAACCGTCCATTTTCTAGCACGGGTCAGATAGTGGCCGTTCTCAACCCCAATCTTTCTCATGTTTCGAGTTGCGTCCTAGATATTTTGAGCTGTGCTCTGTGACTATCCAATTATGGTTTGGTATTTGGTAATGAAAAGACCCCCGCAGTCGGAGGTCTTAGGATTACGTGGTGGAGATGGGCGCGAGGCGTAAGAACTCTATTTCTTGCAGGTCGCCGAAACGGATCCAGTATCTATCATCCTCGATGTTTTCGATTGGGAACGGCCAGTACTTCCCATCTGTGAACCAGCCTGTTATCTCGATCCGGTCATCGTAGACGTAAATCTTATCGACGAAATAGTCCAGTACCTTGCGTCTGACTTCCTCGTCGCTCAAATCAGCATTTCTGAACTTCAAGAAGTACTCGCCGATTGCCACGTTGTCACCGAACAGCTTCTGCGTCTCTTCCTCAATGATGATGGTCTGTTCCAGCACACGCACGCGCTCCTCGAGCTCTAGCATTCGCGACTGCGTCGTCTCATTGAAGATGCCGTTTTCGATTGCCTTCAGGATGTTTTCTAATGCCTTTCTGTCGACAAATGACGTATCTGGCTTCAGTTGCTCGCTGTAGTACCTTGATGCTTCAGCGGCCATCATCGTGAGCAGCTCGACGTTCCCTAGGATATCCGAGAGAGCTTGCACGACCAGCGACTCGATAAAAGCCTTCTTCTCATCGCGCTTGCGGCATCCGAGCTTCTTCTGCTTCGCCTTACACCCGTAATAGCAATGTCTCACGCCGGTTTTCGACGTACCCGAAGTGCCGCGCATCGGCTCCCCGCATTCGCCACAGAACAGCTTGCCTGTTAGCCAATAACGTGGAGCCTCGTCAGGTTCAACATTCGTGGATTCGCGCTGGATCGCGCCTCCGCGCATATTCTCTTTGAACTTATCTTGCACACGGTCGTAAAGATCTTGCTCGATTATCTTGGGCATACCGCCTTCGATGCGCACGCCCGCATACTCGTAGACGCCCGTGTATGCCTCATTGTGCAGGATGCTGCGCAGTCCGTTGAACGTGAACGCATTACCCCAGCTCGTCCTAATGCCCTGCGCGTTGAGTTCGTCGGCGATTTGCTTCATCGGCTTACCGTCGGCATAGTCATGAAATATTCGCTGGACGACCGGCGCTGTCTTGGGGTCGATAGCGTACGGCTGATCTTTCACGCCGATGTACCCGAATATGGGACGCCCCAGATAATGCGCCTGTGTCGCCCCCTTCTGAATGCCGTCGTAAATTTTGTCACTCATTTGGTCAGCGTAAGCTTGCGATTTCACGTCATCGAACGCTGCCTTGACCCAACCGAACGGGTCTTCGAGATCGGGTGCCTCACCCTCCACGTAATCAACTCGCACACCAGCTTGCTCCATGGTTATTCGGGCGAGCAGGTTCTCTGACGTGTTCCTGCCAAGTCGGTCATCCTGGTACAGAAACAGCACGTTCGGCTTGAGCATCTCTACCTCATCGAGCATGCGCATATACCCGTCGCGGCCTTCAACCTTACGGCCCGACTTTGCTTTGTCCTGGTACTCACGAACTATCTCGTACCCGAGCTTCTCGGCATGCTCGTGCACCGCTTGCTTCTGTATCTCGATGGACACCTCTTTTTGGCGTGCGGAGCTGTAGCGGTAGTACGCGATAGCCCTGTTGTTGTCGTTGTACTTTTTCTTTTTCGGCCTACTCAAACTTTACTCCCCGCTATTCGTTTTCAACGTTACTATCCAGCTATGCTTCCCTGTCTCTCTTGCGTTTATTCTTGTGGGCTTTGTTGTCAGCGCATTTCCGTGAACAATACTTCGTCTTTGACCGTGGAGTTCGGCTTGGCAAGCTCTTTCCCTGTTGATATTTGAAGTACTTGCCACAACCTTCGTGTTCGCAGCGCTTCCAGGGGACGCTTTCGTTTGCAAGGGTTTCGGCCAGCTGCCGCAACACGGCTTTAGTGAAGCTGCAGCTGTCGTAGTCGGAGCCATTATTATCGAGACCAGGTGCTGCATAATCCTTGGGACTGTTTTTGAAGTTTTGCTCAATGACAGGCGCTCTACCGGGCGTAGTGTTGAGGAGCCGGAGAATAAACTTTGACTCAGCGGAAAAACTCCAAGGCATTTCCTCGCCTTGAGTGTCGCCGTCGGTCTCTTTTTCATACTCCAATACACCCTCATGTTCCAATATACCCTGATACCAGCCGACACAATGCTTGATGAGATCCAGAGAGGCTTTCGCTTCCGAGAGGGATATGGCAACAACTGGTCCACAAGGGGTCCAGCAGGGCTTCCCTTCATCCTCTGGATCCACTTTTCCTGGGTCTTCCGGTTCCCAAACACCCATCTTTTCCAGCAGCAGGGCACGCAGCCGATCCGTCTCCTCAATCCCAGCTTCGTTTGCTCTCAACAGGTTCCCGAATGTAGTTTCAACTGGATAAACTTCAAAATTCGCACCGTAAGGATTGGCAGTCCCCTGCGCCTCGTAATACTCGGCTGGGTTGACATCGGCAACCCTCAGCGGGGAGGTGGGGATACCCCATGAGGATACGAATTTGACGATTGCGTCATCGTCTTCGGTATCCATATCGTAGACCTGATGAAGGAAGAACTCTACGGGAAGCGATTTCTCCTCGTGCCAAAACGCCTCGTAATCACCCATTGCCTCCGAAACTGCTTCCTTCAAGGTTCGTTCTCGGAGTTTCGGGAGATACTGGCAAATTTGGCTCTCGCATTCCTCCTTCGTACAGCCTGGCCACGCATAGAACACAATATCGCAGAGAACATCTTTCAGCGGTAAGGTCCCCATGGTTTCATCAGGGTCTCCCTCGAATTTGTCGGTTGACATCGCGATATAGTCGGATAACGCGCATCCCTCGCTATAAGGCGCAGAAACCAGGCATGTGAAATCTTCTCCGGTTCCCAACTCAACATAATCGGAGGCTTTTGCCAAGCTCATCGACTGCGAATGCCAACCAGGCATTTTCCCCCTGAATGGGTTGGTAATGTACCCATACTGAATTTCATCGCCCTCTTCTCTTTCACGACTGTTCTTGTTGGTCATAATTATTCTCCCAATAAGCATCATACATTAATTAGTTATTTGTTTATGACCAATCATACTATTCTTCTCCTATCGATGCAACGTTGATCGACGAATTAGGCGAGTTCTTTGACAACTTCATAGAGAAAGGATCCAGTATGGATACCACGATCAATGCCAGCGCTTTCGCTGGCACACTTGCCGCGCAGCCCCTTGACCAGATCATTGCCGAGGAGGTCGAGGCGTACTACGCGGGATGCGGGAAAGGCCCCCTTCCGCCGGAATTGCAGACGGCTAGGGAGGTCTACGACAAAATCAGGAAGGCGGTCCTCATTCATAATGCGCTCGCCCCGTCGCGGGAGGACAAGTGGAAAGTCCCCTCTGAGCTGCCGCCCGCGGCTGTGTTTCACTGCGCGAGGCGTCACCGCCGCTTCGTCAATATCCTCGGCGAGGACGGCACCAAGGTTCTCGCCATGTACGTGGACGATCCGGCCAGCGCCGATTACGGCACCTACGTGACCAATGAAAGTCGCATGCGGGCGGCAATCCGCTGCATCGTGCCCACGATCAAGCGCAACGCGGCGAAGGAGGTGCTCGCAATGCTCGGCGACTGGGCTCCTGTCGTCGAGGTCGAGCAGGACCGCGACCTCATTCCGGTTAACAACGGCATCTTCGACTACAGGACGAAGGAGCTCATGCCGTTCGACCCGGGGCACGTGTTCCTCGCGAAGCTCCCGTTCGACATGCCCGACCACCCGATCAGCGAGCCGGTCGTCGTGCAGCCGAACGGTAAGCCGTGGACTTTCACGGCCTGGCTCGCGGAGGTCATCGACGACCCCGATACCCGCGAGGTCGTCTGGGACGTCCTCGGCGCCCTGCTGCGTCCCAGGGTCAACTGGCTGCGCATCGTGTTCCTCATCGGGGTGGGCCGCAACGGCAAGGGCACGCTCATCGAGCTGATGCGCGCCCTTGTCGGGCGCGGCAACTGCGCGGCCCTGTCGCTCAAGCACTTCGGGAAGCAGACCGATCTTGTCCCGCTCCTGGGGGCGATGGCTAACATCGCCGACGAGAACGATGACTCGTTCATCCCGACCTCCGAGCTCATCAAGAGCATCGCAGATCACAATGCCATTACGGTGCGCAAGCTGTACAACGACCCGTTCACGTTCCGCCCGCATATGCTCAACGTGCAGGCCATGAACGACCTGCCGGTGTTCAAGGACAAGAGCGACGGCATGCACAACCGCATCCTCGCGATCCTGTTCGCGAAGCAGTTTCTCCGTGGTCAGAACGACAACACGGCCATAAAAGACGACTACATCGTCCGGCCTGAGGTCGTCCAGTGGGTCGCGTACCACGCTCTCGTCGAGCGCCCCGCGTACTACGAGCTGGGGCATTCCGCCGAGACGGACAAATGCCTGGCCACGTTCCGGACCGAGACCGACCCGGTCCGCCAGTTCTGGCAGGACGAGGTGATGGGCGGCGTCGCCGGGTGCTTCCTGCCGTACTCGTTCCTGCACGCCTGGTACACGCGCTGGCTTCGCGACGTCAGCCCGAGCAGCACCGCGGTGTCCCAGCGGACGCTCACGCGCCGCATCAAGGACATCGCCGCCGCAGACGGCTAGGTCGATGCTGGTGAGAACAAGCGACCGGTCGGCGCCTGGTGCCCAGTCATCGAAGACGCTCCGAGACACTACGCGCGCATGCACTGGACCGGCTCCCGCCAGAGCTACGACCCGGCCGACATCCTCGGTCGCTGGTACGCCTACGGAAGCCATCCGGCGCGCGACCGCGGCCTGGTGCGCCGCGACGTGGACGCCTGGTGCGCCGCGCAGGGCACCACGCCCACGGCCTTCATCGACGAGCGCCGTGAAGTTCCCGAATACGGATACGACGCGGGCATCGCGGCTTCGATGTTGAAGCAGTTCGTCGCCGAGGTGGCGGACGGGACCATCGACCCGGCTACAGCTCGCTACACGTACAAGACCGAGGCCGACTAACGGCGGTGTCGGGGCGCTCCGCAGTCCTGCGGAGCGCCCCGCGGTTCGCCATTGCGCTGCCAGCGCATATCAATTTATTCTCTTGCAAGGCATCATACAAAAAGAAAATTTTTAATATGAAGCTTCGAATATATCATTTCGGGTGACGCAAGGTTCGCAGAGCGCGAGATGCAGACGCGTCTCGCAGGAAGGATGGTTTCGATGAGCAAGAACATCTACGTCACGGAAGAGAACCGCGAGATCATCGAGGGGAGGATCGCGGAAGCTCAGAGGGGCTGCTCGGTACGTAAGATCGGCTACGACGACATCGCCGGGGCGACCCGGGGCATCGAGCGTCACCTCGGCATCGCGAAATCCCGCATGGTCGGCGTCAAGGCGGACGTCGATCCCCATGCCCAGCATTTCGCGAAATCGTACACGCGGAACTACCGCCCGCCGCAGTCCACGCAGTTCACACTCGAGTACAAGCGCGCGGGCTGGGCGCTCATCCGCGTCTACCGCGACGACTGCCACCAGTACGGCACGACGACCCAGCTGCACCTCACCGACTCCGCACGGGCAGCCGTCATCGAGCGCGCCGAGCGCCGCTTCTAGATCGGGACCACCGCTGCGGGCACGCCGGCCCGCAGCGTCCAAGACAGTGGGGCGAGGCACTGGGCCTCGCCCATGACAAGAAGGGAGTCAGCGATGACCACTTTCGCACGTAACCACAAGAACGGCACCGTCGTCGAGCGCAACCTCGGTGTCAAGAACCCGGGCGACGCTTATGAGGTGCGCTCGCGCTGCGCCGGCCTCCTCGGAGAGTGGGCCGACAAACCC
>CACZAR010000054.1 GCA_902779135.1 uncultured Coriobacteriaceae bacterium | reverse complement strand
CTCACATCGTGACCGACCTCAATGATGCGCATGCCAGCTTGCGAAGCGTCAAGCGCCTTGTGGTAACCGACTTCTCCGCAAACCAGGCATGTGATGCCAGCATCGAGGGCCGACCACACGGTCTCGCCGACCGAACCGTTTGCGATGACGAGTTTCTCAACCGAAGTCGTCGCATCACCCCACACGCGCGGCGCACGGCCGAACACCGACGTGCAACGCGCAGCAAGATGGGACAGCTTGAAAGGCTTGTCGCTCGCACGAACCGAGCACACCTGCCCGAGACCTTTCTCGGGGCTTGTAGGGAACGGCTCGAGCACGCGCTCGAACTCGAGGTTCAGCATGCTCGCGAGCAGGCGTGTTGCCTCGGCGCTCACATCGAGTGCCGTATGGAAATTCATGAGTGCGATGCCGTTCGTGATGGCCGTGAAGACATTCACGCCTGGTGTCGTTGCAAGTTTGTGGGACGGCATGAACCGCGGCGGCGGATCGAGATAAACGGGATGGTGCGTAAGCAGCACATTCGCACCCATTTTGGCAGCTGCCTCGATTGCGTCGCCAGTCGGGTCGAGCGCCACCGCAACACCGGACACCGTCTGCGCAGGATCGCCAACCAACAGGCCCGTGTTGTCCCAATCGAATGCGTCTCCTTGCGGCCACCGCGCGAGCAAGGCGAGCTCGAGCTCACCGATTGACAGCGGTTTCACCTGCTTCGAGATGCCTCCGACATCGACTTTCGCCAGATTGGACGAACCGTCTTCGATCTTGATCATATGCTTCGCCCTTCCATCACTCCATGCGAGGAAAAGGAGCGATCCTTGTTCCGCGCGTTCGGCTTATCGGACGCACGCTTCGAGCGCTTGCACGAAGCTTCGTACGTCTTCTTCAGTTGTATACCTTCCAAATGAGATTCGCAAGGCGCCATACGCCGCATCACCTGGGATGCCCATCGCACGCAAGACGTGACTGGGCTCGAGCGAATGAGACGAGCACGCCGAGCCGCCCGAAACGCCAAAGCCCTTCTGGTCGAGGCGCAGCACGAGCGTCTCGCTCTCGTAGCCATCGACGAGCACGTGAACGATGTTCGGCAAGAAATCATCGCTTCCTGCTGGCACGTTAACCGTGCATTTGACCTTGTCAATCTTCGCCAACTCAGCATAGAGAAAGTCGCGCATGCGCATCTGACGTTCGCATTCGGGCATGCGGTTCTCAAGTGCGGCATGACATGCCGCTGCGAAACCCGCAACACCGCAGACGTTCTGGGTGCTCGAGCGCAACCCGCCCTCTTGGCCGCCGCCGACGAGCAGAGCCTCGATGGGCGTGCGCGCCTTGAGATACAGGGCGCCTACCCCTTTCGGGCCACCAATCTTGTGCGCCGCGAACGACGCTGCGTCGACACCGAGCGCGCCGAAATCGAGTGGCACCTTCGCAAGCGCCTGCACGGCATCCGTGTGGAAGAGAGCTCCTGAACCGTGTGCCAGCTTTGCCAGTTCGGCAATCGGCTGTACGGCGCCCACTTCGCTGTTCGCCATCTGCACCGAAACCAACACGGTCGAATCGGTCAGCTGAGCTTCGAGCGTTTCCTGTGAAATGAAGCCTTGACGATCGGGTTTGAGGAACACGACGTCGAAGCCTTCCTTGGCGAGCTTTCGAGCAGGTGCGATAACTGCATCGTGCTCGATTTCTGTTGTGATGACACGCGGGACGAAATCGCTTGCGCCATGGCGGGAGCGCCGTTTCTGCGCACATGCACGAGCGATTCCCAAGATGGCCATGTTGTCAGCTTCGGTGGCACCCGACGTGAAGATGATTTCGCTCGGACGTGATGCGCCCAAATCGCGCGATATCTGGCGTCGCGCAAGCTCCATCGCCTCGAAGGCCGCTCGTCCGGGAGCGTGCAACGAGTTGGCGTTCAGACCCAATGCAACATTTGCGAGCCCCGGTGCGAGGTACGGCTCCATGGCCGCAGCTGCCTCTTCACCAAGTGGCGCCGTGGCCGCCCAGTCGAGGTATACGTAATTGTCAGGAACCTGTATGGTCATGCCTCGCTCCATTCCATTCTCGCACGGGGCACGAGATAACAGGGACGCAAGCTATCGTCTCGCGCGTCCCTTTCATTCATCAATCGAGAACAGCAAGTCGGGCATCGTTTCCAAGTTGCGCGATCTGCGCGATGGCAGCTTTCGGGTCGTCGGCAGCGTACACGGCGTTGCCGCACACGATGACATCAGCACCTGCAGCGCAGACGCGTTCGACCGTCTTCACGCCGATGCCGCCATCGACCTCGATGAGCAGGTCGTGGCCGGCTTCGCGCGCCATCGCGACGACTTGCGCGACCTTGTCTTCGCTTCCCTCGATGTAGCCCTGACCCGAAAAGCCCGGCTCAACCGACATGACGAGCACCATATCGAGCTTGCCGATGACGCTTGCAATGACATCGACCGGGGTGTTGGGCTTGAGCGCCACACAAGCCTGCGCGCCTGCATCGTGAATCATGTCGATTGCACGGTCGAGCCACTGCCCTTCGAGCGTCTCGGCATGCACGGTCACCATATCGGCACCAGCGTCAAGGAACCACGGCAGCTGCTCGAGCGGATTCGAAATCATGAGATGGACGTCGAGCGGGATATTGGCAATCTTCTTGAGTTGCTTGACATGCGGCACACCGATCGTGAGGTTCGGCACGAAATGCCCATCCATGACGTCGACATGCACGTAACCTGCCCCGCCCTCTTCGATCATCTCGATATCGGCTTGCAAGTTCATGAAATCCGCTGACAAAATCGACGGTGCGATTTTCACTGGCTGAAACATGGTCTTCCCCGTTCCTTCCACCTAAATAACTCTCAAAAGGGGACTCGCCCCATTGCCCCTAAGCCTTGCCAATCAACCAAAAAGGACTGTCCCATTTTGGTTACGGCCTTTCCGTCATTCTAACGCACAAGACGTATAATGGGCGCAAGCGGGAAGAAGGCTTGTCATGACCCAGTCGAAATCAACGTATTTCACGTACTCCACGGTTCACGGCCCCATCACGATTTGCGCCAACGGGCGCGGAATCACGCACGTGACGTTCGACGCTCAGCCGCTCGAAGGCACGAAGCAAGCCAGCGAACTCACGAACCGTGCCGCAACGCAAATCCAAGAATATCTTGCAGGCAAACGGACGTGGTTCGACATTCCGCTCGACCCTGCTGGCAGCGCGTTCCAGAAAGAAGTTTGGTCCGAGGTGAGCTATCTGCCCTACGGCACGTCATGCACGGCGGCCGACGTGGCCAACTCGCTCGGCAAAGCGGGTGCGCATCGCTCGGTCGGGACAGCAATCAGACGAAACCCTATCCCCATCCTCATTCCGACGCATCGGGTCGATCTTCCCAACGCCACAGGCAAGATTGCGAAAATCTTCCGCGCCTTGCGCGCCATGGAGCAGAAAAACAGCTAGTTGTCGGCTTTCGCCTGCAAGCGCGGCGTGCGCGAGCCGTCATGCGCTACACTTTCCTAGGAAAACGAGGAAGGACCACTGCATGAAAGTTGTACTCGCAGAGAACGCAGGCGCTTGCTACGGCGTGCAACGGGCGCTCGATTTGGCAATCGATGCTTCGAAGAACCACGCGAAGGCCTACACGCTCGGTCCGCTCATCCACAATCCTGGAGTGGTGGCCGATCTCGAGTCGCTCGGCGTGCATGTCGCCGAATCGGCCGACGAGGTCGACGAGGGCACGATCATCATCCGCAGCCACGGCGTCACTCCTGAGGTGTACGCAGCAGTCGAGGCGCGCGGGCTTCCCATCGTCGACGCCACATGCCCACACGTTGCACGCGCCCAGAAAGCGGCAGCTGAGCTCGCCGCGAAGGGATGCCGCGTCATCGTCGTGGGCGAAGAGGGACATCCCGAAGTCGAAGGCCTCAAGGCTTGGGCGCTCCGTGAGGGGGCGAAAGTCGATATCGTGGCCTCCCCCGATGCTGTACCGACCGATCTGCACGCGCCAATCGGCGTAGTGGTGCAGACGACGCAGAAGCGCGAGAACCTCGATGCAGTCGTAGACGCTATACAAAGCCAAGGCATCACGCCCATCGTGAAACGCACCATCTGCTTGGCAACACGCCATCGACAGGAATCCGCCGCCGAACTTGCATCCCAAGTGGATGCGATCATCGTCATCGGCGGTCGCAACTCGTCGAACACGACGAGGCTCTTCGAGATTTGCTCTGCCATCTGCCCGCGCACGCATCACATCGAATCTGTCGACGAAATCGACCCGACATGGTTCGAAGGTTGCACGACAATCGGCGTTACGGCAGGCGCATCAACCCCTGAAACTCAAATCAAAGCCGTCATCGATTTCCTGAAAAAGCTGTGAGCCAGTATCCTCCGAAAGATTTCGACCGCGACCTCACCTGCCGTGCGCTCGTCGTGGATGTGATTCCGGAATCACCCGCAGATGATGCGGGTTTCACGCCGGGTTGCTACGTGACGGCTGTCGACGGCACACCCATCCGCGACATAATCGACTGGCGATGGCTCACGTCAGACGATGTCATCACCGTCTCTTACATCGACACCGATGGCGACGTGGGAGAAGTTGAGCTCGAGCGCGAATGGGGCGAAGATTGGGGCTTCGAGTTCGAGGGTTTGGTCTTCGACAGCGTTAAGCAATGCCGCAATGCGTGCACGTTCTGCTTCATGCACCAACTGCCGAAGGGCATGCGCCCGTCGCTGTCGTTGCGCGACGATGACTTCCGCTTGAGCTTCCTCGTGGGGACCTTCGTGACGCTGACCAACATCACGCCCGATGACGAAGCGCGCATCATCGAGCAACACATCTCACCGCTGCGCGTATCGCTGCAGGTGATTAACGAGGACGTGCGCCGAAGGATGATCGGCAAGCACGCAGCACACGGCATCGAAGTGCTCGATCGCCTGCTCGCAGCAGGAATCGAGTTCCACGCGCAGATCGTGCTCGTTCCCGATGCAAACGACGGTGAAGTGTTGAAGGAGACGCTCGATTGGGCCTACGAACGGCCAGGCATCTTGAACGTCGGCATCGTGCCGTTGGGATACACCTGCCACCAATCGCGTTTCGGGCATAGCTTCAACGAGCCCGAAGCAGCACGCGCCGTACTCGAGCTGATCGAGCCGCTGCAACAGCGTGCGCTTGCCGAGCGCAACACCCCCTGGGTATTCGCCGCTGACGAGTTCTACAGCAACGCCTGGGGAACCGAACTGCTCGACCATGTGCCGGCGACCGAGCATTACGGCGACTTCTCGTTGTTCGAAGACGGCATCGGCATCATCCGCTCGACCGTTGACGATTGGGAGGAAGCAGAGGAATCAGGCGCAATGGGCCGATGCACCGCAGCCCTTCGCGAGCATGGCATTGTCGCGCACATGATAGCCGGTTATGCGCAGGCGGAGTTCCTCACGCCCCTCGTCGAACGCTCGGGTATCGCAGATGTCTTCCAGCCGCTTTACGTGCGCAACGATTTCTTCGGTGGCAACGTCGACGTCACCGGCCTCCTTGTCGGTCGTGACATGACCAACGCCATCAAGCAGAACGCAGATACAACGGCCACTAGCTCGGACAAGCTGTATCTGATTCCCCGCGTTGTCTTCAATGACGACGGCATCACGCTCGACGACATGACTCTTGAGGATATGGAGAAGGCTGCAGGTCAAACGCTGCACATGGTATCCTGTTCACCGAAGGATTACTTTAACGAGATCATTGAGCTGCTGACCGATTGAAGGGCTTCTGGTTTGCGGAAGGAAGCGAAGCCGCTTGTGAGGCATCTCGTGAAGGTTCGCGGGAAGGGGTGCAGCCGCTTGTGAGGCACTGTCTATGATATGCATAGATGAGCCGAACTGCTGTAGGCAAACCCCTTCCCGCGAACCTTCAGGAACTGAAATGAAGAACAAACACGATAAGGAACAACTATGGCACTGCCACTTGTAGCCGTCGTCGGACGTCCGAACGTCGGCAAATCAACATTCGTTAACCGCATCATCGGCGCCGAAGATGCCATCGTGCATGAAATGCGCGGCGTCACGCGTGACCGCTCGTACCACACGGCCGACTGGAACGGCGTGGACTTCACACTCGTCGACACGGGCGGCATCGAGATGGGAAGCGACGACGACTTCCAGGCGTCGATCCGCAATCAAGCCTTCACCGCCACACACGAAGCCGACGTCATCATCTTCCTCGTCGATTCGCGAACGGGCATCAACGCCGACGACGAGGAAGTCGCACGCATCTTGCGCAAGAGCAACAAGCCTGTCTTGCTCGCCGTCAACAAGCTCGACACGCCGAACCGCTACGACGAGATGTACGAGTTCTACCAGCTCGGCCTCGGCGACCCCTGGCCCATTTCGTCACTGCACGGCCATGGCACAGGCGACCTTCTCGACGAGGTCGTCAAACACCTGCGCGAAACCGGCGCACTCGACCGTGCGACTGACGCAGAGGAAAGCGGCATCAACGTGGCCATCATCGGCCGCCCGAATGCAGGCAAGTCGTCGTTGACCAACCAGATGACTGCAGACGAGCGCTCGATCGTATCTGATGTCGCCGGCACGACGCGCGATGCCATCGACACGCCCGTCGACCACGAGGGCAAACGCTACACGATCATCGACACGGCAGGCTTGCGCCGTAAAAGCCAGATCGATGAGGACGTCGAGTACTACGGTTTCGTGCGCGCCATGCGCGCCATCGACCGCGCCGATGTCGCCATCCTGGTCATCGACGGCACGCTGGGTCTTACCGACCAAGATCAACGCGTCGCCAAGTTCGCACAGGAGCGCGGCTGCGCCATGGTCATCGTACTCAACAAGTGGGATATCGTCGACGGACCCGAGCGCAAAGCCGAAATCCGCGAGCGTATCGAAGACCGTCTGACCTACGTCGGCTACGCACCCGTCATCGCCATCTCGGCGCTCACGGGCAAGAACGTGCATCGCATCTGGGGCGCCATCGACAAGGCCTACGAGAACTATTCGAAGACCATTCCGACCAACCAGTTGAACACCTGGTTGGCAGAAATCCGCGAAGAAGGCCATACAGTCTCGCAAGGCAAAGCCGTGCTGCGCATGAAGTACGTCACGCAGACCGGCAACTGCCCGCCCGTGTTCACATTCTTCGCGAACAGGCCCGACCTGCTCACCGACAACTACGAGCGCTTCCTCGAGAACCGCATGCGCAAGCACTTCGATCTCGAAGGCACGCCCATTCGCTTCAAGTTCAAGAAGAAGGATTAGGGGTGTAAGTTGTGATTGCTTTCATCGCAACGTTTATCGTCGCTTTCCTGCTCGGCTCAGTGCCGTGGGGCCTTGTCATCTCGAAGATCTTCTACGGCAAGGACCTGCGCAATGAGGGCTCGGGCAACATCGGCACGACGAACGCCATCCGCTCAATGGGCAAGGTCGGCGGCTATGCCGTGTTCGTGCTCGATTTCGGCAAAGGCCTGTTGTCAGGTTTCTGCTCGCTGTGGATTGCCGGGCTCTTCGGACTCGATGCAACTCAAACACAAATTGCAACGGCTATCGCTTTCTGGGGCTGCACGTGGGGTCACATCTTCACGCCTTGGCTCAAGTTCAAGGGCGGCAAGGGCATCGCGGTTGCTATCGGCTGCTTGTTCGTGACATTCGGCGTCATCCCATCGGTAATCGAGCTGACAATCTTCGGCGTGCTCGTCGTGCTGACGAAATACGTCTCCGTGGGATCGATGGCTTCGGCGCTGGCATGCCCGTTCCTCGCACTGTGGGTGTTCTGGGGCAACTGGCCAGCTGTGCTGTTCTGCACCATCGGCGGCCTGACAGTGTTCTGGGCGCATCGCGGAAACCTGAAACGTCTGCTCGCCGGCGAGGAACGCCGCGTGGGCGATGGCAAGAAGAAGTAATTCGTTCCGATTGCGGTGCTGTTAAACCGCGAAGCGGAGGACAACGTGAACGTAGCGGTTATCGGAGCAGGTTCGTGGGGCACAGCGCTGGCGCAGGTCGCAGCATGCAACGATCATGCTGTGCGCTTGTGGGCGCGCCGTGATGACGTGGCCTGCGGCATCAACGAGCAACATCGCAATCCCGATTACCTGAAGGATGCCCAACTCTCTGAATCGATTGTCGCATCATCGTCGTTGCCGAACGTGGTGGAAGGCGCTGACGCAATCGTGGTGGTCGTTCCCTCGAAGTTTTTGCGCTCGACCGCCAATTTGCTGCAGGCAGTCGATGTGCCACCGAGCGTTCCCGTGGTCATCTGCACGAAAGGCGTCGAAGGGGAAACCGGCATGGTCCCCATGCAAATCTTCGAGGACGTCATCGGCGAACCCGGCCGTCTTGCCGCGCTCTCAGGCCCTAACCACGCCGAGGAGATCGTGCACGGCATTCCCGCAGCTACCGTCGTCGCCAGCGAATCTGCCGATACAGCCCGTTTTTTCCAAGACCTGCTCGGATCCAGAACGTTTCGCATCTACACGAGCGACGACGTGCTCGGCGTCGAGCTGTGTGCGGCGTTCAAAAACGTGATCGCCATTGCGGTTGGCGTGTCGTACGGACTGGGTTACGGCGACAACACGGCTGCCATGCTCATGACGCGGGGGCAAGCCGAGATGAGCCGGCTTGTTGCTGCAGCAGGCGGAAACCAGCTCACGTGCATGGGTCTCGCCGGCACGGGCGACCTCATCGCGACGTGCATGTCGCGCCACTCGCGCAACCGTTCCTTCGGCGAAGCGCTTGCAGGCGGGATGACCGTCGAGCAATACGAGGAAGCTCATCACATGGTGGCGGAAGGCGCACAGGCATGCCGAACGCTTGCCACGCTGTCGAACCGCTTCGATGTCGAGTTGCCCATTGCCAATGTGGTTCGAAGCCTCGTCTGGGAAGGCGCTGACCCCTCAAGCGTTGCACAAACCCTGCTGTCGCGTTCGCCCAAACCGGAGTTCTACTAGAAAGCTCGTACAATCTGGTTTGAAAACATGGTTGGGCCTGCGCCCTGCCCCAACGTGAGCTTAGCTTTCCTTTGCCTGAACCGGCTCAAGCGCGTGTTCGGCGAACGTCTCGGTGAAATCCTTGTCCTCGGGGAACAAGGCGACCATGTCGACCTCGTCGGGTTCGCAGTCGTTGAACAACGCGAAGCACTCACGCAATGCATACCACACACACCCGTCGAGACGGTCATCCTTCGGCAGGAAATCGAATTGCTCGAGATAGACCGGATCGCCGTACACGATGGTCACTTTCGGGAAGCGCACGCGTTCGCCCTTGCGCTTGATCTTGTCGACGTTGCGCACGGCCAGAGGCAAGATGGGAGCCTTCCCCATACGGGCGATGAGCGCTGCCCCGCCGTGCACGTGCGGCTCGACATTGCCCTTCCCGCGACGCGTGCCTTCAGGCATGATGCTGACGACCTCGCCGTTCTTGAGCTGCTTCGCAGCACGCTTCACAGCCGTGCGGTCGGCTGAATCGCGCTTGATGGGCACAGCTCCGATGTGCGCGAAGATCCATGCGAGCAGCGCATTACTCTCAAATAGCGTGTCGCGTGCGATGAAACGCGGCCAATGATGCCTGAACATGCTCAGATACATGAACACGACATCGAGATACGACGTATGGTTGCTGATCACCACGACGCCCGATTTCTCGACAAGCGCGTCGAGCTTCTCGCGATCGTAGGTCTTGTAGCGCCAAAGCACCTTGCAGATGCCGCTGACCACGCCGACGATGACATACGCCGGCGCGCGGCTGAAACGCTTTTCGCCCGTCGAATATTCGTCTACCCCGAATGGCAGGTCGAACAGCTGCGCATACTTGGGTGTTTTCTTTGTCTCGTTCTTCTCTTCGGTCATCAGTTTGTTCCCAAATGATCGACTCAAGTCGACCTACATCGCCTTGCGCGCGAGCTCGCAAATCTGCTCGACGACCTCGTCCATCGTGAAAGCCGTCGAGTCGATGTGGACAGCATCCTCGGCAGGTTTCAAGGGCGAAGCGGCACGCGACGAATCGTACTTGTCGCGCCGAATGATGTCAGCGAGCACTTCGTCGAAATCGGTCGAGCCCACGCCTCGCTCGAGGTTCTGTGCCACGCGACGACGCGCGCGTTCCTCGTCGGAAGCGGTGAGGAACACCTTGACCTCGGCATCGGGGAACACAACCGTCCCGATGTCGCGGCCCTCGACAACGTAGTTGCCTCCATGGCCGATGCGCTGCTGCTGCGCCACGAGAGCCTCGCGCACAGGCACATGCGACGATGCAGGCGATACGGCGCGGTCGATCTCAGCTGTGCGAATGGCCTTCGTAACGTCCGCGCCACCAATGAGCACGCCGATGGCCTGGGGATTGCCCTCTTCGTGCAGGAACTCGATATCATAGGTGCGCGCTATCTCGCCCATGGCATCGGCATCTTCGAGCGAAACGCCGTTTTGAACGCCCTGCCACGCGATGGCGCGGTACATCGCACCGGTATCAAGGCAATTGAACCCGAGGTTGCGCGCGACCTCTTTCGACACTGACGATTTGCCAGCCCCGCTGGGGCCG
>CACZAR010000053.1 GCA_902779135.1 uncultured Coriobacteriaceae bacterium | reverse complement strand
GGTCTCCCAACCAACGTTGATGATGTAGCCGCGATCCGGGCTGTTCGACGTGGTTTCGATATCGATGCCAACGAACGTGCCCTTTGCCGGTTTGCTGCCGTACAAAACGCCACGCGTGGCGTTCATGCCGGCCATCTCCTTTTCGAGCGTCTCAACGCGACGATGCTGAAGAGCCGCAATGCCGCGAATGATGTCAGCATCTGAAAGGCTGCTCGGCAGGTTCCTGCTGCGCGACCGATCGCCACCTGCCGTCTCCGACGGCATCATGTCGCTGATGCTGCGGTTGCGGTCTGCCAAATCGAGCACCAAATCGAAATCGAACGACGAGTTGGGGTTTTGGAAATATTCCTCGATAAGCAGGTGCAACGCTTCTTCGTTTACAGACCGTTCACCCTCGAGCATCTCCTCGTCCATGCCGAACAGAAACTCGGGAATGAACAGTGTGCTTGCGTGTCCAATTGCTTCGCTTAGATTCATGTTTTATGCCTTCCGTTCTTTTCGCAAGGCGTTAGTTTACGTCATTAGTTTTGAGTCATCTGAAAATGCCCGAAAAGACCGCGTATCATTATTACTATGAACTTCGTTATCTGCACTATCGATAGCAAAAAGTCTGTTATTATTCCTAGTACTTTTCTAGGAATAAGGAGGATGCATGACACTTCAGCAATTGAGATATCTCATTGCCATCAGCGAACACGGTAGCATCAACGCAGCCGCGCAAAGTCTTTATGTATCGCAATCCAATTTGTCGACAGCCATCAAAGAGCTCGAACGCGAGCTTGGAATCACCATCTTCACACGTACGAACCGGGGCGTCACGCTCACGAACGACGGCACCGAGCTGCTCGGCTATGCGCGTCAGGTTATCGAGCAGGCCGACATGATGGAAGCCCGCTACGAGCGCGGCCATGCACGCAGCATGAGGCTTGCCGTCTCGACACAGCACTACTACTTCAGCCTGCAGGCGTTCATCAACGTTGCCGAAGGCTGTGCGTCCGAGAAATACGACTTCATCCTGCGCGAGTGTGCGACTGGGCAGATCATCGAAGATGTGCGCACGTTCAGAAGCGAAATCGGCATCCTTTACCTCGACGGCTTCAACACGCGCGTGCTGCGCAAAGCGTTCGATGACGCCGACGTCGCGTTCTTCCCCCTCTTCGACGCACAGGTGCATGTGTTCGTCGGCGAACATCATCCGCTCGCTTCGCGTAAATCGCTGAAGCTCGCTGACCTAGAGCCTTTTCCGCGCTATTCCTTCGAGCAGGGCACGACCAATTCGTTCTACTATTCGGAAGAACCCTACGGCTACCTGCGCCACGACCGCAACATCCAGTTCTCGGATCGCGGCACGCTCACAAACCTGCTCACAAGCTTCAACGGCTACACGATTTCGACTGGCGTGCTTTCAAGCGAGATGCATTCCGGCATCGTGTCGATTCCGCTTGAGGTGGACGAAACCATGCAGGTGGGTTACATCATGCACAACGAGCGCAAGCCCGGTGATTTGCTGCTGCGCTACATCGACGAGCTGCACAAGGTGATTGCCGAGAACCCAACCGTTCAGGCAAGAAGCTAGACAGCCAAAGGCTGGAACGACTCTCCTCCAACGAGCATCACGGCTGCACCGTGAGTCAGCTCGGTTATGGCTGCTTCGATTGCGGCGGCTTCGGAGGCAAGCACGCGAATCTCGACGGTCACATCGGCGGCAAACGCCGTGTCGAGGATTTGAATGCCCTGGCTCGTCAGCCAGTGGTTCAGCTGGTCGTAAAGCGGATAATCGACGCTCACGACGATGTCGCGGCACTGTGCGAACGTCACGATGCGAGCAGCGGCGAAAGCGTCTTGCGCTGCTTTCGTGTAGGCGCGGACGAGGCCTCCCGTGCCAAGCAACGTGCCCCCAAAGTAGCGCGTCGTCACGCAGATGACGTCCTTGAGCTCGGCATGTTCGATGACCGAAAGCGTAGGAAGGCCACTCGTGCGCGCCGGCTCGCCATCATCCGAATAGCGCACGCGGTTGTTCACCCGCAGTACATACGCATAGACGTTGTGGCGCGCCATCGGGTTGGCCGTACGCACGCTCTCGAGGAACCCGACTGCTTCCTCCTCGGTTTCGACATGCGCAACCTGGCCGATGAAACGGGATTTCTTCTCCTCGTACTCGGCTTGGGCAGTGCCTTCTATCGTCTTGTAGGAATCCATGTTGTCCAAAGCAGTCATCCAAGCAAACCTTGGCGACTAAAAACTGCGCGGGGAACATTTCCCCGCGCAGTCGTTTTCGCTATTTCGCAGCCAGCATCTCGCGGGCAGCGTCCAAAGCGGCATCGAGCCCGTCGGGGTTCTTGCCGCCAGCTTGGGCCATCTGCGGCTTGCCGCCGCCACCACCTTGGATGTACTTCGAGATTTCCTTGATGATCGCGCCTGCGTTGAAGCCTGCGGCAACAGCCTCGTCGGTGCCAGCGGCCATGATGACGGGCTTGCCGTCCTTCACAGTGCCGATGACGAGAGCGCCCGGCTTCGGGAGGCGTGAACGCACGATGTCCCACGTGTTGCGCATCGCGCTTGTATCCATGTCGTTCACGCGAGCGATGATGAGCGGGTAGCCCACATCGATGACACCCTTGAGGAAGTGCGACAGATCAGCTTCGGCCGCTGTCTGCTTGACGTTCTTTGCCTTCGTCTGCGCTTCCTTGATGGCCTTGATGTTGGAAGCCGTGCGTTCGGAAACGTCGAACAGCGGCACGCGCAGCATGTCGGCGGCCTCGCGTAGCTCAGCCTCCATCTTGTTCATGTACGCAAGAGCATCGTAGCTGGTAACAGCCTCGATACGACGCGTGCTCGCGCCAACCGATCCTTCGGAGGTGACCTTCAAGAAGCCGATTTCGGCCGTGTTTTTGACATGACAGCCACCGCACAGTTCGCGCGAGAAATCGCTTGCCTCGACGACACGCACCGTCTCGCCGTACTTCTCGCCGAACAAAGCCGTCACGCCAGAGGCGCGTGCCTCATCGAGCGAGGTCTCGTAGATGTTGAGCGGAATGGCCTTCATGATCTCGTCGTTCGCAAGCTTCTCGATGCGCGTAATCTCGTCGCGCGTCACTGCCTGGAAATGCGTGAAGTCGAAACGCAAACGGTCGGGGCCGACGTACGAACCGGCCTGGTTGACATGCTCGCCGAGCACTGTGCGCAGCGCTGCATGCAGGATGTGAGTGCCAGTATGGTTGCGCGTGATGCGGGCGCGGCGCTCTGCGTCGACTGTTGCCAGCACTTGCTCGCCCTCGATGAGACGGCCGCTGGTCACCTTCACATAGTGGCACGTCAAGCCCTTCTCAGGAGCCTTCGTGTCGTACACGTCTGCAACGGAATCGCTCGTGGAGATCTCGCCGGTGTCGCCGACCTCGCCACCCATCTCCGCATAGAACGGAGTGACGTCCAGCACGACTTCGCCTTCCTCGCCCTCGGCAAGCGATGCGACGCGCTGACCGTCCTTGATCAGCGCAACGATGCGCGCCTTGGTCTCGGTGTTGTCGTAGCCCACGAACTTCGTGGCACCAGTTTCCTTCAAAATCTCTGCCTGAACGCTGCCGTACGTCGACCATGCGGCTTCGGCATCGTCCTTCGTCGCGGCGCGGGCGCGTTCACGCTGGGCCGTCATCTCGACCTCGAAGCCTTCCATATCAACGGCCATGCCGCGTTCTTCGCAGATCTCGCTCGTCAGCTCGACGGGGAAACCATACGTGTCGTGCAGCTTGAACGCGACGCTACCAGGCAGCGTGCCGCCTTCTTCGATGCCCTCGAGCGCCTCGTCCAGGTAGTCCTGGCCGGTGCGCATCGTGCGGCCGAAACGCTCCTCCTCGGAGAGGATGACGCTCTCGACGAGCTCGCGGTTGTCGACGATTTCGGGATAGACATGGCCCATGAGCTCGATGATCTGGGCGAAGTACTCGCGCAGGAACGGCCCTTCGATGCCCAGCTTGTGCCCATGCATGACCGCACGGCGCAGCAAGCGGCGCAGCACGTAGCCGCGGCCTTCATTCGAGGGAAGGATGCCGTCGGCAATCATGAACGAGACCGAGCGGCTGTGGTCTGCGCAGATGCGCAGGCTGAGGTCGGTCTTGGCCTGTTCGGCGGAAATGGCACCCGGAATCATGTTGCCGTCGTAGGTCTTGCCCGACAGGCGCTCGCCCACGGCAACCAGGCTGCGCAGCACGTCAGTCTCGTAGTTGGACTGGACGCCCTGCATGATGGCAGCCGTGCGCTCGAGGCCGAGGCCGGTGTCGATGTTCTTGGTGGGCAGCGGTGCGAGCGTGCCGTCCTCTTGACCGTCGAACTGGGTGAACACGCAGTTCCAGTACTCGAGGAAGCGGTCGCAATCACAGCCAGGCGCGCAATCCGGCTTGCCACAACCGAACTCGGGGCCCTGGTCGTAGTAGAGCTCGGAGCAGGGGCCGCACGGGCCGGTCGGGCCAGCACGCCAGAAGTTGTCATCCTCGCCCAAGCGCGAGATGTGGCTCTCGGGAATGCCGAGCGACTTCCAGATCTCGATGGTCTCGTCGTCGTCCTCGAAGACGGTGAAGTACAGCTTCTCAACAGGCAGCCCCAACACGTCGGTCGAGAACTCGAGCGCCCAAGCGCACATTTCCTTCTTGAAGTACTTGCCGAAGCTGAAGTTGCCCATCATCTCGAAGAACGATAGGTGGCGACCAGTCGTGCCGATGATGTCGATGTCGTTGGTGCGCACGCACTTCTGGACAGTGGTCGAACCGATGTAGGCAGGATCGAATTCCTTAACGTGCAGGAAGTACGGCTTGAACTGAACCATGCCAGCGCTCGTGAGCAGCAGCGATGGATCGTCGGGAATCAGCGACGAGGAGGGCATGCGCTTGCAGCCTTTTTCCTCGAAAAATTGCAGGTACTTTGAAAAATTGCAGGTACTTTTCGCGGATTTCCGCGGTCGTCATGTATTGCATGGAACAGCCTTCCTATTTCTTAGCTGGTTTGTCCTCGTCTTGTTGTTCAATTTTGGGAAGTTTGCCTGAAAGATCGTCGATAAAGGGAATGCTTCCCGTCGCACTCGGCGAAATTTGAGGCGATGGTGCAGTGGCATCGCCCACCGGATCGACATGGACATCCTCATTCGCAGCACCTTTGAAAAACACACCATCGGGTGAAACGATTCGACGCCCGGTGTTCTTTTCGAAGTAGTACACGAATATGGATTTCGCCATAGCCGTAAGAGGAATCGAGAGCAAGGCGCCGATGAGCGCACCCATCAAGCCGCCCATGACCGTACCGATACCAGAGCCTGCCATCAAGGCAATGAACGTGAGCGCCGGATGGATGTCGACCGAGTCGCCCATGAGCTTCGGCGACAGGAACGTGTAGACCAATTGCTGCACGATGACGGTGCCGACGAGTGCGATGACAGCAGTCAGCGTGCTGGTCGGAATGCTGACGACGAAAGCAAGCCCGCCGCCGAGCCACGGACCGACGATGGGGATGATGTTGAGCAAGCCGGTGAGAATGCCGAACACAACCGGACTCGGCACGCCGAGAATCGCGAACATGATGCCGCACACCACGCCGATGACGGTGCACTGGATGATGGTCGCCTTCAAATAGCCGCCCACGACGCGCGTAACCGTCAAATGCAGCATCTCGGCATCGTCATGGTGCTTCTCGCCGATGATGCGATAGGCCTCTTTGCCGAGGTTCGGCAGCTCGATGAGCATCCAGAACGCGATGACCAGGCCGAAGCCGATGCACATGACGATGTTGACGATCGAAGTGCCTGCAGCGACGATGCCCGTCGCACTGCTTGCCGCAAACGATTGCAGCCATTCGCTGAAGGCCTTGAGCACGCTCGAGACCGTGTCACGCACTTCGTCACTTTGCAAGAAGTCAGCATAGCGCGCATACATGTCGTTCGCCCACGCTTGGAAGTCGGCAGCGTAGGTGGGTAAGCTGGTCATGAGGTCGACGAACTGGTCTCGAATGCCGAAGATCGGTGAGAACACGACAAAGAGCAAGATGGCCAGCACCACGATGAGCAAGGCAAATGCAAGAACCGTGCCAACCGTTCGGTTCACCCCGTGTTCATCGAGCCAATTGACAGGCCCGCGAAGCATGAACACGAACACGGCCGCCCATACGATGATGCCGATGGGAATGATGAGAATGCCCGACACGTAAATAGCAACCGCAAAAAGCAGGATTGCGCCAACCCACGTCCAAACGCTGATAAGGCGCCTGCGCGCCTTATCGCTTACGCCCGATTCGTTGGAATTGGACTCGAAGGTATTTTTGGTATCAGCCATCGGGGCTTAGGTTGCCCTTCCTATTCCTCAGCTGCCTCGGCGATCTCTTCGGCTGCTTCTTCCTTGATTTCGATGTACTCGACAGGCTCCTCGGCTTCGTCGTCAGCCTCGGTTTCCTTTGCAGCCTTCGCAGCTTCCTTTGCCTCGGCTGCCTTGTAGTCTTCGAGGGCGCGGGCAACAGCAACGCGCTGCTCGGCGAGCTGCGCGGACTCATCGCTGGCGGACTTGGCTCCGAGCTTATTCTTGACCTTGGTGGCCACGCTGCTGACCGCCTTGACGGGCGCGCTGGCGATGTTGTCCACCGCTGTGGTGGCCGAAGAGGCCGTATCGGTGATCTCGGTGAGATCCTCGAGAATTTGGTCGACGCGCATCATTTCGAGGTTGACCGAATCAACCGTGAGCGTGATGCGCTCCATGAGCGGATCGACCCTCGTCATAGCGGGTGTCAAGCTAGTCGTCATGCTCTCAACGTTCTTGAGCGTCTGGTCGAGATCTTCGACCTTCTGACGTGCGACTTTGATCATCTTCACGAGCTCCAAGAAAAGCACGGCAAGGGCGACGAGCGCCACGATTCCTGCAACGATTAGCAATGCAAACAGAATTGAGTTGACATCCATATTGGCCTCCTAGAAATCACGTGGCAGAACTATAGCACGTTTTCACGCAAATTGCGCGTCAGACCAGCATCAACATATGGGAAACCCCGTCTCCGAACCGGAAGGATGAACCCACCCCGAAAGGTGGGTGCTCGCAGCTTGCTGCCTGGCTTTCGCATCAACAGATGCGAATCCCCATTTCACGCGCAATCTAGAGCTCCCTTGCATAGTTATGTCGGTCCACCGCTAAAGTACGGTTTCGAAAACGGGGCCTAGCGTCAGGCTAGCGCATGACCTGCGGAAAAAACAGTCTTGACTTATTCTTGCTAATCCTCATTGCTGCCGCTAGACAGCATGTCAGGCGCGTTGTTGCGCGTGTAGGGAGCAATCGCGCGCAGAGCAGCGTCGCGTGCCTCGCGCGCATAGGTCGCTTCCTTCAGCACGAAACGCATCTTCGCCCAGATGCCGTATTCGCCGATTTGGGTGATGAGAATCCATGGATCCTTTTCGAGAGGCGTCACTTTCTCGACGGCCTGCTTCGCAAGCAGCTCCATCTCATGCGTCATCTCATCGAGATCGCGGCCGTCATTCACAAAGGAAATCAGCGTGATGACGAGGAGGTCAGGATCTATCTTTTGCACAGTCGTCGCGTTGATGACTGCATTGGGAATCAGATGAACATTATTGTCGTAATCCTTGACGACCGTCTGACGCCAGGTGACGTCTTGGACGATGCCCTCGACGCCGTCAACGACAACATGATCGCCCGGATGCACGATACCCATGAGCGTGACCTGCAGGCCGCCAATGAAGTTCTTGATCGTGTCTTGAAGGCCGAGTGAGAGCGCGATGCCGCCAACGCCCAACGCCGCAAGAAGAGCATTCACATCGACGTTGAAACATGCGGAAAGCATGATGGATATGCCCAAGACCCAAATGACGATGCGAACTATGTTGACGATGATGGAACTCTCGGGAATCGGCAAGCCATCAACTTGCATGAGTCTTCTGATGACACGGGTAACAATTGCGGACACAATCGCAGTTGCCAAGATGATGAGCGCCGCAACCACCCACGCTTGCAGGCTATCGCCGTGTATGAAGTTTTTAACCCACTCGACTACGCCGTTCAAGGCAACACCCCTTCCCTACTCGACCGTTCCGTAAACTTGGCCCCACGCATGGCCGACAATAGACGAATTCAGCTGATCGCACAACCGCATACGCGTATAGTTGCCCGGAGGCAGCAACGTGACGATTTCCTGCAAGTCAGCTGGCAAGTCGCTCGACTCCGCGGCGATGACCACATCGAGCCGCCGTACTTCGTAATCGTGGGGCATGCCTTCGTACAAATCATCGACGATAAGCTGCAACGCTCCGTAATCAGGACTCGGCTGGACCGACATCGTTCCCTCCATCCGTCGCACTTCGCAATCTTGGGTGGCACACTGTTCCCAGGGAAGGTTGTGCCATTTCGCAAAGTGGCACGCTGTTCCCTGGGAGCTACGTGCCACTTGATAAACCTATTAATTCTTGTGCACATCAAGACCCGCGACAGTCGCAGCAAGCGCTCCTGTGTACGCGGGCGTCGCAGCGCCCGTTGCGCGCAGGAACTGCACGCCGGCACCGTACAGCTTCACAGCAACAGGCCCCATGGTGTCAGGCGTGTACTCCTCGATGTCCGCTAACGGAACGAGCGGGCTTGTCTTCTTTCCCTGCAGCGTCGGATCGACGTAGAGCTGTGCGAGGAGCGGCAAGCCCGTCAAGCGCGCCGCCTGCTGCGCGTACTCCACTGCTTTGGGAATCGGATCAGCCGTCTCGAACCCGATGACATCGGCACCCAGGTCTTCCATCGCCGCCACAGCCTCGGGCCACTGCTCGATTGGCAGCGGCGTACGAGGTTTGCGTGCACCTGTGAACGTCGGCACCTCGACGGGTTCGTAGAAGCTGAACGCATGGGAAGCAGACTGGTCGGCCGCATCAGCATCGGTGCTCGAACCATCGGAGGGCACCGTAACGGGTTCGAGTGCTGCTTCGCCAATGGCCATCGAAGCAAACACGGGCTTGTCGCTCACCTGGGCAACCCCCATGAGCGCGCATTTCATGTCGGAGATGCTGGTGAACCCGTTGAGGAAGAACGCGTCGAAACCCTCGTTGCCGAACAGCCGCGCGGCATCAGCGTATTGGGCACGGTTCTCGTTGAGCGATGCCTTCGAAGATGAATTGAGCGGCAAACCAGTCGGCCCGATCTCGACGAGAATATGTTGGGGCGTGGCATCGTTCGCGATGGCCAGTGCTTCACGAGCGAGGCGCTCCGCGTCATCGTCCATCCGCACGTGAGCGAGGCGCGCACGCGTGATGTCCTCGGTCGTTGTGACGAGGCATTGGGCTCCGGCGACCACCTCGAGGTTCAAGGCGTCTTGCACCACATCGGGCTCCATCAAGTTGAGATACTGCCTGTCGCGTGCCGAATCAATGCCCTGACGGGCCAAAACAGCATCGATCGGCGCCGAAAGCACCAGCATGTCCTTGTCGAAGCGCAACTCGATATCAGGCATAGCTTCTCCTATCCTCAAGATGCCTCTTTGCCAATGATACCCTGTTAGAAAGGTTACGGCTAAGTGACACGTTCACCGTTTGTTCACAGCCGCTTCGCAAATTGAGCGAATCCGCATCATACCCACTTCAAAACGCTTTTTTATAATGGGTTCAGCAAGAGGAAGGCTCCCCTCCTTCCAATTGCAACTGCTTCGAGCAGTAGCGGTGCCAAGACACCGCATCATCCCCTCCTTAGACGAGGCCCGCTCTTATGGCGGGCCTCGTCGCTTCTCGGTTTTAAATCAGAGCGCCACCGCAACTGGATCCGAAACCAGCAGAGCAGCTGTAGCACAGCGGGTTCGTGCGCACCTGCCGCGGCGGAAGCTGACCAGTCAACAAGTCGTCAATCGTCGCATCGCGACCATCGACCTGGATGGGCAAACCCAGCACATGGTTCGGTTCGCAATCGTACAGGCGGCCGTCGTAGTCAATGTTGACCATATCGCGACACATGAGGCGCGTGATGGCCATGGCGTTGAAGTTATCAGCAAGAAGCGCCAGGTAATCGTCGAACATGCCCATGTCAAGCAGGTCGGCCGCAAAGCGCCCGCATGCCCAATTGTTGAACGCGAAGAGATGATCGAACTTGACGCCTTGATCGCGCTCGAGCACTTTGTGGTAGATGGACTCGATCATGTCCTGTGGAAGCGGCAGGAACGGCCCGGCCACGTTGTAGACGAGGTCGAGTTTGAGGTCGCCGCCTTGTCCGTACCCGCGCTTGTTAAGTTCGCGGATGCTCGCGATGGCCCGCTCGAACACGCGCGAACCACGCTGGCTCTCGGTACCTCGTGGATCGTAGAACGGAAGCGACGCTACGACCTGCGGACCAACTTCTGCGAACACGTCGAGGAAATGCGCGTATTCAGGCTGTTGCTCGAGCGTCAAATTGGTACGTACGATCACATCGCCGAGCTTTGCGGACTCGCGCAAGAACCATTCGAAATCGGAATGCAGCTCGGGGCTGCCACCCGTGATATCCATGGTCTTGAATTTGCCCGCTTTGAAAGCTTCGAGGCACTTCTCGAGCGTTTCGCGCGACATCGCCTCGGTTTTCTGTGGAGTGCACTCGAGATAGCAATGACGGCATGCCAGGTTGCACGCATAGGTGATGTTCACCTGCATGGTCGATTGGTGCTCGCAGGTCTGGAGCAGCGTGGGCTGGCCAACGCGCTCTTCGAACGTCAAGTAGTCAGCTTGATCGTAAGCATCTTCGAGCATTTTCAGATCGACGACGCGCTTGCCCTTGCGCACCTCGAGCGCCTGCTGTGCGCGTTCGGCATTGAATGCGCCGCGGTGAAGACGCGCCGGAGAAACCTCGAAGTATTTGCCGTAGCGAGACGCTTCGATCATGCGGGCCGTGTTGCCGCTTACAGCACGCGGTTTGCCCTTCACGAAACGCAGCTCCGAATCGAAATCAAAATAGCGCGGCATTTCGGGCATGCCGCCGAGATACGTGGCGTGTTGGCCGTAGTCCTCTTCGGTCTCTTCCAGCCCGTCGCACTTGATGGCACGGATGGTGCGTGAGCGAAAGCTCGTAAAACCGACACGCGTCTCAATGGCTAAGTCGCCTACGTACATGGGGTCGTCGACCGTCCACACGACATGTGGCCAGCCCGCTCGGCGCATGAGTTGACGGAAGTCTTCTGCATATGTGGCACCACCCAGGCATTCGCTGTGCAACACGGGATCGTCGCGCAGTTCGTCGGGAAGGCGACGGCTCGCGTAAACGTCGGAGAAGTACAGCTCGCCACCAGGCTTGAGCACGCGGTAGACCTCGTTCATCACCAGTTCTTTGAACGGGGACAAATTCACGACGCAGTTCGACACGACGAGGTCGATGGACTCGTCCTCGATGCCAATCGCCGCAAGGTCCTCGATGTAGCCTAAGCGGAACTCGACGTTCGACTCCTCGAATCCGAAGCGTTCAGCTTGCTCCTGCTGATAGCGCTCGGCTACTTCAAGCTGCTCGGGCGTCATGTCGACGCCAATCACGTGTCCCGTGGGGCCAACGAGCTTCGAGAGCACGTAAACATCGCGGCCCGTACCGCAACCCAAATCGAGCACCGTCGCCCCTTCGAGCGCTGGCGGGATGGGGCTGCCACATCCGTAGAAACGTGCGACGATCTCGTCGGCGATGAGCGGCATCACGTCGAGCACGTATTTCGGAGGCGGCACCGCTTCGCAATGCGGAGCATCGGTATGCAGGTCATCTGACCCGGCAAGCGTGCGCCCGTAGTATTCGCGCACTTCGTCATGTATGGTTGTCAGTCCCATGTGCCCCTCCGGGTCAAGCTACGCCTTCTCGTGCGTCGAACGAGCGGGAAGGCTGGTGATTCATCTATTGTGCCACGAGCAAAGCCGAACGACTATTCGGCATACCTTGAGGCGCGACCGCCATTGCGGCGGCCTTCGTCAGCGAACCCGAAGCATTCGGTGAAGATGACACGGCACTTCAGGTTGTACTTCGACTTGATGGCGTCCATCGCATCTTCGGCAATATCGCCAAACGTCTCCGACTCGCACACAGCGCGTGCGTTCACCACAATGGCGATGCCGGAATACTCGTGATCGAGCTTGCGCTCGAACTCCAGATCGTAATCGATACCGACAATCGAGCATTTCACGAAGTCATCGCCCTCGCCTGCCGCAAACAATTTCAGATGCGGAACGTTGCGCTTAGCTTCGATGAGGCCCTCGCGGATTGCCTCCATGAAGTCTTCGATGACCAGGTTGAAGTCGATGTTCTTGCCGTCGCGCTCCTCGGCAAAGAAGCGGCGGTTGTACCAGCACATCTGCGCCTCGGCGGCGTCGAACTCCTCGGAATCGGTGCCCAGGTCGCGCGGTTCGGCGGAAGCTTCATGCGAAAGCAGGTAATCGACCAGATCCTCGATGCCCTCGCCCGTACGCGCCGACATCGCCATGACCGGGATGTCGGGATATGCCTTGCGGATGAACTCCAGGTCGGCCTCCCGCTCTTCGTCGTCGATGAGGTCGATCTTGTTGAGAACGATGACGTCCGCTTCGGCCAGCTGCGCATTCAGCAGGAAACGCATTTCCTCGGGCAGATGGATGTCCTCCTTTTGCGGCAGTATCATGCGCAGGCGCATCGGATCGACCAGGCATACGAGCGGCAGCAGGTCGAACTTGCCCGGGTACTGCTCCTTCAGCGGCACATACACATGGTTCAGCGCGCCCACGCCGCAACCAGGGATGTCCGACACCACGATGCCCGCACCATCATCGGCTAGCCGGTTGATGTGGTACACCAGATCGTCGGTGATGTAGCAGATGCAGTCGCCGGGAATCTCGTCGATCGGCACATCAGCCGTGCGCGTGTAATCGGCATCGACCAGATTCTTCGCACCAAGATCGTTCGCAATGATGGCTACATGACTCGGCTCCCCTTCTTTCTGATCGCGTGCGTTGACGGCACGTGCCATAGCGATCATGGCTGTGGTCTTGCCCGACCCGAGAAAGCCGCTGAAAATCATGTACTTGGTGCTCATTGTTCCTCCTGCATAAGAAAAGTGGTAGAGAGTACTCTACCACTTCGTAGATTAGTTGACTATGTCTATTAAATGACCAAAAAGCTGGTCAACAGGCCGATAGGCCGCATTCAAGCGCAGTGTTGCTTAGTCCTTCGGCTCGAGATAACGACGATACAGTATGTTGTTCGTCTCGAGCCATGTATCAATCGTGCCAGTGTCGAAGCCGTCGGCGGGATCGATGACGAGCGCGTACATCTCCTCTTCCTTCAGCACGGCGTCGAGTGCATCGGTCAGCTGGATTTCGCCACCCACGCCAGGCTTCTGGTCGGCAAGCAGCTCCATAACACGCGGCGAGAGCAGATAGCGTCCGAACACTGCAAGATTCGACGGAGCGTCTTCCGGTGCAGGCTTCTCAACGAGCGAATCAACCTTCCACACGTCATCGGCCACCGCTTCACCCGCGATAACGCCGAAGCGCTTCACCTGCTCCTGAGGTACCGGCATGACTGCGATGACGCTCGCGCCACCATGTGCGTCAGATATTTCCTGCATACGCGGCAGCATCGCGTTGTTGGGCACGAGCACATCGCCGAGCAACACATAGAACGCTTCGCCACCCGTCTTTTCGGCGGCACAACGCACGGCATGACCAAGGCCGAGGGCCTCTTCCTGGTACACATAGCTGACGTTCATGTTGCCGACACGCTCAACCTCGTCAGCATAGGCGTTCTTGCCGCGTTCGCGCAACAGCGCGACAAGCTCGGGATCGGGTGAGAAATGGTCTTCGATGATCTTTTTGGAATGGCTGTTAATGATGACCACCTCATCGGCGGCACTTGCCAGACCCTCCTCCACTACATATTGGATTGCGGGACGGTCGACGACGAGCAGCATTTCCTTCGGCTGAGCTTTCGTTGCAGGTAGGAAACGCGTGCCGAGGCCGGCTGCGGGAATCAACGCTTTCATGGATGGTCCTTTCAAACAAAAACAACCTTTACATTATAGCGGGATGAAATGTTGAGATGATGCATCGTCAAAACAAAGGGTAGAAAAGGTATTGACGAGCGTGATAAAATGCCCGCCGAACATTTTGCATGCTGAGAGCGAAAAGAGAACCAATGGACCTTGCACAACAAGCTAAAATCGTCGATTCGATCCACGACACGTTGAGCGATTACGTTGGCCAGCGCCTGCGTGTTCGCGCGAACATGGGCCGTTCGAAGATCATCGAGAGCGAAGGCGTTTTGACGCAAGTACACCCGCGCCTGTTCATCATGGAGATGGACCGCAAACGTGGCCGCACGGCACGCCAATCGTACCAGTACGTCGACGTCTTGACCGGCACAGTCGAGCTATCACAGAATGGCGAGCCGCTGTTCGCCCCCTTCGTCATCGAGGCGGACCTCGAGCCTGCCCCCATCTCGATTGACGGCAGCCTGCTTATGGACGACGCCGGGGAGCAAATTCTCGCGTAGTGTCGCAAGCGAGAACCGATGTCCTTTGATTCCGCTGCAATTTGTTGGAATTGAATGGAACGGCGCATTTTGTTGACAAACACCGTCGCTACCCGCAAAATACTTTTTTGCGCGTGAGCGCACATACACGTGGGGATGTAGCTCAGCTGGGAGAGCATCACGTTCGCAACGTGGGGGTCGTGGGTTCGAATCCCATCATCTCCACCACGGAAAACCGCAGGCCATGAGCTTAAAACTCGTGGCCTGTTCCTCTTTTTCAAAGTACATGCGGACGCGAAATCCGCAAATCACCCGCAAATGAGCGGGAATTAGGCCGTTTTGCGTTGCATTACGGCGATGGGCGGCTTGTTGCCCGTGATCGTACCGCCTTGCAGCACGAGCGCTGAATAGGGCCACACATAGATGCCGCCACCAGCGTGATAGACACCGTCGCCGTCCTCCACCCAACCGCCGGTGAGCTTCCCGGTTTTTGCATCGCTGCTGTCTAGCTGGCGATGAGCACGACCACGTTCTTGGCGATGTGGATGCCGTCGACGAACACGACGTGGTGGACCTCGCCCGTCGGCTGCGGTATCGGCCACACTTCCCAGAACTTCGCGCACTTTCGCCTGAACGTCCTCGCGCTCCACGGGCCCTCGGCCTGCGTCTTCGACGAGAACAGCCATTTCAGAAAGGTCTTGAGCAGCTTTGCGTCGTTGTCGATCCTGTGCGTCGCGGTCGCCCTGCAGGACTTGCAAAGCCATCGCTGCGTCCCCGCAGCAGTCCTGCCGTTCCGTACCGTTTTGCCCCCGCACACGGGGCATTTCGCCGGCATCTCGAACACTTTCTCCTGCCCCGTGCGCTTCTCGGTGATGACCGACTCCACGGCCGGTATCACGTCCCCCGCCTTGACGAGCCAGACGTGGTCTCCAATGCGGATGTCCTGACGCGCTATCTGGTCCGCGTTGTGCAACGTCGCGCGGGAGATCGTGGAGCCTGCGAGGTCCGTCGGATGCAGCTCGGCGACTGGCGTCAGTATCCCCGTCCGGCCGACCTGGACAGTTATAGCCTCAATCACCGT
>CACZAR010000052.1 GCA_902779135.1 uncultured Coriobacteriaceae bacterium | reverse complement strand
ACCGGTCCCATGCATATCGGCCACGGTCGTTGGGCAGCTTTGGGCGATTCGATGGCGCGTGTCATGCGCCATGCGGGATACGACGTGTTCGAAGAGTTCTATGTGAACGATCACGGCACCCAGATGGACGTGTTCGGCAATTCGATTTCCGTGCGCTACATGCAGCTGCTCGGTCATGATGTCGAGATGCCGGAGCAGTGCTATGGCGGAGCGTACGTAGCCGACATCGCGCAAGGCATCATCGATCGCGAGGGTCGTGCCTATGAAAACCTGAGCGACGAAGAGCGCATGCAGGCTTTCCGCGAAATCGGTTACCACGAGATGCTCGAGAACCAGAAGACGTTGCTCGAGAAGTTCGGTACGACGTTTGATTGCTGGTTCAGCGAGAGGAACCTCTATGTGCCAGATGAGAACGGCAAGAGCGCGGTTGACCGTGCGCTCGAGGTCATGAACGAGAAGGGCTACATCTTCGAAGCAGAGGATGCTACATGGTTCCGTTCATCTGAATTCGGCGACGACAAAGATCGCGTGCTCATCAAGGCCAATGGCGAGCTCACGTATTTTACGAGCGATATGGCCTACCACTACGACAAAGTTTGCCGCGGATTCGACCATCTGATCGACATCTGGGGCGCAGACCACCATGGATACATCAAGCGCTGCGAAGCCATGATGGAAGCATGGGGCCATGCCGGCATGCTCGAAGTCGTGCTCGGCCAGCTTGTCAATCTGCTGCGCGATGGCGAGCCTGTGCGCATGTCGAAGCGTACGGGTGAAATGGTCACGTTCGAAGAGCTTGTTGACGAAGTTGGCGTCGACGCCACCCGTTTTCTCATGTTGTCGCGTTCGTCCGATCAGGCAGTCGATTTCGACATCGAAGTGGCCAAGAAGCAGGATGCGTCCAACCCGGTGTATTACGTGCAATACGCTCATGCACGCATTTGCTCGATTCTCCGCAAGGCGGCTGGAGATGATTCCGAGAGTGCAGATGAGCTTGCGAAGCGCATTGTGCCTGCAGACGTCAACCTGTCGCTTCTGACGCATGAATCCGAGCTTGCGCTCATGCGCAAGATGGATGATTTCGGCGAGGTTGTCGCCCTGGCTGCGCGCGACCGCGCTCCGTTCAGGCTGACCCATTATGCTCAGGAGTTCGCAAGCCTGTTCCACCAGTTCTATACGAACTGCCACATCATTGGCGAGGACGATGCAGTACGCGATGCACGCTTGACGCTTGCTGATGCATCCCGCATTGTGCTTGCCCTGGCGTTGAGCTTGTTGGGCGTATCCGCTCCTGAGAGGATGTAGAACCTCAAAAAAGAAGTAAAAGAATGGGCCACCGGAATTAACCGGTGGCCCATTTTCATGCGTTGAGGAGTGGCGCTATGCCATGGGCGTGTTGTTCTTGCCCATCACGAAATCGCGTCCCTTCTTGATCCATGTACGATATTCCGCCGTAGCTGTGAACACCGCGTCAGACGAGGAGTTGAGCGCGGTCTCGCAGGAGTCCTGAATCACGCCGATGATGAAGCCGATGGCAACGACCTGCATGGCCACGTCGTTGGGGATGCCGAACAGCGAGCAAGCCAGCGGGATGAGCAGGAGGGAGCCACCAGGGACGCCGGAAGCGCCGCATGCCGAGACGGCTGCCAGAGCTGAGAGGATGACGGCGGTCGGGATGTCGACTGTGAGGCCAACGGTGTTTGCGGCCTGCATGGCCATGACGGTAATCGTGACGGCAGCGCCCGCCATGTTGATGGTTGCGCCGAGCGGAATCGAAACCGAGTACAGGTTCTTGTCGAGGCCGAGGTCCTCGCACAGCTCCATGTTGACCGGGATGTTAGCCGCAGAGCTGCGGGTGAAGAATGCGGTGATGCCCGAGTCGCGCAGGCAGCGAAGAACGAGCGGGTAAGGGTTCTTGCGCGTGAGGATGAAGACCAGTATCGGGTTCGCGACGAGAGCGATGAAGAACATGCACACGACGAGCAGAAGGATCAGCTGGCCGTACTCGATGAAGATCTCCATGCCGTTGGTGGCAACTGCGTCATAGACCAAGCCGAGGATGCCGAACGGAGCCAGGCTGATGATCCAGCGGACGATCGTCGCGATTGCGTCGGAGACGTTCGCGAAGACGTTCTTCGTGGTGTCGCTGGCGGCACGCAGGGCAACGCCCAGCATGGCTGCCCATACGAGGATGCCGATGTAGTTCGCGTTCACAATGGCGGCTACGGGGTTGGCCACGATGTTCATGAGCAGCGTGTTCAGAACTTCACCGATGCCAGAAGGCGACGACTGCGTGATGTCGTCAGCGGCGGCAAGCGTCAGTTCCATGGGGAAGAGATAGCTGCCGATGACGGCGACGAGCGCTGCAACGAACGTCGAGACGATGTAGAGGATGATGATGGTTTTCATCGAACCCGGCGCTTCGGCGTTGCAAAGCGCGCTGATGATGAGGAAGAAGACCAGGATAGGCGCCACGGCCTTCAAAGCGTTAACGAACAGGGTGCCCAAAAGCGTGATGACGGCTGGTACAAGCGATCCGTCGCTCGGAATGAACAGCGCAAGTATGGCGCCGATGACCAGACCTATGACGATTCGAAGCACGAGGCTTACGCTGTTGTATTTTTCGATTATGCCTTTCACGAAGTATCCCTTCCTCGGTTGCAGTACAAGGAACAATAATAGCAGTTTGGAGTCGGTGTGCAGGATTTTCTTCGACTGGAAGGGAATCTTCGAGGTGCTAAGAGGCGAGGAACAGGTGGCAGTTTTAGTCATATAATAAAATACACAGCAGCAAGCAAAAGCGTTTCGATTGCAACGAATGGATCGTGATGGCTAAGAAGAAAAGAATATTGCGCTGGAAAGGAACACTTTCCAATCAAAGCCGCGAGATTCGCTTGATCGTAGCCGGATTCCTTGCAATATCAGTCATCTCGTTGACGTTTGCTCAACTGGGCTTCTTGGATATCAGCGTGATAGGAAAGCAATCATATGCAATCGTTTTGCTTCTTCCCGTTGCGCTTGCTGCCATTCTGCTTGGTGTGTTCTGGGGAACTGCTATGGGTCTCATAGCGGGTATCGTCCTTTACTATCATTCGATGCTCCTACCCCTTGATTATTACGAGTTGACATTTGTCACACCATTGACGTCAATCATCATGTTCACCGTTGGTGGATTCATACTCGGGTTTCTCTTTGCATTTGCCCTGCGCAATGATCCTGGCCCTGTTAAAAGCGTCATATACGTCTGCATCGTGTGCGTAGTCGTGTCGTGGGCTTATAGTATTGGTTTCGTAGTGAATGCCATGGCAGCAGTTTTGGCCGATCTTGCTGCGAGCGAGGCAGCCGGGGCTCAAAATGCATCCCTTAGCGAGGATCAAACAGCCGTGATTGCACAGGCAGTTACGCGACTTGGAGATTCCGGCGTGCAAGCGTGGGTCGATGCGGCGTTCATGACCATCATATGCATATTCGGTTATTTTGGGATGCGAAAGCTCGAGTCATTGAGCGCAGATCGTGGCCTGAAGTCCGTGTTCGTTTTCTGGTTGATTGTGGTCATGGTCGTAGTGTTCATGATCACCTCGGCATTGTGCTTTGTTGCTATTTCAATCGGTGAACGCCAAGCGTCTGATGAGAAGTTGAAAGGGGAGGTTGATTACCTTTGCCTACAGCTAAATGAAGCTATGAATCATGGCGATACGCTCATAGATTATTTGGAGAATAACGGAGTCGACGTATATTCCATATCAGAAGAGCAGGTTGAAGAGCTTAGCGAAATCGTGTCGATTGATGGGATGTTGAATGGATACGATCCCGAGGACGATGGAATCATCGTCATATCTTCTGACCTATCGGATGACGGCTCGCTCTACGTCGTGTTGTCCGACCATAATCGGTTTGTGCTAGGAGATTATCTTGAAGATCACTTCGACGAAGATATCTTGGAAGCGATCCAGCGCAGCATTGACAATGACGAAGTCGAGCGCATTGTATACGACGAGCAGCTGATAACGCTAGATTCGTATACCGATGGTAACGGGGATCCCGTCAAATCATACCTTGCATACCTTTATGCAGAGAGAACCGGCAATTACATGGTGATGACGATAATGCCGGCGAGCAAGGTATTCGCGAGTCGAGCTTCGGTGATGATGTGGTCGACGCTCTCGTTCTTCATCATTTTAGTCGTCGTTGCATTGCTCATTTCGACGTTGCTCAGGAGGGTCGTGCTCCAACGCATCGACGAGACGAACACCTCACTTTCGCGTATCACGAGCGGCGATCTCGATGAAGTGGTCAATGTGCGCGGTACGCGTGAATTCGAGTCTCTGTCGAATGGAATAAATGAAACGGTCCAAGCACTCAAAGGTTGGATATCTGAGGCTGAGTCACGCATGGATGCCGAGTTGGCAACTGCTAAAGAAATACAGGAATCTGCGCTCCCGCGCATATTCCCGCCGTATCCTGACATCTTGAAATTCGATGTATACGCAATCATGAACCCAGCACGTGAAGTTGGCGGAGATTTCTACGATTTCTTCCTCATCGGTGACGATTGCGATGGCGAACACGGCAAGCTCGGATTCGTGATTGCCGATGTTAGCGGTAAAGGCGTGCCTGCTGCACTCTTCATGATGAAGGCGAAAACCCAAATTCGCGATTACGTCGAGAGCGGCATGGAGCTTGGCGAGGCGGTCGAAAACGCAAATAGACAGCTGTGCGATGGAAACGACGCAGGAATGTTCGTGACGGCGTTTGTCGGTGTGTACGATTATGCAAACGGACATGTTGACTTCGTCAATGCAGGCCACAACCCACCGCTGCTCTGGCAAGAAACCGATTGGCGTTGGCTCACCGAGAAGTCAGGTCTGCCGCTGGGCCTGTTCGAGGGCTTGCCCTACCAGGCATATTCAGTTGATTGCAAGATTGGTGACCAGTTCCTGATTTACACCGACGGTGTGACGGAGGCTATGGATGTCGACGGCGCACTTTATGGGGAAGAGCAGCTGATCAAGCTGGCCCGCGCGAATTATCCATTGCATCCTCGTGAGCTTATCGAATGTGTGCGACGCGATGTTGCGCGTCATTCGACGGGCGCGATCCAATCGGATGACATCACAATCCTTGCCCTTGAAGTCGGCGTTCCGCCTGAGATCACGGCGTCTCTAATCGTTCCAGCAGATGTTGACGAGCTGCCGCGTGTCAACGAGTTCATTCACACCGAGCTAGACCGTAGATTGTGTCCGCTGCGAGTCCAGCATCAACTCGATATTGCGGTTGAGGAGTTGTTCGTCAACGTTGCCCATTACGCGTACCCCGATGCGACGCAGGAGAATCCGGGGACTGCGCGCATCAGTTATACCTACAGCGCCGATCCGCCATCAATCACGGTTGACATCATCGACGAGGGCATACCGTACAATCCGCTTGCTAAACCAGATGCGGTCACGCCTGACGACATTGCCGAAGTGCCGATCGGTGGTTTGGGTATCCTTATGGCCAAACGTAGCGTAGATGAAATAAGATATGAACGAGTAGATGAAAGCAATGTCGTGACAATAGTCAAGAAGTGGTAAGGTCCGTCGTATACGGAGCAAGGTATAGGCACAAGGTGTCGTACACCTCGTGAGGAAAGGATGAGCTCAATGGAAATCGTAGTTATGCAAGAAGGCACTCCATACGTTTTCGCTTTGCAGGGAAGGCTCGATACAAACACGTCTCCCCAGCTCGAAGAGTTTGCAAGCGGGCTCAACGAGAAGGGTATTCAGGACATCGTTGTTGACATGTCCGGATGCGATTTCGTGTCGTCTGCTGGTCTGCGCGTGATCGTCGCCATGCAAAAACGTGCTGCCGTCAACGGTTCGCTCGTGTTCCGCAATGTACAGCCCGACGTTAACGACGTGTTCGAGATGACGGGCTTCGACAAGATTCTGACCTTCGAATAGATTTGGAAAAACATATGACGCCCGAGACGCCCGAAACGCTCGAGACACCCGAAGTTGACGATCTCGAGGCTAAACTCAAAGCGCTCGATGATGCAGAAAGAGCCATCAACCGTGCGTATTCGACCGGCAAAGCGGAGCGCGCGAAGATAACGCAAGCTGCGCAACTCGATGCTGCCGAGGCGGTTGCCATGGCAGGCATTGCCATGGAAGCTGACGTCGAAGCTGACGAGGCAATGCGCATCAGCGTGATCGCCGAGAAAAGTGGCGATCGCGAAAAAGCAAAGGCAGCACGTCAGAAGGAACGCGCTGCTCGTAAGAAAGCGAAAGCAGAGCACAAGGCTGCAACGAAGTCGGCGAAACAAGCGTATGACGCCATCAAGTTCAGTGCCCCGAATAAGATGGGCTTCATGCGCGTCGTTCAGATTGCTTTTGCCTTCCATATCTTTACCGTGCTTGTCTGGCTTGTGCTGACCTCTCGCGATGCCATGGTGTACAACGTCACCACCATGATGGACTGGGTCATGATCATCCTCGAAGGTGTTGCTTTCTGGATGTTCATCAACCGCTACAAGATTGCGCGCCCATTCGTCATCGCAATGGCGGCTATCGGGCTTATCGTGCCTGCTGCAGTTGATGTCAGCATGGGGACCTTCAATCCGTTTGCCCTTGTCGTCAACGGCGCGTTCTACATCTTCCTCATCTTCTACTTCATCTTCTCAAAGCGCGTGAAAGCCACGCTCGTCAATGATTTCTCGAAACACGATGGCGAGTACGAAAAGGATGATTTCGTTATCAATCGCCGTGGATGGCCGTTTTATCGCAACCTCATCATGTATTTCATCTTGTTCTCGGTTATTGGGCACTGGATGGAAATGGGTATGTGCCAGTTCATCATCATGGGGTTGGTGCAAGGCGAATACGATGCGTCCAACACCCTTTTGTGGCGTGACTGGCTCTATCCGTTTCCCATGGAGGGCGCAGCTGTCGTCATCATTGCTTTGGTGTTGTACCCCTTCTTCTTGTGGTTGAAGAAAAAGTTCACTGGAAAGAAGCGTTGGCTCGCGTACGTTATAAGTTTCTTTGCTGGTGCATTGCTGTGCACGCTCATCGAGTTCTCGATGGGCCTCATCGTCAATGCTGACCTGCAGCTGTGGGATTATCGAGATAATTTCTGCAACATCATGGGGCAGGTGTGTCTCCAAAACACCACTGCGTTCGGTGTGGTGGCGGCCATCATTACATGGTGGGTGTACCCGTTGATGGAACGCTGGATTGCCCGCGTGCCGCGAGACATCATGAACATAGTGTTCGTTGTCGTTGCAATTTTCGGTGCAATTCTCTGGTCGCTGTACATCATTAACCCGCCTGGCGTTGACGAACAGAACAAGCATCCTGAAATGGCAGAACAGATACAGAAACAGGAAGAGCAAGCGAAGATTGCTGCAGAACGGGATGATGTGAGCGATGCCATCGACGCATATTCGGCAATGAACGGTTCAATGCGTGAACTGGTGAATTTATCGACGGCGCTTTCAGACGACGAAAAGCTGAAGATGCTCGCCGATCTCGATGCAATCGATAAGAACATCGATGATATGAAGAGCCAAGTATCCGAAGCATCAGCCGAAACTTCATCTGATGCATCCGCTTGACAAGGATAGCAATAGCAATGTGCCGTTAGGCCCGATCGTTCGTGTGATCGAGGTCTATTTCGTGCTGGTCATGCTCACCGTGCTCGGCTGGGCGCTGCTCATGCCGGCGGAGAGCTTCGAGTACGATATCACTCTGATTCGCGTCATGGTGTTGATGACCGCCGCAGCACGTTCAGTATGGCTTATCGAGAAACGCTCCGATGCAACGCGGGTTTTCATCGTTGTATCGATGTTGATAGTCATCGTGCTTTCCGTGCTCGACATGGGGTTTGGCGGGGAATACGAACGCATCGCCTCGGTCGTCAGCTGGCCGGTTCTCATTGCTGGGGGGATTGCCTACTTTGGTGGGTCTCTGTTCATCATCGTTTACTTTGCCTTCTCATCCCGTGCGAAGCAGGTATTCGTTGTTCCATCGGAAAGCAGCGCAAAGCCGACGAGCGATGCCGACGAAGATATCTACGAAAAACCGTTCACATGGCCGTGGATTAGAAACCTGGTGTTGTATTACTGCGTGTTCTCGATCGTGGGCCATTGGGCCGAGATAGGTTTCTGTTGGCTCATCGTGCTGGGTGTCGTGATGGGCGACTACGATTTCACACATGCGCAGTTGTGGGATTGGTGGTTGTGCCCCTATCCGGCTGAGGGAATCGCGGTGGTTCTCATCGCGTTGCTCTTGTTCCCGTTCAAGGAATGGGTGCTTAAGAAGACGGGCGGGCGGATTTGGCTTACGCTCATCATCAGCTTCCTCGTCAATATGTTGGTATGTGCCACGATTGACTTCACAACCGGAATAACGGCGAATGCTAATTTCGAGCTTTGGGATTACCGCGAGCTGCCGTTCAATTTCATGGGACAGATCGTCTTGCAGAACACGCTCGTCTATTCGACCGCAGCGACCTTTATCGTATGGGTGATATACCCGCTCATGGCGAAATGGCTTCATCGAATGCCACCGCGTTTCGCCAATGGGCTGTTCGTTGGTTTCGTTGCTTTTTATGTATTCCTCGAGGTCATGTACTACGTGCACATTGGCCCGAACGGTTTGGTGTTCGGCTGACGTACGTGGTCATGCTAATTAGGCATCGTGCTGCAACGTACTGATAACTCGTATCTAACGGCATGGTTACAGATGCTTTGAAACGTAGATAGTGAAAGATGCTTCCGCTTGGGCGCACGTACCATAACTATATGAAACCCCAAGTGAAAGAGATTCAAATGACTGAAGCAGTCCTCGAAACCGAGACCGCCGAGCGCCAAGTGGGTTTGCGTTTGTCCCAAGCCTATTTCGGGTTTGCAATGGGTCTTGCGCTTGTGTTCGGCTTCGTGTGTTCCCCCCACATGTTTGCCTACGACATCAGCATGGTCCGCGTGCTCGTGCTCATGGCTGGAGGAATGGTGACGTTGTGGCTTATGTCGCAGCGCGCACGAAGCGCACGTTGGATTGGCGCTGCAACCGCGCTTTTGTTTGCCGGTCTCGCTGCGATAGACCACGCAGCTTTTGGAGCGCTCGATACTTTGGCAATCTACATTGGGCAGCCCATAACCACAGCAATCATGTATGCAGAATATGCCGGTGCTGTAGCTGTAGCCGCATATCTTCTGTTCGCTCCAAGCGCTAAGCGCATTCTATGCGAACCGCCCGATCTTGCGCCTGGAGCAATAGATGGTCATAGCTGGGACAAGCCTTTGCGCGAGCGCGTGCGTACCAAGGTGTTTTGGCGCGATCTGATGATCTATTTCGTGGTGTTCTCGATGCTTGGCCACTGGGCTGAGATGTTGTTCTGCCGTCTCATTGTGGCAGGTGTATTCATGGGCGATTACGACCCAACGAATGCGATGCTTTGGGACCAATGGCTCTTTCCATTCACAGCCGAAGGTGCTGCCGTCGTTGCAATTGTCGTGCTTTTGCATCCAGCCTCCCGATGGCTTTTGAAGAAAACTGGAAATCGCGTGCTTCCTGCAGTGTTGTTGAGCTTCCTTCTGACCGCCCTCGTTTGCACGAGCATCGACTTCACGACCGGCATGATTGCGAACCAGGATTACAGCCTTTGGGATTACCGTGCGCTGCCGTTCAATTTCATGGGTCAGGTTTGCTTGCAGAATTCGATGGTTTACAGCATCGCGGCAACTCTCATTGTGTGGGTCATCTATCCGCTTACGGACAAGCTCTTGCGGCGCTCTCCACGTGGCGTTGTGAACGCGATCGCGTTCGGCCTCCTCGGCATGTACCTCTTCCTTGCCATGCTCTACTTCGTTGATGTCATGGCGTTGTTTAGGTAGAGACTCATTTACGACGGCGCAGCATTCTCTGGTTGTCTGTGGCACACCACTCCCTGGGAACGCTGTGCCACTTTTCGTTTATGGCACACCGCTCCCAGGAAATGGTGTGCCACTTCTTTCGGAGCGATTTGCAACGCCTGATGTGTGAATCTGGTATCATCGTCTGCATGTGCGGGCGTGGCGGAATTGGCAGACGCGCCAGATTTAGGTTCTGGTACCGCAAGGTGTGAAGGTTCAAGTCCTTTCGCCCGCACCATTTCTGAAATTCCCAAATCAGTAGAACATTGTTCGTTCTGTTCGTGAACGTCCTTCAAACGTCGGTCTATCTGTGCAATAATTCATCTTTGCGTGTCTACACGTTGAATAAGAAAACCGAAGTGAAGGATTGATAAGTGGAAACTAAAGTCGAAGCCTTGGAGGGCAATCGCGTCAAGGTGACCGTCACGGTCGAGGGCGCAACGGTCGCTGACCGCATGAAGAAGAAGTACAAAGAAGTTGCGAACAGCTACAACATCCCCGGCTTCCGCCGCGGCAAGGCTCCGCGTCCTGTTATCGACAGCGCACTCGGTAAAGATTATGTTCGCGCGCTCGTCACTGACGACATCATCAGCGAAACGATGCCGCTCGCTATGGACGAAGGTACGTTCTACCCGGTCGGACAGCCCGATCTTGACAAGGATGCCGATTTGGCCGAGGACAAGGCTGATTACAGTTACAGCTTCGAGATCGAGACCAAGCCTGCTGGCGAGCTCACAAGCTACGAGCCGGTCGAGATCACGATGCCGTCTGCAGAGGTCGACGACGAGCAGATCGACGAGCAGATCGACCTGCTGCGCGAGCACTATGTCGAAATCGTTCCCGCTCCTGCCAACACCAAGGTCAAGGACGACAAGTACGTCGACATGAAGGTTTCCGCTACCGACGACAACGGTGACGAGATCGCA